>JBKPRJ010000113.1:0-14986 GCA_046734455.1 Actinomycetota bacterium | reverse complement strand
GCGGTCGTCCGCGCCAAGAACGAAGCGGATCCGTTGCCGTGGGTCCTGCCGTCTCTCTTCCGCGCCGTCGACCGGGTCGTCCTGGTCGACAACGGCTCCACCGACGGAACGCCCGAGATCGCCCGACGCGTGGCCGAGGAGTGCGGCGCGGCCGAGCGCCTCGAGGTCTACTCGTATCCCTTCTCCGTGGCCCGCTGCGGCGAAGAGCACCTCGGGACGCGGGCCGAGTCGGTGCACAGCCTCGTCTACTTCTACAACTGGTCGTTCTCGCACGTGCGCACGGGCTACGTGCTCAAGTGGGACGGGGACATGGTCCTGACGGAGGCCGCCGAAGGGATCCTCCGCGACCTCGCCTGGCAGCTGGAGGCCGACGAGGTCGTCGTGAAGATCCCGCGCTACCCGCTCTACGTGGTGGACGACCGGCACGCCTTTCTCGACCTCGGCATGTCCAACACCGAGCCCTGGGCGTGGCCGAACCGGCCCGGCTACAGCTTCGTCAAGGCGATGGAGTGGGAGCAGCCGCTCTGGCCGGCGACCCTGCCGAACCTCGTGCTTCCGGACTTCTCCTGCATCGAGCTGAAGCGGCTCGACGCGGACGAGTTCTCGCACTGGACCCACACCGACTTCGGCCAGAGCACGCGCACGCGGAGGAAGGCGCGCGAGTGGGACGTCTTCAACTCTCTCGCCAACGGCGCCGACGCGCCCGAGGACGTCTTCTCAATCGAGGCGCCCGAGGGTGTGCACGTCATCGAGCACGTCCGCTCGACCGTGCTGCCCGAGATGGCCGGCAAGCGGGGCGACTTCGGCGCGCGGCTCATTCGCCAGCTGACGGCCTAGCGCGTGGATCACGAGGCCCTGGCGCACGCCGCAGCGGTGGTTGGGGCATTCGGAGCGTGCGGGCTCCTCATCGCGCGGGAGCGCATCCTCTTCCTCGGCGGGCTGGCTGCGCTCGTCGCCGCCGAGGTCGGCCTCGCATACGCCCTCGTGCCCGACGCGCCGAGCCTGCTGACCGAATCGGCGGCGCGCATCGGCGCCCTCGGATTCGCGGCCATCCTCGGACTCGGGCTCGCTGCCCTCTTCGTGCGCTATCCGGCCGCGGCTCCGGTCGCCCTGCTCGTCGTGGCGCCGTTTCGCCTTTCGGTCGGGCTCGGAAACCAGGAGGCCTTCCTCCTCGTGCCGCTCTACGCGGTACTCGTCGCCGCCGCGCTCGCGCTCGCCTACCGCTTTCTGCGCGGCGGCGACTTTACGGCCGTCCCGTACCTGATCGCAGTGCCGACTGCGGCGCTCGTCGCGCTCTCGGGAATCTCGCTCCTCTGGGCGAAAGACCCTCGCGCAGGGACGATCGCGCTCGTTTTCTTCTACTTCCCCTTCACCGTCCTCTTCTCGATCGTCGCGCTGACCCGGCCACGGGAGTGGACGTGGCGCGCGCTTGCCGCAGGGCTCGTCGCGGTGACCTCGGTCTTCGCAGCGATCGGCGTCTACCAGGCCTGGTCGCACACGGAGATCCTCGCCAAGCAGGACGTCCAGCTCACCAACGCGTACTCCTCGTTCTTCCGGGTGACGGCCGTCTTCCAGGACCCGAGCGTGTACGGGCGCCACCTGGTCCTCGGCATCGTCGTCGTCCTCACCGTTCTCTGGCTCGCGCTCCTGCGCCCGGCCGTCGGCCTCCCCGTTCTCGGCCTGCTCACGCTCGGCCTCTACTTCTCCTACTCGCAGACGAGCTTCGTGGCTCTCTTCTGCGCCGTGCTCGTCATCACCCTCATCGCCGGCGACCGGCTGACCCGGCGCGTCGTCATCGGCACGTCGGCCGCGCTCGTGCTCGCCGCGGGCGTGCTCGTGCTCGTGGAGAGCCGCGGCGACTCGGCGCGCCAGGTGACGAGCGACCGGGTGCCGATCGTCCAGGTGACGTGGCCCGTCTACGCGGCCCATCCGATCGTCGGAGTCGGCGTCGGCTCGCAGCCGCTCATGAGCAGGCGCGAGGAGGACGCGCGCCGTCAGAAGAGCAAGAACGTCTCGCACACGACACCGCTCACCGTTGCCGCCGAGCTCGGCACCATCGGGCTTCTCGTCTACCTGGCCTTCCTGGCAGCGCTCGGACGGGCGATCCTCGACGTCTGGCGGCGGCACCGGCCGCTCGGGCTCGCGCTCGCGGGGTGCCTCACCGCCCTCGTCGTCCAGTCGCTCTTCTACGGCGGGTTCTTCGAGGATCCGTTCGTCTGGGGGATCGCTGCGGTCGCAGCAGCCGCGGTCACGTTCCTGCCGCGCAGGACAGCGCCTCCGTCTAGGGGATAGCCACCGACAACGGCACGGGCTCGGTGCGGTTCCCCGACCGGTCGACGGCCACGAGCGTGAGCGCGCTCCCGAGCGGACCGCCGGCGGGCGTCCAGGTGATCCGTCCTACTCCAGCGCTCGAGCGGCGGCCGGTGGCAACCCGCTCGCCGTCCGAGAGCACACGGACCCGCACACCCTCGTTCGTCTTGTAGCGGACGAGCACGCCTTCATCCGTTGTGACCGCATCGACGACCCGTAGCTGCGGCGGCTCGGTGTCGACGACGATCGTCTTCGGGATGAGGATGTTGCGGCGTTCGTGTTCGAGGCGGATCTTGAGCCGGTAGAGGCCGTCGGAAGCGACCTGCCCGTTGTCGCCCTTGCCGTCCCAGTCGAAGGAAACAGTCCCCGCCTCGACGTCGTCCCCGTCGGCGAGCGTGGCCACATGCCCTCCGTCGGAGTCGACCACGGAGACATCGAGGCGCTCTGGGCGCCTGAGCAGGAAGGACAGGCTCGCGGTCGCGTGCGGGCAGTCGCACGTTGGCGAGAGGTGCCGATCGAACCTCGGCTTGCCCAGGGGCGAAGCTGCGAGCTTGAGCCGCTCGCTCCGCGTGAACGCCGCGGCGCTGCCCACGAGCAGCGCGACGGCAAGCACGATCAATGCAGTCCGCCCCACTCAGGGCAGATGCTACGGGCTAGCTGTTCTTGTACGCCTCGATGAGGATCTGCGCGACCTCGGGCCGCGAGAACTCGGCCGGCGGCAGCTCACCGTTCGAGAGCAGCTCGCGGACCTTCGTCCCCGAGAGGAAGACGTGGTCATCGCCCGAGTGCGGGCACGTCTTCGCCGTCGCCATCTGGCCGCACACCTTGCACCAGAACGAGTGCTCGAAGAACATCGGCTCGATGTCGAGCTCGTGCGGCTCGAACTCGTCGAAGATGAGCTGCGCGTCGTAGGTGCCGTAGTAGTCCCCGACACCGGCGTGGTCGCGGCCGACGATGAAATGCGAGCAGCCGTAGTTCTTGCGGCAGATCGCGTGCCAGATCGCCTCGCGCGGGCCGGCGTAGCGCATCGCGGCCGGGAAGGCCGAGACCACGACGCGGTCGCGCGGGTAGTAGCCGTCGATAAGGACGTCGTAGGCCCTCACCCGGGTGGCGGCGGGGACGTCGTCCGACTTCGTCTCGCCGACCAGCGGGTGGATGAGGAGGCCGTCGACGGTCTCGAGCGCGCACTTCGTCAGGTACTCGTGCGCCCGGTGAATCGGGTTTCGCGTCTGGAACCCGACGACGCGCTTCCAGCCCCGCTCCGCGAAGAGCGCCCGCGTGTCGCGCGGGTCCTTGTGCAGCTCGGGGAAGGACGGAGACTGCCGCTCGAACACCGTGACCGCTCCGGCCACGTAGTGGTCCGGCTGGCCGTAGAGACGTGCGACGCCGGGATGCGCGTCCTCCGTCGTGCGGAAACAGCGCTCGGCCTCGCGCTCCTTGTCGTAGCCGTAAACCTCCTCGACCTCGAGGACGGCCAGCGGGCGGCCGCTCTCGTCGGCGAGCGCGATCCGGTCGCCGCTCGGCTCGTTCTCGACGGCCAGGCAGACGGGCAGCGCCCACGGCAGTCCGGAGGCAAGGCGCATGTCCTCGACAACGCCCTCGTAGTCGGCGGAGGACATGAAGCCTTGGAGCGGCGAAAGCGCGCCGGAGGCGAGCATGTCCAGGTCGGCCAGCTCGCGCGGGGAAAGCGTGACGGTCTCGAGCGACTCGACGTCGTCCGGCCGCTCACCCGTCCGCTCGACGAGCTCGCCGCCGTGCGGCTTGATCAGCTGATCCGCGGTCATGGTGTTCACGCGCTCACCCCCGCGGCCACGAGACCCATCTCCTCGAGCTTGGCGATGACCGCCTGGGCGCTCTCCTCCGGGGTCTGGCCCTCGGTGTCGATGACGATCTCGGCGTTCTCGGGCTCCTCGTACGGGTCGTCGACTCCGGTGAAGCCCTTGATCTCGCCGGCGAAGGCCTTCTCGTAGAGACCTTTCACGTCGCGGCGCGCGCACTCCTCGACGGAGGCGCGGACGAAGACCTCGACGAACGTGCCCTGCTCCTCGACCAGCTCGCGCGCCTTTCGCCTCGTCTCCTCGTACGGGGAGATGGCGGCGCAGATGACGGCGGCACCGTGGCGGACGAGCCGCGAGGCGACCCAGCCGATGCGCTCGATGTTCGTGTCGCGGTCCTCCTTCGAGAAGCCGAGGCCCTTGGAGAGGTGCGTGCGCACCGTGTCGCCGTCGAGGTACTCCACGATCGCGCCACGCTGGTCGAGCTCGGGGCCGACGAGGTGCGCGATCGTCGTCTTTCCGGAGCCGGAGAGACCGGTGAACCAGAGGCAGAAGCCGCCTCCGCGCGTCTCACCCGACTCGGGGTGCTCGTGGCCGTAGATGTGTTCCGTCATGCGTTCCTTTCCTCCAGATGAATTCCACACTCGAGTTTGTCGGACCCCGCCCAGCGGCCCGCCCGCTCTTCCTCGTCGGGGTTGGTCGGCCGGGTGCAGGGAATGCACCCGATCGAGCGGTACCCCGCGTCGTGCAGGGGGTTGTACGGGATGTCGTTCGCCATGATGTACGCCCAGACGTCCTGCTCGCTCCAGTCGGCCAGCGGCTGGATCTTCCAGACGCCGTACCGCTCGGAGCGCTCGACCTTCTGCGCGGTCGCCCGCGACGGCGACTGGTCGCGCCGGATGCCTGAGACCCAGGCATCGTACGGGCGCAGCGTCTCGATCAGCGGCTCGACCTTCCGGATATGGCAGCAGCGGTCCGGATTCGTCTCCCAGAGATTCGCGCCCTCGCGCTTGTGCTGCTCGGCGACGGTGATGACCTCGGGGCGGATCAGAGAGAGGCCGTAGCGCTCGACGAGCCGCTCACGCGTCTCGTATGTCTCCTTGAAGAAGAGGTGCGTGTCGAGCTCGACGACGTCGACGTCGAGCCCGAGCTCGCAGACCATGTGCACGAGCACCGACGACTGCTTCTGCCAGGAGCAGCTCAGGCAGAGGCGCTCGCCGAACTCCTCGTACGCCCAGAGGAGGGCGTCCTCCGCGGGGAGGGCCTCGATCTCGGTCTCAGTCCGTGACAGCTGCATGCTCACCGAGCAGCACCTCCTTCAGCGTGTCGGAACGGAGGCCGAGGCGCAGCGTCTCGAGCGGGATGACCTCCTCGGGCGGGATGTTGCCCAGGTTCACGTCGGGCCCGTACTTCTGAACGAACCACGCCTGCGAGTGCGTCGTCGGGGCCTCGAAGATGATCTCGGAGAGGTCGATCTCGTGGACGATCTCGTCGATGAGCCCGGTGCGCATGTCGCCGGTGGAGCGGAAGATGCCGGCGGTGCCGCCCTCGCGGCCCTCGGTGATCACCTTCCACGCCCCCGCGTCGAGGTCTTCCTTCAGCCACTGCACCCACTGGTAGGGTGCGAAGACGACGTCCGAGTCCTTCGAGCCGACCTCCGACATGACGACGAAGTCCTGCGCGAGCTCGGCGATGAGCTCGACCTTCTGCTCGCGCGGCAGCTCGATCGTCCCGTCCGAGACCTCAACGTGCGAGAAGCCGTTCTCGGAAAGCCAGCGCCTGTATTCCTCGAGCTTTCCGCGGGCGATGACGGCCTCGAGCAGCGTGCCGCCGCACACGACGGGAACCTGGAAGGAGCGGTAGAGCTCGATCTTCTCCTTCAGGTTGTGGGTGACGTAGCTCGTGCCCCAGCCGAGCTTGACGATGTCGACGTACTCGCCGGCGGTGTCGAAGAGGTTCTCGACCTGCCGCAGCGCGAGGCCCTTGTCGATGACGTGCGTGATTCCCTGCGCCCGCGGCTTCGACGGCCGGGCCGGCAGGTCGAGGAATCCGTTGGTGCCGTTAGAGCCGGGCATACAAGTCCTCCAGTCGCTTCTTTGCCGCCTCCTGGACGTCGTGGAACAGCGACGTTCCGTGGGCGTCGATGCCGACGGTGAGCGGTCCGAAATCCTTGACGCGGAACTTCCAGAGGCACTCGGGCATGAGCTCCTCCCAGGCCACCTCTTCGATCTCCTCGATCTGCGTGGTCTCGAGCGCGGCGGCTCCGCCGACGATCGCGAAGTACACCATCCCGTAGCGCTTCATGGGCTCGATGGCCTCGTCGGGAAGGCCGCCCTTGCCGCAGATCGCGCGGACGCCGTAGTCGCGCCCGAGCGGCTCGGTGAAGCGCACCATGCGCGCGCTCGTCGTCGTGCCGATCGAGACCGGCTCGTACTTCCCGGGGCCGACCTTGCGCACCCCGGGTGCGGTGTGCAGGAGGAACGCGCCCTGGAGGTCCATGGGAGGCTCGATCCCCTGGTCGAAGATGCGGATCTGCGTGCGGTCGCGGATGCCGATGATGTGGCCGTCGACGAGCACGGAGTCGCCCGCGCGCAGCGAGCGAATCGTCTCCTCGTCGGCGGGGAACCGGATGCGGTGCTCGGCCATCTACAACCCCGCTTTCCACACCGGGGTCAGACCCCTGTGTCCCGAAAGGACGACTGCGTTCGCTTGGAACCGTGACTCGGGTGCCCGGGTTTTCCACAACGGGGTCAGACCCCGGTGTCTGAAAAGGACAGGCATCAGGCTTCCCTGTCGTAGTCGACGTTGCCGTCGGCCGCGATGTGCGCCGTCGCGCGCCGCGCCGCCCAGCACTGGTAGTTGACGGCCACGGGGTTCAGGGTCATGTGCGTGTCCGCGTGCTCGACGTGGCACTGGAGGACGGTGACGTCGCCGCCGAGGCCCATGGGGCCGATCCCGGTCTCGTTCAGGAGCTCGTAGAGCTCCTCCTCGAGCTTCGCCACCTCGGGATCGGGGTTGCGGGTGCCGACCGGGCGCGCGATGGCCTCCTTGGCGAGGTGCATCGCGTAGTCGGCCGAGCCGCCGATGCCGACCCCGACGATCCCGGGCGGGCACGGCTTCCCGCCTGCCCCGACGATGGAGTCGAGGACAAACCGCTTGATCCCGGCGACGCCGTCGGCGGGGACGCACATCTTCAGGAAGCTCATGTTCTCGGAGCCGGAGCCCTTCGGCACGCACTTGACGTCGAGGCCGTCCCAGTCCGGAACGAACTCCCAGTGGACGATGGGCACCCGGTGGCCGACGTTCTGGCCCGTGTTCTCACGAGTCAGCGTGTGCACCGTGTTCGAGCGCAGCGGATGCTCCACCGTCGCGCGCTCGGTTCCGTCGTAGAGCGCCTCGTAGATCCGCGCCGGATGCAGCGGGAAGTGCTCGCCGACCCGGCAGTAGTAGACCGCGATGCCGGTGTCCTGGCAGACAAGCGTCGTCTGGTCGTCCGCGATCGAGACGTTGCGGATGATCGTGTCGAGCACGCGCTGCCCCGGAGTCGAGGTCTCGCGCTGGCGCGCGTCCCGAATCGCGTCGCGCAGGTCCTGCGGGATGTCCTTGAGCGCCCAGACGTAGAGGTACGCGGCCGCGTCCTCGACGGCCCGCTGGATGTCGGTCGCGACAGTGCTCATGCCGCCGCCTTCTCCGCCGCCGCCTTGCCGGCACGCCGGCCGAAGACGCAGCACTCGAGGAGGGAGTTCCCCATCATCCGGTTGCGCCCGTGCGTCCCGCCCGCGATCTCCCCGCAGGCGAAGAGGCCCTCGACCGTCGTCTCGCCGTGCTCGTCGATCACGAGCCCCCCGTTCTGATAGTGGAGGACGGGATACGTGAGGATCGGCTCGCGCAGCGGGTCGATGCCGCCCGCGCGGTAGCGGCGCAGCATGTACGGGAGCGAGACCTCGGCATCCGCCTCCGAGATGCGCGTCGTGTCGAGCCAGACCGCGGGCCGGCCGTCGGGCGTCTCGACGCCGCCGCCCTGCGCGACCTCGTCGACGATCGCCTGCGACACCTCGTCCCGGGGCCCGAGGGAATCGGTGAACTCCTCCCGGCCGGCATTGAGGAGCACGGCGCCGTACGCGCGCGTCGTCTCGGGGATCGAGTAGCCCTTCATGTTCTCGGGCCAGGCGCCGCCGTTCGGGTGGTACTGGAGCGCGTCGAGGTCGCGTGCCTTCGCGCCGAGATCGAGCGCGATCTGCGTCACCTCGCCAGTCGCGCCCGGATGGTTGGTGGTGAGCTCGCCCCGCTGCTCGGCCTCGCGGAAGCAGCGGCCGCCGGCAGCGAGGATCACTGCGCTCGCCTCGACGACGTGGTCGCCGCAGCGCGCCCGCCAACCCGAGCTCGTCGGCTCGAGCTCGGTCAGAGGCGAATGGGGGAATGTCTCGGCCGTCGAGCCCTCGATCGTCTTGCGCAACGCCTTCGTGATCGCGTGCCCGGTGCGGTCGCCGACCTGAAGAAGACGCTTGCGGCTCGCGCCGCCGCAGCGGGCGATGCGATAGCCGCCGTTCTCGCGCGTGAACTCGACCCCGGCCTCCTCCAGCCAGTGGATGGTCTCGGGCGCCTCCGAGGTGAGGATCTCGACGAGGCGCATGTCGGCGGTCTCGTGCGAGCTTGCCCAGACGTCCTGCGCGTGCGTTTCCGGCGAGTCGTCGTCTCCGACCGCGGCCTGGATGCCGCCCTGGGCCTTGGCGGAGTTGCAGGACTGGAGGGCAGCCTTGGTCGCGACGGCGACCCGGGCGCCGGCCCTTTCGGCGGCAACGGCGGAGGCGAGGCCCGAAGCCCCGCTGCCGATCACGAGCACGTCGAACTGAAGCGCTTCGGACACGGGCGGACTATACCACCGTTGCGCTAATCACAAGCATTTTGACTTCTTATTCAACTCGGCCTCTCACAAGGCCGATATATGCCCTCGTGGGCAGAGTCTTCGGCTACGTCTTCATGCTCGCCGCGCTTGCCGTCGGCGGCTATCTCGTGCTGAAAGCGGCCCAGGACACGGGCCCCGCCTCGGCGAACCAGCGGCAGCTCGAGGACTCCGCCAACCAGGTCAGCGCCTCGATCAACCTGCAGCAGGCGACCCCGGTCATGGAGGCCTGGTTCAACACGGCCGGCACCTACGTCGGCGCCCAGGCCCAGCTGCCGGCCTCGTTCGGCGTCACTCTCGTTCGCGCGGATCAGTCCTCCTACTGCCTGCAGGCCGGCAGTGGGGCGAACATCCAGCACATGAATGGCCCGAACGAGAACGCCCCGATCGCCGGGCCCTGCTAGCTGATCTAGCTCCGCTCTTCGGCCAGAACGGCCAGGTGCTCGCCGCGCTCGGTGTCCCTCATCCCCGGGATCAGGAGGCAGAGCAGCGTCGCGGCGCACGCGATCACACCCGCGCCCGCGAGCGTGGCCTCGGCTCCCACAGCCGCCGCGACGGGACCGGTCAGCGCGAAGGAGATGGGGACGAGCGAGGTCGACACGAGCCAGTCGAGGCTCGTCACGCGCCCGAGCAGCCGTGAGGGAACGAGCGTCTGCATGAGGGTCCCCCACACGATCAGGCCCGAGGCGAAGAGCGCCTGCTGAACGAACGACGAGGCCATCGCCTGCCACAGCACGGTCGCGAACGCGAGGCCGGCGATCCCGAGACAGCCGATTGCCCAGGCCACGTACATGAACGTCATGTGCTTGCGGGGGAGGCCGGCCTGCGCCATGACGACGGCAGCGAGAATCGCGCCGACGCCGCCCGCGGCGAGGACCAGGCCGAAGTCGGCGGCATCGCCGCCGAGGTCGTTCTTGATCCGATACGGAACGAGCACCTCGATCGGGCCCCAGAACGCGAGCAGCGAGATGGCGGCGCCGAGCAACGTCCCCCAAAGCCACGCGTGCTGGCGGACGAAGCTGAAGGCCTCGCGCAGGTCATTGAGCGCGGAGCCCACCTCCTCTTCGCTGCGGTCGACGCGGTGCCCAGACGACATGAGCGAGATGGCGAGCGCGGAGAGAAAGAAGGAGCCCGCGTCCAGCGCGAACGCCGCTCCCGTGCCGAGCGCGGCCACGGTCAGGCCGCCGAGCGCAGGGCCGGCGAGAGCCATCATGAACGGCCGGATGAACTGGTCGAGCGAGTTCGCCTGCACCAGCATCCGCTGCGGGACGATCTGCGGCACCGTCGCGTTGAACGCAGGGCCGAAGAACGCATCGCCGGTGCCGAACACGACCGCGAGCAGGAAGAGGTGCCAGAGCTCGAGGACTCCGGCGATGGAGAGAACGGCGATCACCGTGACCGCGATCGCGCGCACGAAGTCCGTGGCGATCATGATCCGCCGGCGGTCGAAGCGGTCGCTGACGACGCCGCCCACGAGCAGGAAGGCGGCCATCGGCAGCGTCCACGCGACGCCGATCAGAGACAGCGCCGTCGGGGTGTCGGAGATCTCGTAGACCTGCCAGGCGATCGCGACGATGTAGACGCCGTCGCCGAGGAGGGAGACCGCCGCGCCGGTCCAGAGCAGGGCGAAGTCCCTGATCGCCAGGGGGCGCAGGATCTTCACGTGGCGCAGGCCTATGGTCGTTTCGGGATTCACGTCTCTCATTCCTCGGGGATGGGCACGAAGCCGGCGGTCAGGCCGGCCCGGAGAGACGCGCGAAAAGGTGCGGAACTAGCCGGGCAAGCGAAGGCCGCCGTAGGTTGGGTGCGGTTCCATTTCCACCAGCTGGCCTCCGATCAGGTCATAGCTCAACCGGACCAGCCTACCCGAGCGGCCTGCCGGTAGCTAGCCCCCGAGACCGCCGAAGAACGTGAACGGGTTCCTGGGAGCGACTTCCCAGACCATCCCGCCGCCGGGCTCGACCTCGACCCGCGCCCCCTCCGGGGCCTCGCCGCGAAGCTGCTCGGCGAGCGCCTGAGCGTCGTCCTCGTTCGCCGCTCCGGCGAGGAGGAAGGTGTGCCGCCTGACGACCGGAATGCCCTCCGACTCGAGGCGCTCGGCCAGGGCGAGCGTGTCTTCGTGCGAGGACAGTTCGATCCGCACTTCCCACTGGGCGGAGCCGCTCCGGGCGGACTCGGCCGCCTCGCGCTCCTGCAGCCGGTCACGCTCCTCCTCCAGCTCCTCCGGGCCCTCGGGCAGCGGCACCGAGCCGTCCTTCCAGGCCTGCTCGACGGGGTGCCACCGTTCGAGCGCGGTCACGGCCGCGTGGCCCTCCTGCTCGATGCGGGCGGAGACGGTGTGGAGAACCTCGCGGGCGGGCTCCTCGGAATCGGTGTAGAGGTAGACGCGAGGGCCGTCGCGGCTCACGATCACGCGCTCTCCCACGGTCGAGCGCTCCTGGCCCTCGAGGTCAACCGCGGCCAGCCACTCGGCCAGCTGCGTGCCGTCGCCCTCGTCGTCGAAGTCGATCGTTACCCGCCAGTCGTCGGCCATCGCGGTCGAAGCCTATCGGTCTCTAATCTGCGCACGATGCGGTGGCTCGCCAAAGCGTTCCTGCAGAAGAGCCTCAGCGTGCTCCCGCATCCCGAGCGCGCCAACTACGTGCTCCAGCGGCGTGTGACGCGCTCGCTGCCGGGGCCCGAGGCGGGATTCCGGCGCCGGTTCTCCCGCGCCGTCAACCATATCGAGGCCTACGCCGAGCACGGTCCCAAGCGTCCGCTGGGCGAGGCGGTCCTCTACGAGTTCGGCGCCGGCTGGGACCTCGCGGTGCCGCTCTCCTTCTGGGCGCTCGGCGTCGAGCAGCAGATCCTCGTAGACCTCCGCCCGAACCTGCGCATCGACCTGGTCAACGTGACGCTCGAGCGACTCGGCGGCCTCCGTGCGGAGCACGACCTGCGCGACCCCGGGGGCGCAATCGACTCGATCGCCGACCTCGAGCCGCGCTTCGGGATCCGTTACCTCGCGCCACGCGATGCGCGCGCGACCGGGCTCCCGAGAGCATCGGTCGACTTCGTGACGAGCACGAGCACGCTCGAGCACATCCCGGCGGAGGAGCTCGTGCCGCTCCTGGCCGAGTGCCGCCGGCTGCTGCGGCCGGACGGAGCGCTCAGCTCCCGGATCGACCTGAGCGACCACTTCTCGCACTTCGACCGCTCCCTCTCGCCGTACAACTTCCTGCGGTACTCGGACCGCGCCTGGCGGTTCGCCAATTCGAGCCTTCTGCACCAGAACCGGCTACGCCGTCCTGACTACGTCGCGGCGCTCGAGGCGGCCGGCTTCCGCGTCGTCGCCGAGAACCCCTGGCGGCCGGATGCGGCGCTTCCGGACGACCTCGCGCCCCGGTTTCGTGCCTACGACCCCGCCGACCTCGCCGTCGTCGGGCTCAGGATCGTCGCCGTTCCCTCACCAGACGCTCTCGAAGAGCCCGAGCACGTCGCCGGCTGAGGCCGGGCGTGGATTCGCCTTGGCGCCGCCTCGCTCAGCAGCGGCCTCGGCCAGCGCGGGAAGGTCGTCGTGCGGGACGCCGAGGTGCCGGAGGAGCGTGAACCCGGAAAGGCGGGCGAGCTCCTCGACCCGCGCGACCGGGTCGTCCGTGCGCATGGCCTCGCCGAAGCGCTCGATCTCGGCGGCCGCGACGTCCGCGTTGAACCGAAGCGCCGGTGGCAGACAGATCGCGTTGGCCGCCCCGTGGGCGATCCCGAAGCGGCCGCCCACCGCCTGGGCCATCGCGTGCCCGAGGCCGAGCCCAGCCCCCGCCAGCGCGGCCCCGGCGTGCATCGCGCCCTCGAGTAGCGCACGCCTCGCCTGCGGATAGCGGCTGTCGGCGAGCACCAGCGGGAGGTTGTCGGAGATGAGCGGCGCGCCGGCGAGCGCCTCGGCGTCCGCCTCGTCGTTTCGCCCCTGTACGTAGAGCGCCTCGGCGCAGTGCGCAAGCGCGTTCAGCGCGGTGCCACCCGACTCACCGGGCGGAAGGTCATACGTGAGCTCGGGCTCGTAGACGATCCCCTCGACACGCGCGCCGCTTCCCCCGCCCTTCACGCGCCGCGCCTCGTCGCGAATGCCGAAGCCGGGTGTCCACTCGGCGCCCGAGTACGTCGTCGGCACGGAAACAACCGGGAGCCCCGTCGCCGCGGACACGGCCTTGGCGGTGTCGATCGCGCTTCCCCCGCCGACCGCGAGGAGCCCGTCCGCGCCTTCGGCGGCGGCCGTCGCCTCCTCGACGGATTGCGGCGAGCTGTGCCGCTCGACGCCGTAGAAGGCGTTCGCGGCGGGAAGGTCGAGCTCCCGCCAGCGCTCGGTGGTGACGAGGAGCGGCCGCTCGGAGCCGACCTCGGCGAGTACCGAGGGCAGGGCATCGAGGCCCCAGCGGACGATCACGTCGTCTTCTCGCGTGCGAAGTCGAGAAACGCGGTGGCCGCACGCGTCGGCGGGCGGCCCTTGGCGCGAACGACGTAGATCTGCCGGGCGGGATCGAGGCCCTCGACCCGCGCCATGGCGAGCGTCCCGGCGGCCAACTCGCCTTCGATCGCAGTCCGCGAGATGAAGGTCACGCCGAAGCCGGCCGCGACGGCGCTCTTCACGGATTCCTGCAGGCCGAGCTCCAGCCTCGGCTCGAGCTCGCGGAGGCGGAGCCCGGCGCGGCGAAGCTCCTCGTCCACGACCTGGCGAACGCCTGCGCCTTCCTGCATCGCGATGAGGTTCTCCTCGCGAAGGTCGTCGATCGAGATCGTTCCACCGGCTGCGCGGTGAGCGAACGGGACCGCGAGCACGATCTCGTCCCGGACGAGCGGCTCGAACTCGAGCGACCGGTTCCTGCGCAGCGCACCGACGACGCCGAGCTCGAGCTCCCGCTGCGCGACCTTCTCGCTCACCGTCTGCGTGTCCCAGATCGAGAGGGCCACATGCAGGTCGGCGTGCTCGCGCTGGAACTCGCAGAGGAGAAGCGGGACGAGATGCGCGCCGGGCCCGGTCGAAGCGCCGATCGCGAGCGCACCTTGGAGCTCGTCGCTCTCGGCGGCGACCTCGTCGTAGAGCTGCTCCTCCAGGGCGAGCATGCGCTGGGCGCTCCGGTACAGCCGCAGGCCTGCCTCCGTGGGCTCGACCCGCCTGCCCGAGCGATCGAGCAGCGTCTGGCCGAGGCGTTCTTCGAGGGCTCGCACTTGGAGACTGACCGCCGGCTGCGTGACACCGAGCTTCTCCGCGGCCTGTGAGAAGCTGCTCTTCTCGACGACTGCGCAGAAGGCAGCAAGCTGACGGGTATCCATAAGCAATCATTATGCAACGGCTAAGGCCGATGCCGCTTTCGACAGAGACCGAGTCGCTCGCCGAACGCTACGCACGGCTCTCACGAGAAGGTGGGGAGCGACGTGGAGTCGACGCTGCGCTGCGGATCCTCGACATCCTCATCTCCGCAACGGTTCTCCTGATCGCCTCGCCGATTCTCGTCGTCGTGACGATCGTCTTCCTCGCCACGTCAGGCACCCCGCTCTTCTACCGCGGCCTGCGGGTCGGCAGGCACGGACGGATCTTCCATATGTTCAAGTTCAGGACGCTCAGGCGCGACGCGGAGTCGCGCCTCGGCCCCTACTACGGCGAGGAGCTCACCGTTCGCACCGCCGCCGAGGTGACGAGGCTCGGCCGCTGGCTCCGCGCCTCCCAGCTCGACGAGATGCCGCAGCTCTGGAACGTCCTGCGCGGCGACATGTCCATCGTCGGGCCGCGCCCGATCCGGCCCACCTTCTTCGAGGAGCTCGCACAGGACATCCCGCAGTACTGGCAGCGGCTCGTCGTCAGGCCCGGACTCACCGGGCTCGCGCAGACCCGAATGGGCCGCGAAGAGTCCTGGGCGGAGAAGCTCGCCCACGACCTCGAGTACATCGCCGACCGCTCGGTCGGTCTCTACCTCCGCGTCGTCTTCGCGACGGCCTGGCGCGTGATCAAGCAGTCCGCGGCCGCCGT
>JBKPRJ010000112.1:0-29640 GCA_046734455.1 Actinomycetota bacterium | reverse complement strand
GATGCGCTCCGCCACGGGCCTCGCCGCTCGCACGTTTCGAGGCGACCGGGCCCGGGCGCTCTTCGCCGGCTGCGCGGCGCATTCGATGGTGCCGCTGGAGCGAAGCCCCACCGCGGGCTTCGGCCTCGTCCTCCTGCTCGCGGGCCACGTCTTCGGCTGGCCGTTTCCCCGCGGCGGATCGCAGCGGATCGCGGATGCCCTTGTCTCCTACCTCCGCGAGCTCGGTTGCGAGCTCGAGGCGGGCGTGGGAGTCGACTCGCTGGACTCACTGCCGCCCGCGCGGACCGTGTTCTGCGACGTGAGTCCCCGGGAGCTGGTTCGGATCGCGGGCCGGCGGCTGCCGGGGGATTACGTCCGACGCCTGGGCCACTTCCGCCATGGGCCGGCCGCGTTCAAGGTCGACTACGCGCTCGACGGACCGATCCCGTGGGCGGCCGAGGAATGTGCTCGAGCCGGGACCGTCCATCTCGGCGGAACGCTGCAGGAGATCGCCGAGTCCGAGCGTGCGCCCTGGCGCGGCCGCCACGCTGAGCGTCCCTTCGTCCTGCTCGCCCAGCACAGCCTGTTCGACCCGAGCCGGGCTCCAGCGGGGAAGCACACCGCCTGGGCCTACTGCCACGTCCCGAACGGATCAGACGTCGACATGACCGAGCCGATCGAGGCGCAGATCGAGCGCTTCGCGCCCGGCTTCCGGGAGGGCGTGCTGGCGCGCAGTGCTCTGCCGCCCTCGGCGCTCGAGGTGCGGAACCGGAACCTCGTCGGCGGCGACATCAACGGCGGCGCGGCAACGCTCTGGCGGCTGGCCGCGCGGCCGGTGACGAAGCTCAACCCGTACGCGACGCCCGCGCGCGGCGTCTACCTCTGCTCGGCGTCCACTCCGCCCGGCGGCGGGGTGCACGGGATGTGCGGCTACCGCGCTGCGCGGTCGGCGCTCGAGGAGGGGCTCTAGTTAGCTCTGCGGCTTGGCGGCGCGCATGGCCGCCTTGTGCGCGCGCTTCTTCGCCTGGTAGTCGAGCAGCGCCTCGACGGAGTCGACGTCGCCGAGGGTCGGATGCGTCGGTGCGACCTCTTCCCAGCCGGGCGGCCTGATCCCGAAGCGCTTGCCGAGGATGGCGATGAGGGAGCGGGCCTTCATCGGGCCGATGCCCGGCAGATCGAGCAGGCGCTGCTCGAGGTCGTGGCCGTCGCTCGCCTCGTTCCAGACCCGGGCCGCGTCGCCGTCGTACTCGGACGCGATCGCGGCGCAGAGCTCCTGCGTCCGCATCGCCATCGTGCCGGGGAAGCGGTGGAGCGCCGGCCGCTCGCGGAACGCGCTGTCGAGCTCGCCCGGATCCATTCCTGCGATCGCGGTGGCTTGGAGTGTGCCGATCCGCCGCTTCAGCTCGAGCGGGCCCGAAAACGCCTTCTGGACCGGCACCTGCTGGTCGAGCACGAAGCCGATGAGGAGTGCGAGGGGCTCCTCGGCGAGGAGCGCGTCGGCCTCGTCGATGCCGGTGAAGTGGAGGCGGGAGGGTGCCTCGGTCGCCATGCCGCCGATCCTAGCGCGTGGCGCTTTCTGCGCAAACCTCTCTCTTCCTCGACACGTTCCGGCACACCGCCGCCCAAAACTCCGCCGTAGGCTGGCAGGGGTGGAGGGAGGGCGCAGCCGGAGCCTCGCCACCCACCTCGGTAGGCGTAGACCAGCGCGATACGCTGGGACGAATGAGCGCGCTCGCCCCGTTCAGCCCGACCGTCCGCCGCTGGTTCGAGCAGACCTTCGACGCGCCGACGCCCGCCCAAGAGCACGGCTGGCCCGCAATCGCATCCGGCCGGCACACGCTCATCCAGGCGCCGACTGGCTCGGGCAAGACCCTGGCCGCGTTCCTCTGGGCGCTCGATCGCGCCACGCCAGGCGAGGGCATCCAGGTGCTCTACGTCAGCCCGCTCAAGGCCCTCAACTACGACGTCGAGCGGAACCTGCGCGGGCCCCTGGCGGGCATCGGCTCGAACCTCACCGTCGGCGTGCGCACGGGCGACACTCCGGCAAAGGAGCGCGCGGCGATGCTGCGCAACCCGCCGGACATCCTCATCACGACCCCCGAGTCGCTCTTCCTCCTCCTCACCTCGCGCGCGCGAGAGACCCTCCGCACCGTCCGGTTCGTGATCGTGGACGAGGTGCACGCGGTGGCCGGCACGAAGCGCGGCGCCCACCTCGCGCTCAGCCTCGAGCGGCTCGAGCGTCTGACCGCGAACCCGGTCCAGCGCATCGCCCTCTCGGCGACCCAGCGGCCGCTCGACGAGATCGGGCGTTTCGTCTCGGGCGGCCGCGAGATCGAACTCGTCGACGCCGGCCGGGCGAAGGAGCTCGATCTCCGCGTCGTCGTCCCGGTCGAGGACATGCGCGAGCCGGGGGAGGGCAACTCCATCTGGCCGTCGATCTACCCGGAGCTGCTGGAGCTCGTTCAGAGCCACCGCTCGACGATCGTCTTCGTCAACAACCGGCGTCTGGCCGAGCGGCTCGCTCTGCGCCTCAACGAGCTCGCAGAAAGGGAGATCGCCCGCGCCCACCACGGCTCGCTCGCCCGCGAGCAGCGCGTCGAGGTCGAGGAGCTCCTCAAGCGCGGCGAGATCCCCGTGCTCGTGGCGACGTCCTCGCTCGAGCTCGGGATCGACATGGGCGCCGTCGACCTCGTCATCCAGGTCGAGTCGCCGAAGTCGGTTGCGCGCGGGCTGCAGCGGGTCGGACGCGCCGGCCACCGGCTGGACGAGCCCTCGAAGGGCCGCATCTTCCCCAAGTTCCGCGCCGACTTGCTCGAGTCGGCTGTCGTCGCCGCGCGCATGCGCGAGGGGGCGATCGAGGAGACACGCATCCCACGCAACCCGCTCGACGTGCTCGCACAGCAGATCGTGGCCATCGCTGCCGACGAGGAAATCTCCGTCGACGAGCTGCACGAGCTCGCCCGGCGCGCATATCCGTTCCGCGACCTCTCGCGGAAGCAGCTCGAGAACGTTCTCGACATGCTCGCGGGCCGCTATCCCTCTGAGGAGTTCGCCGAGCTCCGTCCCCGGATTGTCTGGGATCGCGTCCGCGGCTTCGTCCGCGGCCGGGAGGGCGCACGACGCCTCGCGGTCACGAACGCGGGCACGATCCCGGACCGTGGGCTCTTCGGCGTGTACCTCGTCGAGGGCGGAGGCCGCGTCGGGGAGCTCGATGAGGAGATGGTCTACGAGGCGCGGGCGGGCCAGACGTTTCTGCTCGGCGCCTCGACGTGGCGGATCGAGGAGATCACGCGCGATCGCGTCCTCGTCTCGCCGGCTCCGGGGATTCCCGGCCTCGTCCCGTTCTGGAAGGGCGAGGGCGTGGGGCGGCCGTACGAGCTCGGGCAGGCGATCGGGCGCACCGCGCGCGAGCTCGTGGGCCTCGACGACGAGCGCGCCGTCGGCAGGTTGACCGAGCAGCATTCTCTCGATGAGCGGGCCGCGAAGAATCTCCTCACCTATCTCCGCGAGCAGGAGGAGGCGACGCGCGCCATCCCCTCCGACCGGACCGTCGTGGTCGAGCGGTTCCGCGACGAGATCGGCGACTGGCGCCTCTGCATCCTGACGCCGTTCGGCGGGCGCGTGCACGCGCCGTGGTCGCTCGCCCTGACCGCCCGCCTGCGCGAGTCGCTCGGCCTCGAGGTGAACGCGATCTGGTCCGACGACGGCATTGCGCTGCACCTTCCCGACGCCGACGCACCGCCGCCCATCGACGACGTTCTCGTCGACCCGGCCGAACTCGACAATCTCGTCGTGACGGAGCTCGCCGGCACGGCGCTCTTCGGCGCCCGCTTCCGCGAGAACGCCGCGCGCGCCCTGCTCATCCCGCGCCGGCGGCCGGGGCAGCGCACGCCGCTGTGGCAGCAGCGCCTCAAGGCACAGGGGCTGCTGCAGGTCGCCCGCCGCTACGCGGACTTCCCGGTCATCCTCGAGACCTATCGCGAGTGCTTGCAGGACGTCTTCGACCTTCCGGCTTTGCGCGAGCTCCTCGCAGCTCTTCGCCAGCGCCGCATCGACCTCGTCGAGGTCGAGACCGCGACGGCCTCACCGTATGCGTCGTCGCTCCTGTTCGACTACGTCGCGACCTACATGTACGAGGACGACACGCCGCTCGCCGAGCGGCGGGCCCAGGCCCTTGCGCTCGACCGCGACCTGCTGAAGGAGCTCCTCGGCCAGGAAGAGCTTCGCGACCTGATCGACCCGGCCGCTCTCGAGCAGGTCGAGGAGGAGCTTCGCGGCTCGCCGACGAGCGCCGACCAGCTGCATGACCTCCTTCTCCGCAGAGGCGACCTCCGTCCGGGCGAGTACGAGGGGGCACTGGCAGAGCCCCTCGAGGCCGAGCGACGCGCCGTGCAGATCCGGGTCGGAGGAGAGACCCGCCTGATCGCGGCCGAGGACGCGGGGCGCTACCGCGACGCCGTCGGCGCCATGCCTCCCTCGGGCCTACCGGATGCCTTCCTCGAGGCCGGGGACGACCCGCTCGGTGGGCTGCTCATCCGCTATGCGCGCGGTCGCGGCCCGTTCACCACCGCCGACGCCTCCGCGCGGTTCGGTTTGGCCGTTGAACGGGCGGAAGCCGAGCTCGGCCGCCTCGAGCGCGAAGGCCGGCTCGTCCGCGGGGAGCTCAGGCCCGGCGGCACCGAACGCGAGTGGTGCGAGCCGGACGTCCTTCGCCGCCTGCGCCGCGCGAGCCTGGCCGCCCTCCGCAAGGAGGTCGAGCCGGTTGACGACGAGGCGCTCGCCCGCTTTCTCCCTGGCTGGCACGGGATCGACCGCCGCGCGACGCTGCGCGAGGCGCTCGTTCCGCTGCAGGGGGTCTCGCTTCCGGTCTCGCTGTGGGAGACCGACATCCTCCCGCGGCGCGTGCCGGGCTTCCAGCCGGCCGCGCTTGACCAGCTCACCGCCTCGGGCGAGGTGGTCTGGGTCGGAGCGGGGTTGGAGCGCGTGGCTCTCTACTTCCGGGAGGACGCGCCGGCCCTCGGGCTCCCCCCGACACTGCCTCCTCCGGAGGGAGACGCCTACGACCGCATCCGGGCCGCGCTCGACGGCAGCGCCCTCTTCTGGTTCGACCTGCTGCGAGAGACCGGGCTCGAGGCCGAAATCGCGTTGCCTGCGCTCTGGGAGCTCGTGTGGTCGGGCGAGGTGACGAACGACGCCTGGCAGCCGCTTCGAGCCGCGCGTCGCTTCCAGACGCCGCGCCCAGAGCGTCGGCCGCGGCGCTTCTCGCGGCGCCGCTCGGATGCGATCACCGCGACCCAGGGGCGCTGGGCGAGCACGGCACCGATCTTCGCCGGCGAGCCCGACTCCCGCGCCCTCGCCGAGCTGCTCCTCGAGCGGCAGGGGATCGTCACGCGGGACGGCGTCCGCGGCGAAGGCGTCCCGGGCGGGTACGGAGCCGTCTATCGGGAGCTCCGAAATCTCGAGACGCTGGGCGTCTGTCGTCGCGGATATTTCGTCGAGGGCCTCGGAGGCGCGCAGTTCGCGCTGCCCGGTGCGGTCGAGCGGCTGCGCGAGCATCCGGACGAGCCGTTGCCCCTCGTTATCGCGGCCGCCGACCCGGCGCAGCCGTACGGCGCCGCCCTGCCATGGCCGAAGCGCGCCGGCGCGCGGGCAGCCCGGGTGGCGGGCGCCTACGTCGTCCTTCTCGGCGGAGCAGCCGCGCTCTACGTCGAGCGCGGCGGACGCTCTCTCGTCCCGCTGCGCGATCCGGATCCCGAATGGCTCCGCCCGGCACTCGAGGCGCTCGTCGACCACGTGCGCATGAACGGCCAGAAGCGCCTGGCGGTGGAGCGGTTCGACGGCGAGCCGGTCGGCGAGAGCGAGGTCATGCCACTGCTCCTCGAAGCGGGATTTCTCGCCGGGCCGCGGCGGGCCGTCCTCCGTAACTAGGACGCGATGCCCGAGGGAGACGCCATCCACCGCACGGCCGAGCGTCTTCGCGTGCTGGAGGGAGACGTCGTCCGCGCCGACTCGCCCCATCCGAGAGCCGCCCTGCTCGGCATCGCCGAGCGAATCGACGGCAGACGCCTCGAGCGGGTCGAGGCGCTGGGCAAGAACCTCCTCCTCACCTTCGAGGACGGGATCGTCGTCCGCAGCCACCTGCGCATGCACGGCCGCTGGCGCGTCGAGCCGGCCGGGCGGCCGATCGCGGGGAAACCGTGGCTCGTCCTCCTGGGTGAGGAATGGCAGGCCGTGCAGCGGCGAGGCCCCGTGCTCGAGCTCGGGCGCGGGCGGACGCACCGGCTGGGGCCGGACATCATGGTCTCGCCTCCCGACCTCGACGGGATGGCCGAGCGGTTTCGCGCCGCCGATCAGGCTCGCGCCCTCGGCGAGGCCCTTCTCGACCAGACCCTGGTCGCGGGGATCGGGAACATGTGGAAGGCCGAAGCTCTCTTCGTCGCCGGCCTGAAGCCCTGGGTCCCGTTGCGCGACGTGGACGACGATCAGCTGCGTGACGTCCTCGCAGCTGCGGCGCGCCTCATGCAGGCTCCGCGCCGGCGCGGCGGTCACAGCGTGTATCGCCGCGCGGGGCGACCCTGCGCTCGCTGCGGGACGCTGGTTCGCTCGTGGCCGCAGGGCGACGACGCCCGGATGGCCTACTGGTGTCCGACCTGCCAGGCAGGAACGGAGCCGCGCGGGGCGTAACGAGGGTGGCGTGCCTGCCGGCCCTCGGTCTCCCCATCTCTTTCGCGCCCTGCGCGCGTTCTGCCTGGGCGCCTTCTTCGAGCTCGGCCGCGAACTCGAGTCCGGCGCGGACATCCCCGTGGCGCTCGAGGAGCACGGCGGCCCGAACCGCCCGACGCTCTACGAGTACCGCCCCCTGATCGGGTCCTTCGTCGAGACGCGGGCGGAGCGGCTGGGGCGGCGGGACGACGCCACCGAGGCGCTGATCGCCCTCAAGGACGAGCCGGCCGCCGGGATCTTCGCCCAGGCCCACGCCGGCGAGCGGGTGGGGGAGGACGAGGCCCTCCGGCGCACCATCCTCATCCCGCTCCTCGTCCGCACAGCGGAGGCCTGCGGCGCCTTCGACTGGGAGGACACGGCCTTCGAGAGCGCGTATGCGGAGCTCGAGCTCTCTCTCTTCGGCGAGCGTCGGGCCTACGCCGCGCTCGCGCCGCTGGTCGGGCTCACGGCAGGCGGAGAGATCGAGCTCGGCCGGGGTCTTCGCGTCCGCCCCGCGGCCGCGGGCGAGCTGACGGCGTCCTGGCCCGAGGCGGGCCGTCTCCTTCCGCCGTACTTCGGGCGGGAGGTCGACCGCATGCTCGTCCTCGAGCTGGAGCGCGACCTCGCCGGAACCGCGTGCGAGGTTCCCGACGCGCCCGCCGAGATCGGCCTCGCGGTCAGCGTCCTCCGTCTCGCGACCCCGGGTGCGGTCGCGGCCGGCCCGGTGCTGTTCGAGCGCCTCGACTGGAGGCCGTATGGGGTCCGGCCGGTACCTCCGCTCGCAGCGCAGGTTCCGCCGGGCGAGCCGACACGGCTCGACCCCTTCCGCGCCCAGCTTGCCGTCCAACTCCAGGCCCGTCTGGCATCCGCGCCAGGCGACCCCGAGCTGCTCGAGGCGATCGAACGCTGGGAGCTCGCCCTGTTCCACGAGGGGCCGCTTCGCTCCGACGAGCTCCGCGAAGCCCTCGAGGCGCTCTTCGGCTGCGACGAGGGCGCCTGGGCCGCCGCGATGAGAACGGCGGTGCTCCTCGGCGAGACTGCGCGCGAGCGGTCCGAGCTTCTCACCGCCTTCCGCGCGCTGCTCGACGGCGACGGCCCGGGCGCACGGGCCGAGGACGCCGTTCGGCGCGCCCTCGTCGAGACGCTGCTGCATCCCGACCGGTCCGAGCTTGTCGTGGCGCTCGACGAGGCGCTTCTGGGGTTGCGGCCCCGACCGCAGGTCACGACGGCCGCCAGGGTCGTCGCCGCCGGTTGAGCACGAGCGGCGACCGGCTCCAGCGCCGGCGCTGCATCGGTTTCCGGGTCGCCTTCATCTTCGGGATCCTCCTCGCGGTCATCAACCGCGGCGACTGGACGCTCCTCGCGATCGCCCTCGCCGGCATGGCGATCCTCGTGATCGCCTACTGGCGCGATTGCCGAAAGCCTCGGCACACTCCGTGACACACACGCGCGTCCTTGGCTTCTAACGTGGAGGCATGGACGAGGCCAGACAGGTACTCGAGCGGCTCGAGCGCATCGACGCTCTTCGACGGGAAGGAGCGCCCGCGGCCGACCTCTTGGCGGAGGTGAGGAGCCTTCTGGCCGAAGGCGAGCGCTGGCTCGCGGCAGAAACCCCGGAAGGCATCGAGCGCGCGCGCGCGGCCCTCGCCGACTGCCAGGCTGGTCTCGTGCCGAGCGCCGAGGAGATGGTTGCGGGAACCTCCCTATAATCGCCGCGCAGATGCCCCGCTACGGACCGCCGGACGCCTTCGAGACGCCGCGGTTTTCGAGTCCGCGGACGTTCATGCGCCTTCCGCACGTGAAGGACTTGGCCGACGTCGACGTCGCCGTGGTCGGGATACCGACCGACGGCGCCCAGGTCTTTCGCAGCGGCTCGCGCTTCGGGCCGGAGGCGATTCGCAGCGCCTCAGTGATGCTGCGCAACTACAACCCAATACTGGACGTCGACGTGTGCGAACGCCTCTCCCTCGTGGATTACGGCGACGTTGCCACCGTGCCGGGCTCGACGGTCGAGTCGGTCCAGCGGTCCGCGGCCGAGCTCGCAGACATCGCAGCCGCCGGCGTGGTCACGCTCGGCCTGGGTGGCGACCACACCGTGCTCCTCGCGGAGCTGCGTGCCCTCGCTGCCGTCCACGGGCCGCTGGCGCTCGTGCAGCTCGATGCTCACCACGACGTGTGGGACGAGTACTTCGGCCAGAAGCTCTTCCACGGAAGCGTGGTTCGCCGCGCCGCGGAGGAAGGGCTCGTGGACCCGTCGCGCTCGGTGCAAGCCGGCATGCGTGGGTCGCTGACGGCCAAAGATGACGCGGGGCTTCCGGCCGAGCTCGGTTTCGACGCCATCTCCTACGAGGAGCTCGCGGCGCTCGGCGCTACCGGGTTCTCCGAGCGGGTCCGTACGCGTGTCGGAGACGCACCGTGCTTCCTGTCCTTCGACGTCGACTTCGTCGACCCGGCCTTCGCGCCGGGGACGGGGACGCCTGAGGTCGGCGGCCCTTCGAGCAGAGAGGCGCTCGCCTACGTCCGTGCGCTCGCGGGGCTCGATTTCCGCGGTTTCGACTGCGTCGAGGTGTCGCCGCCGTACGATCCATCCGGCGTGACGGCCTTCCTCGCCGCGAACGCATGCTTCGAGATGGTCAGCCTGCTCGCGCTCCGGCACTAGACGCCCGCCGCGCCCGGCACGACCACAAACGCAGGAATTGCAGCGAATTTGCGGGTTAATTGGCCGAGAAGGATTGTGCTACCGTGACACGAAACACGACCCCTCATGGGGCTTTCGGGGATTCTTCCGCGTCCGCGTAAGCGGACGTCAACTTCTGAAGGAGCAACGCTGGGCCAGGTCATCGCCTTCGCTAATCAAAAGGGTGGCGTGGCGAAGACCACCACCACGCTGAACCTTGCCGTTGCCTTCAAAGAGCACGGTTTCGAGGTGCTTATTGTCGACCTTGACCCGCAGGGCAACCTGACCATGTCGCAGGGCATGGACCCGGATCAGGTCGAGCGGTCCATGTACGACGTCCTCGTCCACTCGATGCCGGTCGAAGACGTCATCCACCGGGCGGAGGTGGATGTCGCGGTGTCCTCGATCGACCTCGCGGGAGCCGAGCTCGCTCTCTCGAGCATGATCGGGCGCGAGCGCGCGCTGCAGAAGGCGCTGCTGCCGGTCCGCAATCGCTACGACTACATCCTGATCGACACGCCGCCCTCGCTCGGCCTCCTCACGATCAACGCACTCACAGCCTCGGACGGCGTCATCGTCCCCGTGCAGTGCGAGTACCTCTCGCTCCGCGGCCTCGTCCAGCTCGAGAACACGCTCAGCATGATCCGGGAGAACCTCAACCCGGTGGTCGAGATCAAGGGCATCCTCCCGACGATGTACGACTCCCGGACAGTGCACAGCCGCGAAGCCATCGAGATGCTGAAGGAGAACTTCGGAGACCTCGTCTTCGAGACGCGGATCCGGAAGACCGTCCGCTACGCCGAAGCGCCCGTCGAGGGCAGCTCGGTGCTCAAGTACGACTCGTCCGGGCCCGCAGCGAAGGCATACCGCGACCTCGCGAAGGAGGTGCTCAATGGCGCGACGCCGCGCGAGCATGCGTGAGGGCCCGTTGGCCGAGCTCTTCAAGGCGACGGAGGCCGCACAGCGACAGGCCGAGCGCGAGCGCGCAGCGCAGGAATCGGCCGAGTCGCCGACGGTCGAGCACGCCGCGCCGGAGCAGCCGGCTCCCACTCCTCGCGCCGAGGCCGAGCGGCAGCCTGAGCGCGAGCCGGCGACGAGCTCCTCGGACGCTTCCGTTGCGGAGCCCGTGGCCCCTCGGTCCGAGCCGGCACCGCCCGCCGCCCAGCCTTCCGCACCCCAGACGTCGCCTGCGCCGGTGGAGCGGAGCTACGAGCCCGCGCCCGCCTCCCGGCTGGCCGAGCCTGCGCCGCGGATTCATCGCGCGCCGCGCCCCGAGTCGGCCGCCTACCTCGCGGTCATCCGCGTCGTCGGCGTGGGAGGCGGCGGTCTCAACGCCGTCAATCGCATGATCGAGGCCGGTATCTCGCAGGTCGAGTTCGTCGCGGTCAACACGGACATCCAGCAGCTCCGCACGTGCGAGGCGCCGATCAAGCTCCACATCGGCCGCGAGCTCACGCAGGGGCTCGGCTCCGGCTCGGATCCGAATCTCGGCCGCGAGGCAGCGGAAGAGGCCTACGACCAGATCAAGCACGTCCTGCGCGGCTCGGACATGGTCTTCGTCACCGCAGGCGAGGGCGGGGGTACCGGCACCGGAGCCGCCCCCGTCGTCGCGCGGATCGCGCGCGAAGTCGGCGCACTCTCGGTCGGAATCGTCACGCTTCCGTTCCGCTTCGAGGGAACGCGCCGCCGCTCTCAGGCCGAGAAGGGCGTCCAGGAGCTCCGCGAGGTCTGCGACACGGTCATCGTCATCCCGAACGACCGGCTGCTCGAGGTGCTCGAGCGCTCGACCTCGATGCTCGACGCCTTCCGGATCGCCGACGACGTCCTGCGCCAGGGCGTGCAGGGCATCTGCGACCTCATCACGATGCCCGGCCTCATCAATCTCGACTTCGCGGACGTCCGCACGATCATGAGCGACGCGGGCTCGGCGATCATGGGCATCGGCTTCGCCACGGGCGAGACACGCGCGCGCGAGGCCGCCGAACGGGCTCTGCGCTCGCCGCTGATCGACACGGAGATCGTCGGCGCACGCGGCATCCTGCTCTCGATCGCCGGGGGCGACGACCTCACGCTGCTCGAGGTCAACGAGGCGGCCGAGGTGGTGCGCGAAGCCGCGACGGAGGAGACGAACATCATCTTCGGCGCGACGATCGACGAGCGCCTCTCCGGCCAGATCTGGGTGACGGTGATCGCGACGGGTCTCGGCGGTCGGGCCGGGCTCAGCTCTCCGACCCCTCGCGGCCCAGTGGAGCTTTCCGAGCCGGACGACATGCTCGAGCCGCCGAGCTTCCTGCGCGACCTGTAAGCCGGTCGAGCGGGAGGAGTACCCTCTGCGCATGAGAGGCGCAGTCGCGGCCGGGCATCCGCTCACCGCGCAGACGGGCGCGGAGATCCTGGCGGAAGGTGGCAATGCGGTCGATGCCTGCATCGCGGCCGCGTTCGTCTCCTGGGTCGCGGAAAGCCCGCTCACCGGCCCGGGCGCCGGCGGCTTCATGCTCGTCCACCGCGCGTCGGATCACACCGATCGCCTGCTGGACTTCTTCGTCGCCATCCCCGGGCGCGAGCTCGAGCGCGGGGACCGGGACGAGATGAAGCCCGTGGACGTCGAGTTCGAGCCGGGGCTCAGCCAGCTCTTCCTCATCGGCGCCGCGTCCTGCGCGGTTCCCGGGTCGGTGGCGGGGCTCGGCGCGGCGCACGCTGCCTACGCGCGCATTCCGTGGGCCGATCTAATCGCGCCTGCCGCGCGGCTCGCCCGCGAGGGGATCGAGGTCAACGAACAGCAGGGATTCCTCCACCGAATCCTGGACCCGATCCTCCGCGCGGAGCCCGAAGGCCGGCGCATCTACGGCGGCACACGGCGGCTCGAGCCCGGCGAGCACCTGCAGATGCTCGACCTGGCCGACACGCTCGACCGGCTCGCCGCAGAGGGTCCCGAGAGCTTCTACCGCGGCGATCTCGCTCACGACATCGGCGCGGCCGTGCAGGAGTGCGGAGGGTCTCTTACCGCCTCCGATCTGGCCGGGTACCGCGTCATACGCCGACGCCCCGTGCGCGCGGCGTACCGCAGCTGGGAGTTCGTCTCGAACCCGCCGCCCTCGGCGGGCGGCCTCTTGATCGCATACGCGTTGAGCATCCTCGACCGGCTGGGCGAGTCGGGCGCGGCCGGCAGCGCGCCGGCAGTCGGTGCACTCACCGAGATCATGCGCGAGGCGCAGCTCGCCCGCGGGCCAGGGTTCCTGACCGGCCTTTACCGCGGCGGCCTCCCGCGCCGACTCCTGGCAGACGAGAACGTGGCGGCCGCGGCTGAGCGAGCGCGAAACCGTGTCCGCCGATTCGCGCCCGAGCCGGCCGGGCTTCCGTCCACCACCCACATCAGCGTCGTCGACGCGCGCGGCAACGCGGCGTCCCTTTCCGCATCGACCGGCTGCGGGTCCGGGGTGATCGTTCCCGGGACCGGCATCCACGTGAACAACATGCTCGGCGAGGAGGACCTGAACCCGGCCGGCCGCGAAGGATCCCCCGGCGCGAGGCTTACGAGCATGATGGCTCCCTCCGTCGTGCTCGAAGACAAGCGCCCGCGCCTCGTGCTCGGCAGCGCAGGGTCGATCCGCCTCCGCGCAGCGATCCTGCAGATCATCGTCAACGTTCTCGATCATGGGCTGAGCGTCCCCGAGGCGATCGAGGCCCCACGCGTACATCTCGAGGGCTCCGCGCTCCAGCTCGAAGGCGGGTTCGACCCGGACGTCGCCGACCGGCTCCAGTCCGAGGGCTACGAGGTCGTCCGCTGGAGCGGGCGCAATCTCTACTTCGGCGGAGCCTCCGTGGTCGGGCTCGGCGCCGCCGGAGAGCTCGAAGCGGCCGGCGACCCGAGGCGAGGAGGAGCGGGGGCGGTCGTCCAGTGACGGCCGTGATCCGAAAGGCCGAGCCCGGGGACGCGGGCGCACTCGTGCGCCTCGCCGAGTCCGTGGGGTCGGAGGAGGGTGGATGGCTCATCGCCGACGGGGGCTGGCGCAGCGTGTCGGAGGAGCGCCGGTATCTGAAGGCGATCCGCAGGCACGCCTACGCGGCCGTCCTCGTCGCCGAGCTGGACGGGAGGATCGTCGGCCGGCTCTCGATCGGACGCGACAGCCATCCGGCGAGCGAGCACGTCGCGGATGTCGGGGTGATGGTGGCGGACGGCTACCGCCGGCGCGGCATCGGCCGGGCGCTGATGGAGAGCGCAGAAGCGTGGGCCCGGAGCGTGGGGGTCCGGAAGATCGAGCTGCACGTGTTCCCGCACAACGAGGCGGCACTCATGCTCTACGAGCGCCTCGGCTACCGGCAGGTCGGAATCCGCCGCGGCCATTTCCGCCGTTCGGGCGGCTATGTCGACGCGATCCTCATGGAGAAGGACCTGTGAGCGGCACGGAGCTCGAGCGCGGGACTTTCATCGAGGAGGACGTCGCTCTCGAGCCCGAGGAGGATCTGTGGACCGACGACACGAGCGGCGCCCACGCCGGCTGGTTCTGCGTCGCGACCGATCCCTTCCCGTGCCCGGCCGAGGGCTGCCCGTTCGTCGCGCACTTCATGACCGCGGTGCATCTCATCCTCGTCTGGGAGCATCGCGACGACCCCAATCTCCTCCGGCACGCCCAGCGCGCGAAGGAGGTCGGGCGCAACCCGCGCGTCGTCGTGTACGAGCCGGAGTTCGGCCCGAGCGCCTCGTACTACGCCTGGGAGGCCGCCGGCCGCCCCGTCCACGCGGTGAAGCAGCTCTAGGCGCTAGATCGGCTCGACCCGGCCGTTGCCGGATGCGCGCTCGCGGATCTCGCGGTCGCGCTGCACGGCCTCTGCCGCCTGGTCGAGCATCGGCGCGAGGCGGAGGACGCGCTCCCGCTCGGAGCGGAGCTCGAGGAGGCCCTGCTTGACCTCCGTCCCGAAGTCCACGCGCGAGGCGATCTGGTAGGCGATCGAATCCGCGTCGAAGTCGAGCTCCTCGAGGTCGGCTTCGGCCGCGCTCACGACGCGCTGGTAAGCAGCGAGGCACTCCTCGATCTCGTCCTCCGTCGGCGCCTCGTCGTCGTCGCCCAGCTCCTCGACCTCGGCTGTCATGAAGGAGCGTCCATCGGTGAGCTCGGCGATGCGGATGCGCTCGCGGCCCTCGACGACGACGTTCAGGCGCCCGTCCTCGAACTGCTCGAGCACCTCGATCACGCCGGCTCGGCACCCGATGTCCCGCATGCCCTCGTCGTCGGAGAGCACGAGCCCGAACTCGTCGCCCTGCTCGAGGCACTCGCCGATGAGCTCGCGGTAGCGCGGCTCGAAGATGTGCAGCGGCGCCTGCTCGCCCGGGAGGAGCACGAGGTTGAGTGGGAAGAGCCCGATCTCCACGGCATGAAAAGATTAGGGCAATGGCCGACGCTCCTCTGCTTCGACCCGCTCTCGAGCGCCTCGTTCCCTACGAGCCGGGCAAGCCCGTGGAGGAGGTGCAGCGCGAGCTCGGCCTCGATCGGGTGGTCAAGCTCGCCTCCAACGAGGGACAGTACGGCCCGTTTCCCGAGGCGCTCGAGGCGATCGAGCGCGGTGCGCCGGGCCTGAACCGCTACCCCGACGGCGGCGCCTATCTGCTCCGCACCGCGCTCGCCGAGCGGCACGGAATCGACTTCGAGAACGTGACGATCGCCGCCGGAGCCGACGCCGTGATCATGTACCTCTCGCTGGCGCTGCTCGATCCGCAGGACGAGATCGTGTGCGGCTGGCCTTCCTTTCCGAGCTACGTCCTCGACGCCCTCAAGCTCGGTGCGGTCGCGAAGAGGGTGCCGCTCAGGGAGCACCGCTACGACGTCGAGGCGATTCTGGCCGAGGTCGGGCCGCAGACGAAGATCGTCTACCTCTGCAACCCGAACAACCCGACGGGCACGATGATCGGCCGGAGCGAGGTCAACTCGTACTTCGAACGGGTGCCCGAGCACGTGCTCACGGTTCTCGACGAGGCCTACTTCGAGTACGTCGAGTCGGACGACTACCCGGACGGCATCGCGGAGTCCGTCAAGGAGGGCAGGCGCGCGCTCGTCCTGCGGACGTTCTCGAAGATCTACGGGCTCGCCGGTCTGCGGGTCGGCTACGGCGTCGGGCCTGCCGAGGTCGTCGAGGCGATCGCCAAGGTCCGAAACGCCTTCGACATCAACCAGACCGCGCAGGACGCTGCGCGCGCGAGCGTCGGAAACGAGGCCGAGATCGTGCGCCGGAGGCGCGAGACCGCCGACGAGCGCAGCCGCCTCGAGGAGGCCTGCCGGAGCCTCGGCCTCACGGTGGCGTCCCCTCCTGTGGCGAACTTCGTCTACGTCGAGACCGGCGAGGATTCGCGCATCGTCTTCGACCGCCTGCTCCGGGAGGGAGCGATCGTGCGCCCGCTCGGCCCGTTCGGCGCAGACGATGCGATCCGCGTCACGGTGGGCCCGCGGGAAGAGAACGAGTTCTTCATCGCGGCGCTCGAACGCGTGCTGCAGGGCGCGCATACCTCGATCTAGGACTTACCGCCCTCGCGCAGCGCTGTTACGGTTCGGACCGTGACAGGGGGCCGCAGCCGGGCCCGCTTCGGGCTCGTGCGGGAGGCAGGAGGATTCCGCCTTCTCTTCTTTGCGACGCTCGCGTCCAGCATCGGCACGTGGCTCGCCTTCGTCGCGCTCGTCGTCGACGTCTTCGACCGCACGGAGAACGCGTCCTGGGTCAGCGCGCTCCTCGTCGTCGAGTTCCTGCCGAGCGTGATCGTCGGCTTCCTGGCCGGGCGGCTGCTCGACATCGCACCGCGCCGATGGATCCTCGTGGTCGCCGACCTCGCGCGGGCGGCTGTCTTCTTCGCGCTTCCCTTCGCGGCGAGCCCGTTGCAGATCGTCGCGCTCGCGTTCGTCGCGGGGGTGGCCACGAGTCTCTTCCGTCCGGCCGTCTACGCAGGGCTGCCCAACCTCGTCGCGGACGAGGACCTGCCGCAGGCGAACGGGCTCCTGCAGACGGCGGACAACTTCACGTGGGCGATCGGCGCGCTCGTGGGCGGCGCCCTCGTTGCGGCCACGAGCCCGGATGCCGCCTACGTCGTCAACGCGATCAGCTACCTCGCCTCTGCGCTTCTGATCGTGCGCATCCGCCAGAGCCTCGAAGAGGCGGAGCGCGCACCGAGCCGCGGCCACTGGGGCGACCTCGCCGACGGATTCTCGTTCGCGCTCCGCTCGAAGTCGCTGCTCACGATCATCGTCGCGTGGAGCATCGCGGTTTTCGCCACCGCGGGGGTGAACGTCGCGGAGATCGTGCTCGCCAAGAACGTCTTCGACGCCGGCGATTTCGGCTACGGGCTCCTGGTCGCGGCGGGCGCGGTCGGCCTCATGCTGGGGAGCCTCTTCGGCGGCAGTTGGATCGAGCAGCGCGGGATGGCCGTTCCCTACGGGGTCTCGATCGCCCTCATGGCACTCGGCTTCGGCGCGGCGGCCGCGGCGCCCAACGTCTGGGTGGCATCGATCGTCGTGGTGGCCGCAGGAGTCGGAAACGGCGTCGCGGTGATCACCAACGCCGTCCTCGTCCAGCGCGGCGTGCCGGACCGCCTGCGCGGAAGGGCGTTCGCCGTCGTCATGAGCCTGGGCTACGCGTTCCTCGGGCTCGGCATGATCCTCGCCGGGCCACTCACCAACGAGGCCGGCGCGCGCACGGTCTGGGCGACCGCCGCCGTTCTCCTCGGCATCGCCGCGGTGATCGGCTACGTGCTCGCGCGGAGGGTGGACGCCGAGGCGGGCCGTGTCCCCGTGCGCCACGCGCCGGAGCCGGCCCGGGATTGAGGCGCGGCTGGACTCTCGACGCGCTCGCAGAGGGCGTGCGGGCTGGTGACCGCCGTGCGCTCGCGCGTGCGATCACGCTCGTCGAGAGCTCCGACCCGCTCGCCTACGAGCTCATCCGCGATCTCTACCCGAGCACGGGCAAGGCCTACGGAATCGGGGTCACCGGCCCGCCCGGAGTCGGGAAGTCGAGCCTCATCAGCGCGCTCGTCCGCCACGTGCGCACGGAGGACGCCTCGGTGGGCGTCATCTCCGTCGACCCCTCGAGCCCGTTCACGAAGGGCGCGCTCCTCGGAGACCGCATCCGGCTCGCCGACCATTTCCTCGATCCCGAGGTCTTCATCCGCTCGATGGGGACGCGCGGGCATCTCGGCGGCCTCGCCGAGGCGACGCTGCAGGCCGCGCTCGTCCTCGACGCAGCCGGCAAGGATCTCGTTTTCCTCGAGACCGTCGGCGCCGGCCAGAGCGAGGTCGAGATCATCTCGATCGCGGACACCGTGCTGCTCGTCCTCATGCCCGGCTCTGGCGACTCCATCCAGGCGCTGAAGGCGGGGATCATGGAGATTCCGGACGTGATCGCGGTCAACAAGCGCGACCATCCCGCGGCGAAGACGATGGTGAACGAGGTTCGCTCGATCCTCGCGCTCGACGCAGACCGGGACTGGCAGCCGCCGATCGTGCTGACGGAGGCGGTGCAAGGCGAGGGCATCGAGGAGCTCTGGACCGAGATCTCGGCCCACCGCGCCCACCTCGAGTCGAGAGGCCTGCTCGCCGAGCGCCGCGCCAAGAACCTCGCGGGCGAGGTCTTCGCCGTGGCCAGCGCGCGCGCGAAGGCGCACCTTGAGTCCGCGGTAGGAGATGATCCCGAGCTACAGCGTGTGCTCGAGGCGGTGCAGCGGCGAGAGCTCGATCCCCTGACGGCGGTTCGCGAGATCATGGAGAAGGTGTTCAAAGTTCATGAAGACGGCGGCAGGCCCGACACTCGCTGACATCAGGGCGGCGCGCGAGCGCGTCCACGGCCTCGCGCGCGAGACGCCCGTGTACTCCTCGGAGACGCTGGGCCGGCGCAGCGGCCGGCCGGTCTTCCTGAAGGCCGAGAACCTGCAGCGGACGGGCTCGTTCAAGATCCGCGGCGCGGTCAACAAGCTCGCGACGATGACGGACGAGGAGCGTGCGGCCGGAGTCGTGACCGCCAGCGCGGGAAACCACGGCCAGGCGGTCGCGCTCGCCGCGCGCGAGGCCGGCGTGGCCGCGACGGTCTTCATGCCGCTCGACGCCCCGATGGCCAAGGTCGACGCGACGCGGAGCTACGGCGCCGAGGTGCTCCTGTCCGGCGAGGGCTTCGACGAGGCACAGGGAGCTGCGCACGAGCGCGCGGAGGCCGGGGCGACGTTCATTCACGCCTTCGAGGACGAGGCGGTCGTCGCCGGCCAGGGGACGCTCGGACTCGAGCTCGCCGAGCAGCTCGGCGACGTCGCGACGCTCGTCGTCCCCATCGGCGGCGGCGGGCTTGCCTCCGGAATCGCGCTCGCGCTCGGCGAGCTGCGGCCGGAGATCCACCTCGTCGGCGTTCAGGCGGCGAGCTGCGCGCCCTTCGCCGGGCTCGAGCCGATCGGCATCACGATCGCCGACGGCATCGCGGTCAAGCAGCCCGGCGAGCTGACCTCGCAGATCCTGTCCGAGCGCCTCGACTCCGTCGTCACCGTCACAGACGCCGAGATCGCGGATGCGATCGTGCTCCTGCTCGAGCGCATGAAGCTCGTGGTCGAGGGCGCCGGCGCGGCATCCGTCGCGGCGCTGCTCACGGGCAAGATCGAGAGCGACGGCGCGGCGTGCGCGATCCTCTCCGGCGGCAACATCGACGCGGCGACCCTCGTCGAGGTGGCGCGCCACGGCCTCACCCGCGCCGGGCGCTTCCTCGTCTTCAGGACGCGGATCTCGGATCGCCCCGGCGCGCTCGCCGCGTTGCTCACCCGCATCGCGGAGCGACGCGTGAACGTCGTCTCGGTCGACCATCACAGGGAGGGCATCGACCTCCCTGTAACGGGAACCGAGGTCTCGATCACGGTCGCGACGCGCGACGAGGAGCACTGCGCCGAGCTGCTTGGCTTCCTCGCCGAGTGGGGCTACGAGGCCGAGCGGCTTCGCTAGGCCGCGACGGGCCGCGGCTCGACCTCGCGCTTGCGGGTGAGGTGCGTCCTCAGACGGGAGATCACGCTGGGCCGCTCCTCGTCGAACGAGTGGGCGAGCCGGGCGCGCTCCGCCTGCAGCAGCATGTCCTCATGCCGGGCGCGGGCGATCGCGAGATGGCTGTGTGGGCTGTAGTACATGTCCACAGGACGCACGAGCGGGGCCCTTTCTTCCCTCGCTAGATTCGCGGGGTGCACAAGGACTACTCGGCCACTCCGCTCCCCAAGAAGCTCGGCATCAAGGAGGACTCGCGCGTCGCCCTCCAAAAGGCGCCTCAAGGCTTCGCGGAAGTGCTCGGCGTCAAGCCGAAGCTTCGCGGCGAGTTCGACGTCGCCGTCCTCTTCGCGACGCGTCAGGGTGAGCTGACGCGGGCGTTCACGCCGCTCGCGCGGCGGCTGGCACCGGCCGGAGGGCTCTGGATCGCCTGGCCGAAGAAGGCCTCCGGCGTCGCGACCGATCTGACCTTCGATTCCGTGCAGCGCACCGGTCTGGACGCGGGGCTAGTCGACAACAAGAGCTGTGCGATCGACGACACGTGGCAGGCGCTGCGGTTCGTCATCCGGCTGAGCGACCGCTGACGAGCTCGAGCAGGCGCTCCGCGTAGCGCGGCGCGGTGGGCTCGTCCTCGTGCCGGAAGTAGGCGAAGACGTCCAGTCCCTGCTCGAGCAGAGGCGCGATCCGGGCCGCCTGGGCGGCGAGGTCGGCTTCGGCGTACGGCGGGTTCCGGAGGCGCAGGTAGCGGAAGTCGGCGCCTCCCTCTTCGGCGGCCACGCGGGCGACCCCGCGCTCGTCGAGGCGTGCCTGGATCTCGTCTTCGAGCCAGGAGTCGTGCCGGAAGTCGAGCGCCCAGCGCATCTCGGGGTCGATCGAGTCGAGCAGGAGGCGCAGGAAGCCGTCGTCGCGCGCCTGCAACACCTTGATGCGGACGGGGCCGAGGCGGTCGCCCAGCTTTCCGATCGCCTGCGCTGCGGCGTCGACTCCTTCGACTCGGCCGAAGGACGTCACGCGGCGGGCCAGCGTCACGGCGAACTTGAAGCCGGGCTCGGTCTGCTCGGCCCAGCGCTCGAACTGATCCTCGGCGGGGAGCCGGCGGAAGGTGGAGTTGAGCTCCACCGTGTTCACCCTCCCCGCATAGAAGCGCAGGAAGTCCGCCGGCTTGGAGTCCGCCGGGTAGAAGCCGTCCTTCCAGGACGGGTACGAGAAGCCGGACGAGCCGGCGTAGAGGCGGCCGGGCGCTACGAGCCCTCGATGACCTCGTAGATCTCGTCTGCCTCGAGGCCGTGGGCCTCGCGATGGACGCGCGTCGCAGTCTCGGCGTCGGGCGCCTCGACGAGGCAGAAGATCTTGCCCTCGGACTCGCTCACCCAGTAGCTCTTGTAGTTCACTCCGTGGTCACCCTGGATTGCGACGTCCTTCGCGTGCGCGTCGCGAACGGCGTCGCACGAAACGCCCCCGTCCATGTTGTGTACGTCCATGAAGAGCGGCATGCGCTACCTCCGTTGAAGGGACGCGCCGATGCTATCGGAGCCGCGGCGCGGCGAAAACCGATCTCGCGTCACCTTCGCGGCAATCCCGGCGCACCTCGCGCCCCACGTTTGCGTATTTGCGCAGTACGCTCGAACGCGGGTGGTGGTTTGGGGTGGCCCCGACTAAAGGCCCAACCCGCGCGCGATCACCAGCCGCTGTATCTCGTTCGTCCCCTCGCCGATCTCGAGCACCTTCTGATCGCGGTAGAGCCGCGAGATCGCGTACTCGTCCATGAAGCCGTAGCCGCCGTGGATCTGGAGCGCGGAGTTGACGACGCGGTTCGCCAGCTCGCCGGTGTAGAGCTTCGCGATCGCGGCGGCCTGCGCGAAGGGCCGCCCCTGATCCTTCAGCCACGCCGCCTTGTAGACGAGGTTCCGCCCGGCCTCGATCTCGGTCGCCATGTCGGCCAGCTGGAACTGCACCGCCTGGAACTTCCCGATCGGCTGCCCGAACTGCTGCCGCTCTCGGGCGTAGGCGGACGCAAGGTCGAACGCGCCCTGCGCGAGGCCGAGCCCCATCGCCGCCACGGAGATGCGCCCGCCGTCGAGAATCTCGAGGAACTGTCGCAGGCCCGCGCCGCGCTCGCCGAGCAGGTGATCCTCGGGAACCGCGCAGTCCTGAAAGGAGAGCTCGCGCGTGTCCGAGGCGCGCCAGCCCATCTTCTGCATCGGCGCCGAGACCTCGTAGCCGTCGCTCCCGTTCGGCACGACGATGTTCGAGATCTCGTCTTCTCCGGTCCGCGCCGTGATCGTCACGAGTGCCGAGATGTCGGTGCCCGCGTTCGTGATGAAGATCTTCGAGCCGTTGACGACCCAGCTGCCGTCGCGAAGCTCTGCGGTCGTCCGCGTCGCGCCGGCGTCCGAGCCGGCGTCCGGCTCGGTCAGGCCGAACGCGGCGAGCTTCCGCCCGGAGGCGAGGTCGGGCAGCCAGCGCTCCTTCTGCTCGTCGGAGCCGAAGAGCAAGATCGGCATCGTCCCGAGCGAGGTGTGCGCGGCGACCGTGATGGCCACCGACGAGTCGACCCGCGTCAGCTCCTCGACCGCGAGGGCATAGGCAAGCGTGTCTCCGCCGCCGCCGCCGTCCTCCTCCGGGATCGGAATGCCCATGAGCCCGAGCTCCGCAAGGGCCTCCACGATCTCGTAGGGAAAGCGATGCTCCCGGTCGAGCTCCTCCGCGATGGGTGCGATTCGCTCCTCGGCGAAGTCGCGAACCGTCTGCCGGAGCAGCTGGTGGTCGTCCGAGAGGTCGAAGTCCACTACTGAGAGAAGCGGCGCGCAAGCTCGGCGAGGAGCCGCACGCCGTACCCGGTTGCGCCGGGGGCCCCGTAGTAGTCCTCACGGGTCCGCTCGAGGTAGGCCGTCCCCGCGATGTCGAGATGCGCCCACGTGCCTTCGCCCACGAACTCCTGTAGGAAGCGCGCGGCCAGGGCAGGCGACCCCTGACGGTACTCGGACGAGTTCTTCATGTCGGCGTACGCGGACTCGATGTAGCGCCGGTAGGTGTCGTGGAGCGGCATGGTCCACACGTGGTCGCCCGTCGCCTCGGCCGCGGCCTGGATCTCCTCCGTCCAGGCCTCGTCGTTCGAATAGAGGCCAGCGTAGTAGTCGCCCATCGCGATGACGATCGCGCCCGTGAGGGTGGCGAGGTCGAGCATGTGCGTCGCGCCCGAGCGCCGCGCATGTGTGAGCGCATCGGCGAGGATGAGCCGGCCCTCGGCATCGGTGTTCGTGACCTCGATGGTTTTGCCGTTCAGCGCCGTGATGATGTCGCCGGGCCGGTACGACCGCCCGCCGGGCATGTTCTCGCAGGACGGAACCACGGTCAGCACCTTGACGGGCAGCCCGAGCTCCGCGATCGCGCCCGTCGCGGCCAGGACGGCGCCTCCGCCGCCCATGTCGGTCTTCATCTCCTCCATCCGGCTGGCGGGCTTCAGCGAGAGGCCGCCGGAGTCGAAGGTGATCGCCTTGCCGATCAGCCCGAGGACGACGTCGCCGCGCGTGGGGGAGGGCGGCTCGTAGGAGAGCGTGATCAGCCGGGCGGGGTTCTCGCTGCCCTGGCTGACCGCGGTGAGAGCTCCCATGCCCGCCTCGCGGATCTCGTCCGGGCCGAGGGCGGAGAAGCTGAGGTGCTCGAAGCGGCTCGCCGTCTCCTCGGCAAACTCTGCGAGCGTCGTCGGCGTGCAGACGTTCGGCGGCGCGTTGACCAAGTCGCGGCAGCGATTCGTCCACGCGGCGATGACGTTGGCACGCTTCGCCTCCTCGGCGGCCCCCTGGGCGCCGGGCCCGCACAGGACGAGGCGCTCGATCGGCGCGTGCTCGTCGTCCTTCGTCTTCCAGATGCCGGCGTCGTAGGGGCCGAGCGCGATGCCGTCGACGACTGCGCGCGCCTGCTCGTCTGCCGGAAGCCCCTTCTCGCTCAGGATCCATGCGACCGTCTTGCCGCCGAGGTCGCTCGCCCGCCGCGCAACGGCGGCAGCCGCCGTGCGCAGGCCCTCCGAATCTCCCTCGGCGCCGATGCCTCCGGCGGCGACCCGGTGGGCCTTGAGGGCACTTCGCGTGTGGAGGAGGGTGACTTTGCCGCGCTCGCCCTTGAGCTCCCCGTCCTCGATCAGGTGTCGAATCCCCCCGTCGACCAGCCGGTCGAGCTCTTGGCCGGCCGCCGGGAGCTCGACGGGCTCCGGAACGGCGAAAGCCAGGACGTCCGCGGCAACCTCCGCCGGCGATGCTTCGACGACGTCGATCTCCATGGGCGCGCGGGGATGCTATCCGAACAGCTTCGTACCTTGTTCCTCGAATGAGGGATATAGACGAAATCCCTCAGGTCGATGAGAGGGATGCGCAATGAGCGCAGCTCTACCCTCTCCGCCCGCACCCTCCCCTCGCGGGCGAAACCCTCTCCCGGTAGAAGCCCTCCAGAAACACCTCGGAGGGCTTCTGCGTGAGCGGGAACAGCTGCGCGAGGCGGCGTCGCCCCTCGGGCTCGAGCGCAACCGCCGCGCGATCGTGCGCGCGCAGTGGCAGCTCTCCTACGCGCTGATCGAGCGCTACGCGACTGGATAAGGCGGGTATTCTCGCGCCCGTGCGCGGGGTGGACAGAAAGGCGATGGCCGCGCTCTCTTCCGGCCATCTCGCAACCGACCTCGCGCAGGGGTCGCTGCCCGCGCTCCTGCCCTTCCTGAAGACCGAGTTCGACCTTTCGTACACGGCGGCGTCGGCGCTTGTCCTCGCGGCGACGATCAGCTCGTCCCTCATCCAGCCGCTCTTCGGGCTCTGGTCGGACGCGCGCGGCGCCTTGTGGCTTCTGCCGGCAGGCGTCGCGACCGCGGGAGTGGGGATGGCGCTCGCCGCGGCGGCGCCCTCCTACCCGCTCATCTTCCTCGCGGTGCTCGTCGCCGGCGTCGGCGTCGCCGCCTATCACCCGGAGGGATCGAAGTTCGCGAGCTATGCGAGCGGATCGCGGCGGGCGAGTGGAATGTCCTTCTTCTCCGTCGGGGGCAACATCGGCTTCGCGCTCGGCCCCGTGTACGCCTCGGCGCTCATCCTGGCGCTCGGCCTGAAGGGCGGGCTCCTCATCGCGCTGCCGGGCCTCGCGGTCGCCACGGGGCTCGTCCTCGTGCTCCGCTATCTCGGCGGCTTCGCGCCCGAGGGATCGCCGCGCGACCAGCGCGCCGCAGCCGCGAGGACGGAGACCCGCGGGCTCGTGCTCCTTCTCGTGGTGGTCGGCTTGCGGAGCGTCGCCCACATGGGCCTCTTCACATTCATCCCGCTCTGGGAGATCCACAACGGACACGGCGAGGCATACGGAACCTTCGTCCTGGCGCTCTTCCTCTTTGCGGGAGCGATCGGAACGCTCGCCGGCGGGCCACTGGCCGACCGCTTCGGGAGGCGGCCGGTCCTGCGCTGGAGCTTCGTCGCCGCGACGCCGCTGATCCTCGTCTACGTGCTCGTCGGAGGGCCCGTCGGCGTGCTCGCGGTTACCCTCTCGGGCGCCTGCGTGATCGGAACCTTCGGAGTCAGCCTCGTCATGAGCCAGGAGTACATGCCCGGGCGCGTCGGCATGGCGTCGGGCCTCTCGATCGGGCTCGCTATCGGGCTCGGCGGCGTGGCTGCTCTCGTCCTCGGCGCCGTTGCGGACACCATCGACCTCCAAGCCGCCGTCCTTGCGACCTCGATCGGCCCCGCGCTGGCGCTTGCCGTCACGTTCCTCCTGCCGCCGGCTCCGGGGCGGCGCTCCTATGGCCGGCGGGAGCCGGCGCCCGCGACGCTGTGACCTACGAATCGGCGCGGCAGTTCTTCGACGATCTGCAGGCCAGGCCGGATACGTCTCGTGCGGCCGGCCTCACGGCCTCCTATCGCTTCGACGTCGAGAACGCCGGTAGCTGGCGCGTCGACGTCGAGGATGGACACGTGCACGTCGCCGAGTCCCAGGAGCCGGCCGAGTGCGTCGTCAAGACGGACGAGGAGACGCTCCTCGCCGTCGTCAAGAACGAGCAGAACCCCATGGGCGCCTTCATGACCGGGAAGATCCGGGTCGAAGGCGACATGGGGCTCGCTCTCAGGCTGCGTGACTTGCTCGGCTAGCGGACCGCTTCGGCCGCCTTCTCGGCCTGCTCTGCGTGCTCGCCCTCACCGAACTCCTCGACGATCTTCGCGCAGAAGGCAGGCAAGTCGTCGGGCTTCCGGCTCGAGACCAGGCCCGCGTCGACGACGACCTCCTCGTCGACCCAGTTGCCGCCGGCGTTTCGGATGTCGGTTTGCAGAGTCGGCCAGGACGTGATCTTCCGGCCCTTGACGAGGCCGGCCTCGACGAGCGTCCACGGCCCATGGCAGATGACGCCGACGGGCTTCCCCTGCTCGAAGAAGGTGCGGACGAAGGCGACCGCGTTCTCGTCCCCCCGCAGAAAGTCCGGGTTGGCGACGCCACCGGGCAGGACGAGCCCGTCGTAGTCCGTCGCATCGGCCTTCGCGACCTCTTTGTCGACCGTGAAGGTTTCGCCATGGTCGAGGTGGTTGAAGCCCTGGATCTCGCCGGGCTCGATGGACAGAAGCTCGGGCTGCCCGCCCGCCTGCTCGACGGCCTTCCACGGCTCGGTCAGCTCGACCTGCTCGACTCCGTCGGCGGCGAGAAACGCGATCTTCTTTCCCTGTAGCTCGTTCGCCATTCATCCCCCTCGGATGGTTTCCCTACGCGGCTACCCGCGTCGAAACCGGGAAAACATCAGGGGGAGAGCCGTGTCTCGTGCCAGGAGCCGTCATCTCCGCGGCTGTAGCGGACCCGCTCGTGCAGGCGGTTCGGACGGCTTTCCCAGAACTCGATCGTCTCCGGCGCGAGAACGTAGCCGCCCCACCAGTCGGGCAGCGGCACGTCGTCACCGAAGCGGGCCTTGGCCTCCTCGAAGGCGCCCTCGAGGTCAGCTCTGCTCTCGAGCGGGGAGCTCTGCCTCGAGGCCCACGCGCCCAGGCGGCTGCCGACGTCGCGCGTCGCGAAGTAGGCCTCCGACTCGGCCCGCGGGGCCTTCTCGACGGTCCCGGTCACGAGCACCTGCCGGCGGGGCTCCATATGCCAGAGGAATGTGAGCGCGGCCTGTGGGTTCTCCGCGAGCTGGCGCCCCTTGCGGCTCTCGTAGTTCGTGAAGAAGACGAAGCCGCGCTCGTCCACGCCCTTGAGCAGGACGGTGCGGGCCGAAGGTCGGCCGGCCGCGTCCGCGGTCGCGAGCGTCATCGCCTCGGGGAGGGTCACCGCGGCCGCGGCGGCCTCGTCCTGCCACTGCCGGAAGAGGGCGATCGGGTCGGCGCTCATTCCTCGAGCTCCACGAGGAGCGCGCCGCCCTCCACCCGCTCGCCTTCGGCCACGTGCACCCGGCGCACGACGGCCTCGTAGGGCGAGACGAGCGGCGTCTCCATCTTCATCGCCTCGAGAACGACGAGCGGCTGGCGCGGCTCGACCCTGTCGCCCTCCGCCGCGAGGACACGGATGACCACGCCGGGCATCGGGGCCGTCAGCGAGCTCTGTGCGCCGAGGAGGTCTCCGTGGCCGCTCCCCTCGACGGTGGGCGGCGCCGTTCGCTCCGGCGAGGGGCCGTTGAGGCGCCAGGACCCGCTCCACGGGCGGCGGGCACGGCGCGGGCGGGAGAGAGGCGGGTTCTCGTCCAGAAAGGCCGTGGTCGCCTCGCCGGCGCGAAGCTCGGGGTGGTCGACGAGCCAGCGGAGGAAGGGCAGGTTCGTCTCGACACCGCGCACCTCGGTCTCTCGCAGCGCCGCGGCGAGCGCGTCGAGCGCCTCCTCCCGCGTCTCCTCGTGCGCGATCAGCTTGGCGATCAACGGGTCGTAGGCGACGGGGATCTCGTCGCCCTCCTCGACGCCCTGGTCGACGCGAATGCCCTCGGGGAGCCGCAGGCGAGTGATCCTCCCGGTGCGGGGGAGGAAGGTGCGCGGGTCCTCGGCGTAGAGGCGCGCCTCGACCGCATGGCCATCCGGCTCCTGCGGCTCGATCTCCAGGCTCTCGCCCGCCGCGATGCGCAGCTGCTGCTCGACGAGGTCGAGGCCGGTCACGAGCTCCGTGACTGGGTGCTCGACCTGGATGCGCGCGTTCAGCTCGAGAAAGAAGAACTCGCCCTCCGCAAGCATGAACTCGGCCGTCCCCGCGCTCTCGTAGCCGACCGAACGGGCGAAGGCGACCGCCGCCTCGCCCATCTCCGCGCGGAGGTCGGGGCCGACCGCGGGCGAGGGGCTCTCCTCGAGGATCTTCTGATGGCGGCGCTGCACCGAGCAGTCGCGCTCTCCGAGATGGATCGTCGTGTCCTGGGCGTCGGCGAGCAGCTGGATCTCGACGTGTCGCGGCCGGGCCACGTAGCGCTCGCAGAAGACGCGGTCGTCGCCGAAGCCGGTCGCGGCCTCGCGCCGCGCCGATGCGAGCGCCTCTTCCAGCTCGTCGTCCGAGCGCACGATCCGCATCCCGCGTCCGCCTCCGCCCGCGGCCGCCTTGACCATGAGCGGGAAGCCGATCTCGCCCGGCTCGCCGCTCGGAACGACGGGAACCCCTGCTTCCGCCGCGAGCCGCTTGGCCTCGACCTTGTCTCCGGCGGCGCGAATCGACTCGGGCCGCGGCCCGACGAAGCGGAGTCCCGTGTTCAGAACCGCCTCCGCGAAGGCGGCGTTCTCGGCGAGGAAGCCGTAACCGGGGTGCACGGCGTCTGCGCCCGCGCGGCGCGCGGCCGCGACGACGCTCTCGACGTCGAGGTAGGCGGACACGTCCTCGACCTTCGACGCGCGGCGCGTGTGGAAGGCACCCGCGTCGTCAGGCGCCGCCACAGCGACGGTTGCGATTCCGAGGCGGTCGCAAGTCGAGAAGATGCGCGCGGCGATCTCGCCGCGGTTCGCTACGAGGAGCTTTCTGATCTCCATGCAGGCGTGCGCTTCTCGAGGAAGGCGCGCAGTCCGTCCTGGCCCTCGGGGCTCGTTCGACGCGCCGCCGCGATCTCGGCGGCAGCCTGGCCTCCCGGCCGGTCGCGCACGAGCTCCTTGGCGGCGCGGACCGCCTCCGGCCCGCCGGCGAGGATGCTTCCGACGGTCTCCTCGACACGCTCGTCGAGGTCTTCCGCGGCGACCTCGCTGATGAGCCCGATTCTGAGGGCGACGTCGGCGCCGAAGCGCTCTCCGGTCAGGAAGTAGCGCCGCGCGTGGGCGCCGATGCGGGGGAGGACGAAGGGCGAGATGACCGCGGGAATGATGCCCAGCCGCACCTCGGTGAAGCCGAAGACGCTCTCGGTGTGGGCGAGCACGATGTCGGAGCACGCGACGAGTCCGCTCCCGCCCCCCAGCGCGTAGCCCTGGACGCGGGCGACGACCGCGGCCGGGCAGCGGTCGATCGCCTCGCACATCTCGAACAGGCGGAGCGCATCGGCGACGTTCTCCTCGTAGCTCAGGTCGATGGACGCGCGCTGCCACTCCACGTCCGCGCCGGCGCAGAACGCCTCGCCCTCGCCGGCGAGGACGACGGCGCGGGCATCACCCACGTCGGCGAAGGCTTCCGTCAGCTCGGCGATGAGGCCTGCGTCGAACGCGTTCCGCCGCTCGGGGCGGGCGAGCGTCACGCGCAGGACCGGCCCGTCCCTCTCCACCCGAAGCGCGCTCATGGCGGGCAGCTTAAGGTTGGCCGTGTGATCCACGGCGCCCTGGCAGCGGCGGTGACCCCTCTCCGCGAGGGCGGCACGCGCCTGGACGAGGACGGGTTCGGCCCCGTCGCCGACTTCCTCGCCGCGGGCGGCCTGGACGGGATCCTCGCTCTGGGGACGACGGGTGAAGGGATCCTTCTCACCGCCGACGAGCGCCGCCGGGCCGCAGAGCTCTACCTGGAGGCCTGCCGCGGGCGGCTCGACGTTGCCGTCCACTGCGGCGCGCAGACCACCGCCGAGACGGTTGCGCTCGCCGAGCACGCGGCCTCAGCCGGGGCCTCTGCAGTGGCCGTGATCCCGCCGCCGTACTTCCCCCTCGGCGAGGAGTCTCTCTTCGAGCACTTCCGCGCTGCTGCCCAGGCCTGCGCGCCCGTGCCCTTCTTCCTCTACGAGTTCGAGGCCCGGAGCGGCTATCCCATTCCCCAGGGAGTGATCGCTCGCCTCCGCGAGGCCGCCCCCAACCTCGCGGGCCTCAAGGTCTCCGACACGCCCTTCGAGCGCGTGCAGCCATATCTCATCGAGGGTCTCGACATCTTCATCGGATCGGAGCCGCTCCTCCCGCAGGGGCTCGCCGAAGGCGCGGCCGGCAC
>JBKPRJ010000111.1:0-25648 GCA_046734455.1 Actinomycetota bacterium | reverse complement strand
TCCGGCCAGCCTCTTCGACACGATCTGGGAGACTCCGTCGGCGCCCATCGTCACGCCGTAGAGGATATCGGCGGCCTCCATCGTCCTCTTCTGGTGCGTGACGACGATGAACTGCGCCCGCTCCGAGAACTGCCGCAGCAGATCGACGAAGCGGCCGATGTTCGTGTCGTCGAGGGCAGCCTCGACCTCGTCGAGGAGGTAGAACGGGCACGGGCGCGCGAGGAAGAGCGCGAAGAGGAACGAGATGGCGCCGAGCGCCTTCTCGCCGCCCGAGAGCAGTGAGAGCCGCGTGACCCGCTTGCCCGCGGGCTGGAGCTCGACCTCGATGCCGGCCGCCTCTCCCTCCTCCTCGCCGTCGCGTCGGACGAGCCGCCCCTTCCCGCCCGGGAAGAGCGTGCCGGCCACCTCGGCGAAGTGCTTTTCGACGGACGCGTAGGTCTCCTCGAAGAGCCGCTCCACGGTGGCGGTGAGGTCATCGCGGAGCTTGGCCAGCTCCTCGAGCGAGCGCTCGAGATCCTCGCGCTGCGTCGTGAGCTCTTCGAGGCGCTCCTTCTCACGGGCGTGCTCTTCCGCGGCGAGCGGATTCACCTGGCCGAGGGCCTCGCGCCGGCGTTCCAGGCGCTCGATCTGCGCCCGAAGCTCCTCCACCTCCTCGTCGGAGAGGGCCTCGGCCTCGCCGCCCTCGGGAAGGCGCGCGAGCACGTCGTCGCGCTCGCGCGTCAATCCGGCGACTTCCACTGCGATCGCGGAAAGCTTCTCCCCCGCCTCCGTCGCCGCGCGGCGCAGCTCGGCCTCGCGCGCCCCGAGCGCCCTGAGCTCCTCCCCGAGCTCGCCCGAGCGGCTCCCGCCCGCATCGACGCGCGCCCTGAGAGGCGGCTCGAAGCGAAGCGCGCTCTGCGCAGCAGCGTCGAGGAGCGCTGCGACCTCGTCCGCGCGCTCGGCCAGTTGGAGCAGGAAGCCCGAGTCCGCGCGCGGCTCGAAGCGCGCCTTGGCCTGCGCGCCGGAGGAGAACCAGAGCTGGTCGCCGGCCAGGACGGCGACGGCGTCCAGGCCCGCGGCCTGCGCGAGCTCGAGTCGCTCTCCCGCCTCGGGTGCGTCTCCCACCTCGGCGCGTTCCCAGCCGGAGGCGGCGGCCAGCGTCTTCTCGAAGGTGGATGCGGGTGGCGGAGCCACGGGTCGAGCGGCGTCGGCGCGGAGAGCACGCGCGGTCTCCTCGGCGCGCTCGCGCCTGAGCTCGATGCGCTCGATCGCGCTCCGCAGGCGGTAGAGCGCGGCGGTGGCCTCCTCGTGCTTGCCTGCGGCCTCGGCAAGCTCCTCCTCGGCGCGATGCCGCTCGGCGAGCAGGCCGGACAGCGTGTCGTCGCGGCGCTTGCGCTCGAGCTCTGCGCCGGCCTTACGTTCGGCGACCTCGGCCAGGCGGTTCTCGATGCGCTCCAGCTCGGCTGCGGCGATCCGGCCGCGCAGACCGTCGAGCTCGACGCGAAGCTTCTCCGCGCGCTCGGCGGCGGATGCCTGAAGCGCCAGCGGGCGCAGGCGCTTGCGCACCTCGTCTTCGAGGTCCCGTGCGCGCTCGGCCTGGATCTGGACGCGCGCGAGCTTCAGCTCGGCGCGGTGGCGGCGGCGCTTGAACTTGCCGAGACCCGCAGCCTCCTCGATGAGGGCGCGCCGCTCGGCCGGCTTCGAGGAGAGGATCTGCTCGACGCGGCCCTGCCCGATGATGGAGTGCATCTCGCCGCCGAGCCCGATGTCGGCCAGCATCTCGACGACGTCGGTGCGGCGCACGTGCGCCCGGTTGACGAGGTATTCGCCCTCGCCGCCGCGGTGCAGACGCCTGGCGATCGAGAGCTCGGAGAACTCGAGTGGCCCGTCGCCGTCCTCGTTGTCGAAGAGCAGCTCGACCTCGGCGAAGGAGGCGGGCTCGCGACCGACTCCGCCCGCGAAGAGGACGTCGTCGGGCTTCTCGGCGCGGAGCTCGCTCGGGCTCAGGCTGCCTGCGGCCCAGACGATCGCGTCAGAGACGTTCGACTTGCCCGAGCCGTTCGGCCCCACGACCACGGCCACGCCCGGCTCGAGGCGCACCTCGACCGGGTCCGGGAACGACTTGAAGCCGCGCAGCTTGATCGCACGCAGATGCACGCGTGCGCAGTCTGACTACCCGAACGGACGGGCCGCGCCGGTCAGTACGTCAGGGTCGTCTCGGCCCAGGTGGCGAGCTCGACGAGCTTCTGCGGGGGCGCAAGCTCGAAGCCTTCTCCTCCCTCGATGCCGCGCGCCTTGCTCGACATCCCCGACAGAAAGATCGTGAGGCCCGCGCCCTGTAAAGCAGCCAGATGCTCGGCGACCGCGCCGGTGCCGAGCCCGTTCGTCGCGGCGGCCTTGCCCCCGTCCGCGAGATGAACACCGTCTCCGGCGAGGAAAACCTGCACCTCGTGTCCCTCGTCGACCGCCGTTCGCGCGATCAGGAGCGCGAGCGCCGCCCGCGTCGGATCCTCCGGTCCGGTCGCCGAGTGAACCAGGATTCGCGCCATGTTCGGCCCCTCCGTCTCGTAGTGACCGCATGATTCTCTCCGGAATGGGCGTCGAAGACGAGAAAAGGATCGCGGCGGAGGCCGCTGCCGAGCTCGTCGAGGACGGGATGACCGTCGGGCTCGGCACGGGCTCGACCGTCGCCTACCTCCTCCCCGCCCTTGCCGGGCGCGGCCTGACGCTCCGCTGCGTCGCGACCTCGCTTCGCACGGAGGAGGAGGCGCGGGCGGCCGGGCTTCCCGTCGAGCCGTTCGGCGGCATCGCCCGGCTCGACATCGCCATCGACGGAGCCGACCAGATCGCACCGGACACGTGGATCGTCAAGGGCGGCGGAGCTGCGCACACACGGGAGAAGGTCGTGGCAGCTTCGTCGGACCGCTTCGTCGTCATCGCCTCCTCGGACAAGCTCGTGGACGCAATCGCGCCGCCGATCCCGCTCGAGCTCCTTCCGTACGGCCTCGACGCGACGCTTGCGCGCCTCGGCGAGGTCGAGTTGCGCGACGCGCCGCCGAGCCCCGACGGCGGCGTGATCGCGGACTACCTCGGCCCCGTCGAGGATCCCGCGTCGGTGGCAGCCTGGCTCTCGGCCACGCCGGGCGTCGTCGAACACGGGCTCTTCCCGCCGGAGCTGACCTCGGACGCCATCGTCGGCCGAGGTGACGCGGCCGAGCGGCTCGTCTCCTAGCCGCAGTCATGCGCGTGCTCGTCACGGGAGGGTCCGGCGTCCTGGGCCGCGCAGCGATCCCCCGCCTGCAGGCCCTCGGCCACGAGGTCTCGGCGCCCTCTCACCGAGAGCTCGACGTCCTCGACCGGGATGCTTTGCCGGCGGCCGTCGAACCGGTGGATGCTGTCTACCACCTCGCGACCCGCATCCCGCAGGGGGGCGCAGATTGGGACGCCAACGACCGCGTTCGGCGGGACGGGACGCGGCTCCTGGTCGACGCCGCGCTGGAGTCGGAGGCCGCGGTCTTCGTCCTCCCGACGGTGGCGCTCGTCTATCCGCCCGGGCCCGTCGACGAGGAGACGCCGGTCTCGCCGCCCGAACACCTGCACTCGGCGCTCGCCGCAGAGGACGAAGTCGCCCGCTTCGCCGCCGCCGGCCGGCGGGGCGTGGTGCTCCGGCTCGGACGCCTGTGGGGCCCGGGGGCGGACGCGCACCAGCCGGCCGGAGAGGCGCCGCAGCTTCACGTCGACGATGCGGGAGCTGCGCTCGCAGCCGCCCTCATGGTGCCGAGTGGCGTCTACAACGCCGTCGCCGACGGCCACGCGGTCTCGAACGCGAGGTTCAAAGCTGCGTCCGGCTGGATGCCGATGCGCTAGCCGGCGTCGGCGAGCTTCTTGAGGGCCTCGCGGGCCGCGGCCTGCTCGGCGGCCTTCTTGGAGGCGCCGGCGCCCACTCCGACCTGCTCGTCGTCGATGACCGCGGCGCAGGTGAACCTGCGGTCGTGCGGAGGCCCTTCGACCTCGAGCACGACGTAGGAGACCGTCTTCCCGCGCCGGGCCAGCTCCTCCTGGAGCTCGGTCTTGAAGTCGACGTGCCCCTGGAGCGCATACTCGATCCGGTCTGTGAACGCCGACACGATCGGGCCCCGAATCGGCTCGAAGCCGTGCTCCAGGTAGAGCGCTCCGAGACATGCCTCGACCAGCGCGGCGAGGACGTTGCGGTTCGTGGACAGCCGCTGGAGCTCGTCCGCGTCGCCCTGGCTGTCGCCGTGCTCGAGGAGCCGCTTGCCGAGGTCGAGGCGCCGGCCGACGACGGCACAGCTCTGCCTTGAGACGACGTGCGCGCGAAGCTTCGCCAGCTGCCCCTCCTGCGAGTCGGGAAAGCGCTCGTAGAGCTCCTGCGCGATCGCGAGGCCGAGCACGCTGTCGCCCAGGAACTCGAGGCGCTCGTAGGAATTCGCCCGGTCCGCCGCCCAGGAGGCATGCGTGAAGGCGTTGCGAAGACGCTCCGCCGGCAGGGAGTCGATCAGTTGGAGAAGGGCCTCGTCGGGGCTTCCCGCCCCGCCTTCGCTACTGGTGGGACGAGATGTAGTCGACAGCCTGTCCGACGGTGGTGATCTGCTGGGCGTCCTCGTCCGAGATCTTGATTCCGAACTGATCTTCGAGCTCCATGATCAGCTCGACGAGATCGAGCGAGTCCGCGTCGAGATCCTCCTGGAACGACGCCTCCTCGGTGATCGCGTTCGCGTCGACACCGAGCTGCTCGACCAGCACTTCCTTGACCCTTTCGGCGACCTCTTCGCGCGAAGCTGCCATCTCGTTCTCGTACCTGCCTTTCTCTCAGGGGCCCAGCGGGACGCAGGATGCTAGCACGCTACCCAGGGGCTGCCGCAACTTCTTCCTCCAGGCGGGCTGCCACCCGGTTGACCACAGCTCCGGCCGCGCCCTGCGCTCCGAGCGTGATCGCGTTCGCGATCGCGGTGCGCGAGCTGTTGCCGTGCGCGATGACGGCGAGGCCGCGCAGGCCGAGGAGATACGCGCCGCCGTAGGTGTCCGGGTCGAGCCGCTTGCGCAGGCCGCGCGCCGCCGGGCGGATGAGGAGACCTCCGAGCTTGCCGCGGGGGCTCGCCTCGATCTCCTTCCTGAGCTCGTCGAGAAGCGTCTTGATCGTCCCTTCCATGAGCTTCAGCGCCATGTTCCCGGTGAAGCCGTCACAGACCACGACGTCGGCCGCGTGCGCGAGCAGGTCGCGGCTCTCGACGTTGCCGACGAAGTCGAGGTGGCTCGCCTCGAGCTCGGGATGCGTCTCGCGGACGAGACGGTTCCCCTTCTCGGGCTCCTCGCCGATGGAGAGGAGCGCGACCTTCGGCTCGGCGATGTCGAGGATCTCCTCCGCGAAGACGGAGCCCATGTGGCCGAACTGGACGAGATGCTCCGGGCGTGCGTCGGCGTTGGCGCCCGCGTCGATCAGCACCGAGGTGCCGCCGATGGACGGGAGCGGCACCGCGATCGCGGGACGGTGGACATCGGGGAGCCTGCGGATCTCGAGCAGACCCGCCGCGAGCATGGCCCCCGTGTTCCCGGCCGAGACGACGGCCTGGGCCTCGCCCTCTCCGACCGCCCGGCACGCGGCGAACATCGAGCTCTCGCGCTTCTCCCGCGCCGCGTCCGACGGCTTCGCGTCCATCGCGACGATGTCGGCGGAATGGACGATCTCGAGGCCCTCGGCAAGGGGCTCGAGAGCCTCGCGCCGGCCGAAGAGGACGGGCTCGACGGTGTCGGAGGCCGCGAGGAGCGCGCCCGCGACGATCTCTTCCGGGGCTCGATCGCCGCCCATCGCGTCGACCGCGACCCGGATCTTAGGCACGGCTACGGAGCCGGAGTCTCGAGCGGCTCGACTTCACGACCGCGGTAGGTACCGCAGGTCGGGCACACGTGATGCGGCCGCTTCGGCTGATGGCACTGCGGGCACTCGACGACAGCGGGCGTCGAGAGCTTGTGCGTCGCGCGCCGCTTGTCGCGGCGGGACTTGGACGTTTTTCGCTTGGGGACTGCCATGGCCGCGGCTGAGTATAGCCAGAGCTCCCACCACCCCCGCTGCGGGAGAACCGCTGGTCTGCTCTCACCGAGGTCCAAGAAGCCTTGTGTTGCACGAATCCGGATGAGTCGCACCTCGGAAACTCGATTCCAAGCCGCGGAGACTTTGTGCGCCTGCAACACAAGGCCCGGTTCGTGACGCGGATGGAAATGCGGGGCTGAGTGGTACCGGAGGCTAGAGGCGGTCTTTCAGCTCGGCCAGCTTCGACCAGCGCTCGTCGCCGCCCTCGTCCTCGTGCTCGTGCGGCTCGGCGTTCAGGTCGCGGCCGCAGACGGGGCAGAGGCCGGCGCAGTCGGGTCGGCAGAGGATCTTGTCCGGTAGGGCGAGCGCGACGGCGTCGCGGGCCCACGCGGACAGGTCGAGCCGGTCGTCTTTGAGATACGGCGTCTTGAGCTCCTCGTCGCCGTCCGGGGTCGTCGCCTGGTACTGGCGATCCCTGATCGTGACGTCGAGGCCTGCGTCGTTGAGGCAGCGCACGCATGGGCCGACAAGCCGCACGTCGAACTCGAGCTCGAGCATGAGCCCGGACGAAAGGCGCGTCAGCGTGAGCGCAGCCTCGGGCGACTCCGGGATCGGGACGTAGCGCTGCCCGCCGAGCTCGAGCGGCTCGAGCTCTACCTCCTTGACGTCGCGAAACTGCTCCCCGGACTGGAGCCGGACCGTGCGGGTGTTGAATACCGTCATCTACGGCCAGCGTAGCGAACGAAAGGAGAGGCTCTAGACGGCTTGCTGCTCGTCCGTGATGCCGGCTACCACGGACTCCTGGGAGCGCTCGTGGAGCCGCTCGCGGCCCCGGCGCACGGCCCCGAGGAACTTGTCCAGGTTGACCTCGAGCGTCGAGAGGATCGAGTCGGCCCAGTCCTCCATCTCGAGGCGGGTCTCGCGTGCCTGGCGGCGCGCGTCTTCGACGATTTCCTGGGCCTGGCGCTCGGCGAGCTTGACGATCTCGGTCTGGGACGCCTCGCGCACGGCCTGCTCGCGCGCCTCGCCGAGAATCCGGTCGCTCTCGCGCTTGGCCTCCGCGAGCATCTCCTGGCGCTCCTTGACGATCCAGCGGGCCTGCTTGATCTCCTCCGGAATCGTCGCGCGCATCTGGTCGAGGATGTCGTAGATCTCCTCGCGGTCGATGCGCACCTGGTCGGTGAGCGGAACGGCCTTGGCGTTGTGAACGAGGTCGTCGAGCTTGTCGATGAGAACGAGTACGTCCATGTTGTCCCCGGAGTCTACTCTTGCGGCGAGACGGGCGCGCCACCCTTGGGCTGGGGGAACATCTCGCGAAACCGCTTGGCCACTGGCTCCGGCACGAGATCGCGCACGTCGCCGCCGAACGAGGCGACCTCTTTCACCCCGCTCGACGAGAGGAAGCTGTACTGCGGGCTTGACATCAGGTACATCGTCTCGACCTCGGGAGCGAGGTTCCGGTTCAGGTGGTGCATCTGGAACTCCCACTCGAAGTCCGAGATCGCGCGCAGCCCCTTGACCATCGTCTTCGCCCCCCACTCGCGCGCGAACTCGACGACGAGCTCGGCGAACACCTCGACCTCGACGTTGTCGTAGCCCGCGAGCGCGTCGCGTAGGAACTGCACGCGCTCCTCCACCGAGAACATCGCCTTCTTGTGCTGCGGGTCGCGGACGACGCCGACGACGACGCGATCGAAGATCCCCGCGGCGCGGGCGATGATGTCGAGATGCCCGTTGGTGACGGGGTCGTAGCTCCCCGGGCAGATCGCGGTGACCGGCGCGGAGTCGCTCACTGCGCGCCCTCGAAGAGGCTTACGCGGGTCGATCCGTATTTGCGGCTCGTCCGGAGGGGCAGCGGCAGCTCGAGCTCCTCCTTCGCCTCGGACTCGACGACGACGAGCCCATCCGGTGAGACGACGGACGGGAGATGGGTCGCAAGCATGGGCAGGAACCTCGAAAGCATGCGGTAAGGCGGGTCGACCAGCACGAGATCGTAACGCCTGCCGGAAGCAGCCTCGGTTGCGAGGCGGCGCGCGGCGTCCTCGCGGTAGACACGGGCGCCCTCGAGCCCGAGCTTCTCGACGTTGCGGAGCACGGTTTCCGCCGCGAGGCGATCGGAGTCCACGAAGACCGCGCTGGCCGCGCCGCGCGAGAGCGCCTCGAGCCCGAGAGCCCCGGAGCCCGCGAAGAGGTCGAGCACGTCGGCTCCGTCCACGGGCCCGATGAGGTTGAAGACCGCCTCGCGCACGCGGTCGCCGGTCGGCCGCACCTCGAGCCCCTTCGGCGCGAAGATCCTGGCGCCCTTACGCGAACCCGCGATGATCCTCAATCCGCTCGGCCTCCCGGAGAAGCGGCTGAACCACATCGCCTTCGGTCTCCAGCTCCTCGGCCCATCTCCTCGCCTTCTCGATCAGCTTCCGATCGCGAAGGCTCGCAAACTTCAGGTCGGTGAGGCCGGACTGGCGGGTGCCGAGGACCTGGCCCTCGCCGCGAAGCTCGAGATCGACCTCGGCGAGGGCGAAGCCGTCGCTCGTGTCCACGAGCGCCTGCAGGCGCCGCTGCGCCTCCTCGGTGAGCTCGTCCTTGGGGCGCGAGACGAGCAGGCAGTAGGACTGCTCCGCGCCGCGGCCGACACGGCCGCGCAGCTGGTGCAGCTGCGCGAGCCCGAAGCGGTCGGCCTCCTGGACGATCATGATCGTCGCATTCGGGACGTCGACGCCGACCTCGATCACCGTCGTCGCCACGAGGACGTCGAGCTCGCCGCGCTTGAAGTCGTCCATGAGCGCCCGCCGCTCGGCCGGCCTCAGTCGCCCGTGCAGCGACCCGACGCGATAGCCGCGGAGCTCGGCGCGCCTGAGCCGGTCGGCCTCCTGCTCCGCCGCGCGCGCCTCGATCATCTCGGACTCGGAGACGAGCGGGCAGACGACGTAGGCCTGCCGGCCGTCGTCCAGGTGGCGGCAGAGGCGCGTGTAGGCCTCTGCGCTGCGCTCGTGCGAGACCCACCTCGTGATCACGGGCCGGCGGCCCCGTGGCGGGCGCGCGATCTCCGTCACGTCGAGATCGCCGTAGACGGTCTGCGCGAGCGTGCGCGGGATCGGCGTCGCAGTCATGTGCAGCACGTGGGCGGAACGACCCTCTGCCAGGGCGCGACGCTGCTCGACGCCGAAGCGGTGCTGCTCGTCGATGACCGCCACGGCAAGGTCGTCCAGGGCGACACCCTCCTGGATCAGCGCATGCGTGCCCACGAGGATCTGCGCGCCCTCGAGATCGTGCTTCACGGAGCCCGTCTGGAGGGAGACACGGACGCCGAGCTCGGCGCAAATCGGCTCCACGGTAAGGAAATGCTGCTCGGCGAGGGTCTCCGTCGGGGCCATGAGCGCGCCCTGCTTTCCGCGCTCGACAGCCCGGAGGAGCGCGTAGAGAGCGACGACGGTCTTCCCGGAGCCGACATCGCCCTGCAGCAGCCTCTGCATCGGCCTTTCGCCGCGTAGGTCGGCGTCGATGTGGGCGATCGCCTCCTCCTGCTCAGGCGTGAGCGTGAAAGGGAGCGCCTTGCGGTAGCGGCCGAGAAGCTCCCCCGGCTCGCCGAGTGCCGTCGCGCGCGCCTCCTGGGCGAGCGCCTCGCGGCGGCGGACGAAGCCGAGCTGGAGCAGGAGGAGCTCCTCGAGGCCGAGGCGGGCGCGGGCGGCCTCGGCGTCTTCGAGACTTTCGGGACGGTGCACCGCGGCGATCGCATCCGCGCGGAGAGGCAGGCCTTCGCGGGCGCGGAGCTCCGCGGGAAGCGGGTCCGGCATGCGGCGCGCGAGCGGCAGCGCGGCCTCTACGAGCGAACGGATTCGGTAAGACGGCAGCGCCTCCGTGGCCGGGTACTCGGCGACGAGGCCGAGCGTGTGCACGCCGCCGCCGCCGAGCTCGTGGCGGGCGACCTTGAAGCCGCTCAGGTCCCGTGTTCCGTGCAGGAGGAGCTCGGTGCCCGGCGCGAGCTTGGCCAGGTGCGCCTGGTTGAACCAGACGACCTTCTCCTCGATGCCCGCGCCGTCCACGACCACACCCTCGACGACCTTGAGGTTCCGCCGCCTCGTCGGCCGCACCCGGATGCGCGCGAGCTTGCAACGCACGGTCGCCTCCTGCCCGACGGCGAGGTCGGCGAAGCTCGCGGCCTCGTCCCAGTCCAAATAGGCGCGCGGGATGTGCTCGACGAGATCGCGGACGGTCTCGATTCCGAGCGATGCGAGCCGCTCCGCGATCTTCGGGCCGACTCCCGGGAGCGTCTGCACCGGACGCTCCTCCGCCTCCAGCCTCCTCGGCTTCGGCGCACCTTGGTCCATGCCAGCAAAGCCGGCCAGCGCGGGGCGCGAACTCACAGAGAGGGCCAGGACCCGACGAGCATACGCCGCGGTCCGGACGTCAGCGTTTTCCCGCGGGGAGGGTGACGCCGACCCCTCGGAACCTGACGATGTCGGCCCGAGGCTCGTAGACGACGTCGTTCGCCTCCCGCGTGCCGTACGCGAGGTAGGCGAGGCCCTCGTCGCCCGCACCGAAGGAGTGTGGGACGCGCGTGCCCGCGGGCCGCGAGACGACGGAGCCGCGTCGCACCTCGGTGCTCTCCTCGCCGAGGGTCACCGTTCCCGACCCTTCGAGGACGACGAAGAGCTCCTCTTCGGCGGCGTGGCAGTGTGGCGGGTACCCCTCGGCTCCCGCGGGGATCGTCATGTGACTGAGCCCGGTCTCGACGGAGCCCACGACGTCGCCCAAGTTCAGGTCGACCGCGCCCGTCTCGAGCTCCCAGCGGATGCCGTCGGCCAGGTTGGCGATGCGACTCGGCCGGGGCGAGATCTCTCCGACTTCCGGCTCGCCTGCGGCGGCCTCCCGCTCCCAGGGGCTCGGCCCGCCCACGTCCACCCAGCTCGGGTGCATCCAGGCGACGCCCGCGCGCGGAAGCACCGTGTTGCCCTGGGCCTTGCGCTGCCCGTACGCCAGCACATCGAGGCCGTCGGGACCCGCCCGCAGCGTGTGCGCGTGCCTCTCCGGGAGGTGGACGAGCACGTCGTTCGCGCCCACCTCGAAGACCTCGCCGTCCTGCCAGGAGATCCCGGAGCCGCCGAGGAGGAAGAAGATCTCCTCCTCCGCGCCTTCGGCGTGCGCGGGCGTCGACCACTGGCCGGCGTCCACCCGGATGCGTTTCAGCCCGACGGAGACACTTCCGGCTGCACGGCCGAGGTCGTACCAGTCGCCGGCGATGTGTCCGGCGTCGCGGCGGCGAGGCTCGACGTCGTCCCAGTGAGCTACGTGCTTCACGACTGGTCGTAATACCAGAACAAACCCAGCGTGCCGGGGCCGCCGTGCGTACCGATGACCGGACCGAGGGTCGTGACGATGTCGAGCGAGGCGTTCGTGCGCGCGGCCTGCACCCGGCGGGCGAGCTCGTCGCAGTCCTCCTTGGCCTCGGCATGGCCGACGCCCACGTGGAGGCTCGAATCGTCCTGGCCCTCAGTGGACGAGCGGAAGATCTCTTCCAGCTCGCCGAGCGCCTTCGCGCGGCCGCGGACGCGCTTGAGCGGAGCGACCTCGCCGTCGTCGAAGGCGAGGATCGGCTTCACGGAGAGGAGCTGGCCGGCGAGCCCGGCCGCCTTGCCGATCCGCCCGCCGCGCACGAGGTACTCGAGCGTGTCCACGGTGAAGAGGAGGCCGCGCTCCCGGTGAAAGCGCTCGACGAGCGCATCGATCTCCTCGTCGTCGGTGCCGCGGTCGAGGCGGCGCTGGATCGCGTCGGCGAGGATGACCGTGCCGCCCGAGGTGACCTTGGAATCGAGCACGCGAACCTTGCCGCCGAAGTCCTGCGCGGCGAGTTCGGCGCTTGCGAACGTGCCCGAGAGCTTGGCGGAGAGGGCGACGCAGAGGATCCGCTCGTACGCAGCGAGCTCCTCGAAGGCGGCGGCGAAGTCGGCCGGAGAAGGCTGTGCGCTCTTCGGAGGCTCTGGGCTCTGGCGGAGGTGCGTGTAGAACTCGGCCGTCGACATGTCGACGTACTCGCGCTTCGCCTCTCCGTCGCCAAAGCGCACGTAGAGAGGCACGACGCGCCAGCTCTCGCGGCCGTGGCCGTTCGGTAGGTCCGACGTCGAGTCGAGGACGATCGCGGTCGACTCAGCCGATAGCCGCGCCACGCCCCGCCGCCTCCCGGATGGCCCCGACGATCTCGTCCAACCCGCGGTCCTTGGTCAGGCACGCCACCGCACCCGCGTCGTAGAGCGCCTGGATCTCCTCGTGCTCGGCCGCCGCGGTGAGCACGACGACCGCGGTCTTCGGCAGGGCCGAGCGAAGCGCCGTGGTGGTCTCGACGCCGTCGAGCCCGGGAAGCCGGTAGTCGACGAGCGCGACGTCCGGCCGGAGCTCGGCGCAGACCTTCAGCGCGGACTCGCCGTCCGGCACGGCTGCGACCACGTGAACGTCGGGCGTGACGCCGAGCATGAGCTCGAGCGCCTCGCGGAACGTGTCGTTGTCCTCGACGAGGACGACCTCGATGGGCTGGCCCGCCATGTCGAGCAGTATCGGATTATTCGACGGCGAAAAGAAGGGGGTAGTGGGGCTGTCCGCCCTCGTGCACCTCGACCTCGACGCCGGGATGGGCCGTGCGGATCGACTCGACCACGGCGTCCGCGCTCGTCGCTCCGTTGCCGACGAAGACGGTGAGGACGTCGGCCCCGTCCCCGACCAGCCGAGCGAGGACCTCCATGGCGACCGGCTCCAGCACGTTGCCGGAGGTGACCGGCTCCCCCTCCACAAGACCGAGGAACTCGCCCTCCTCGACGTTCACGTCGCCGATCTTCGCCGAGCGCGAGGCCCGCGCGACCGAGCCCGCTCGCACCGCGCCGGCGGCCTTCTCCATCCCCTCGACATTCTCCTCCAGCGTGCTCTGCGCCTCGAAGGCGACGAGCGCGCCCAGGCCCGACTGCAGGCTTCGGGTCGGAATCACCCGGACGTCCTTCTCGCTCTGCTCGGCCGCCTGCTCGGCGGCCAGGATCACGTTCTTGGAGTTCGGGAGCAGGACGACTGCCCGCTCGGGCAGCGCCTCGACGGCTGCTAGCAGGTCGGCGGTCGAGGGGTTCATCGTCTCCCCGCCCTCGACCGTGGCCGCGCCGAGGCTTTCGAACAGGCGGCGGTTGCCCTCGCCGAGGACGACTGCAACGGCCCCCGTGACGCCCACCTCGCGCTCCAGCCGCTCGGTGCGGTCCGCGGCTTGGACGTGCATGTTCTTGATGTCGACCTCCTCGATCACACCGCGCCCGGTGGCGAGCGCAAGGGCCGCACCAGGGTCGTCGGTGTGGACATGCACCTTGACCGCGCCCGGACCGCCGACGACGAGGAGCGAGTCGCCGAGCTTCGTCAGCTCGCGCTCGAGCTCCTCGGGATCGACCCGGTCGCCCTCGACGAAGAAGGACGTGCAGTAGCGGTAGCGCGAGAGCTCCTGGTGGACGGCCTCGAGGGGAATCCCGCTCGTCATCGCCCCGAGCTCCGGCAGCGGCTCGCCACGGACTTGAGCTGCGATGCCGCGCATGATCTCGAGGACGCCCGCTCCCCCCGCGTCGACCACGCCCGCCTGCTTCAGAATCTCCAGCTGGTCGGTCGTCGCGGCGAGGGCCCGCTCGCCGTGGGCCACGATCTCGGCGAGCGCCTCGGCCACCAGCGGGCCGACGGGCTCGAGCTCCTCCGCCTTCTCGGCGAGTGCGCGGGCGACGGTCAGCATCGTTCCTTCCTGCGGGTTGCGGACGGCCGCGTAGCCGGCATCGCTCGCGCCGCGCAGAGCCTTGGCCAGCCGTGCAGCGTCGACCGGTTCTGCGCCGAGCTCTTCCATCGCGCCCCGGACGAGCTGGGAGAGGATCACGCCGGAGTTCCCGCGCGCCGCCATCAGAGCCGAGCGGACGATGTCGGCTCCGGGATCGCGCTCGAGCGCCGAGACGACCGCGCGGGCGGTCTCGGTCATGTTCGTCCCCGTGTCCCCGTCCGGGACCGGATAGACGTTCAGGTCGTCGATGCGGGCCCTGCTCGCTTCGAGCGCCGCCAGCGCGGCGCGCGCGAGCGCTAAAGGGCCTTCTGGACTTTGCCCGCCTTGAGACACCGGGCGCAGACGTAGGTCCGGCGCGGAACCCCGTTCACGAGAATGCGGACGCGCTGGAGGTTCGGGTTGAACCGACGCTTGGTCGCCACCATCGAGTGGCTCCGGGAGTGTCCGAACGCGGGAGCTTTCCCGCAGACTGCGCAGACCTTCGACATATCAGCGGCGGATTATAGCTAGGGGTTCTGGGTGGCCGGCCGGAGGCGGGTGAGCAGATCGGCCATCTCGAGCGCCGAGAGGGCGGCCTCGGAGCCCTTGTTCCCCTCGGGCCCGCCCGCACGCTCCTCCGCCTGCCTGCGACTGTCGCACGTGAGGACGCCGAAGGAAACGGGGACCCCGGTCTCGAGCCCGGCGAGCTGAAGCCCGCTCGCGGCCTCGCCGGCGACGTATTCGAAGTGCGGCGTGTCGCCGCGGATGACGCACCCGAGGGCGACGATGCAGGCATAGCGGCGCGTCTTCGCGAGCGCCATCGCTCCGAGCGGCAGCTCGAACGCGCCGGGAACCGGCATGACGTCGATCCGCTCGCGTGGCACTCCCGAGTCGACGAGGGTCTGCAGCGCGCCCTCGAGCAGCCGCTGCGTGATGTCGCCGTTGAAGCGGCTGACGACGACGCCGATTCCGCGGTGAGCGCCGTTGGCCGAGCCCGTCACGACCCCCACGCCCTGCGGGATCCGGAGCTCCCCCGGCGCGTGCTCGACGTCAGCCATCCGAGTCCTCGAAGCGGAGGTCCTGGTGGTGCAGCTGGTGGCCGAGCTTCGCGCGCTTCGTCTCGAGGTAGCGGCGGTTCTCGGCGTTCGGCGAGATCTCGATCGGCACCTGCTCGACCACGCTGAGGCCGAAACCTTCGATCCCGGTCATCTTCTTCGGGTTGTTCGTGAGGATGCGGATGGTCGTGAGGCCGAGGTCGGCGAGGATCTGGCTGCCGATGCCGTACTCACGGAGGTCGGCGCCGAAGCCGAGCTCGAGGTTCGCCTCGACGGTGTCCAGCCCAGCCTCCTGCAGCTCGTAGGCCTTCAGCTTGTTGAGGAGGCCGATGCCCCTGCCCTCCTGCGCCATGTAGAGAAGGACGCCGCGCGGCTCGGCGGAGATGCGCTCGAGCGCGAGCTCCAGCTGCTCGCCGCAGTCGCAGCGGAGCGAGTGGAAGACGTCGCCGGTGAGGCACTCGGAGTGGACGCGGACGAGGACGTTCTCCTCGCCCTCGACGTCGCCCTTGACGAGCGCGACGTGGTGCTTGCCCGTCAGCGTCTCGCGGAAGGCGACGGCGGTGAAGTCCCCGTAGGCGGTCGGAAGACGTACCGACGTCATCCGCTCGACGAGCTTCTCGGTCTGGCGGCGGTACTCGATCAGGTCCTCGACCGTGATCATCTTGATCCCGTGCTGCTCGCAGTAGGGGATCAGGTCGGGAACGCGGGCCATGGTCCCGTCCTCGCGCATGATCTCGCAGACGACACCAGCCGGGTTCAGCCCAGCGAGCCGCGCGAGGTCGACGGCGGCCTCGGTCTGGCCGGCTCGCTGGAGGACGCCGCCGCGGCGGGCGCGCAGCGGGAAGACGTGGCCCGGCTGGACAAGGTCGGCGGGGCCCTTGCTCGGGTCGATCGCCACCTGGATCGTCCGCGCGCGGTCCGGCGCGGAGATGCCGGTCGTCACTCCTTCCCGCGCCTCGATGGAGATGGTGAACGCCGTCCGGAAGGGCGTCTCGTTCTGCTCGGTCATCTGGCGCAGGCCGAGCTCGTCGCAGCGCTCTTCCGTGAGGCAGAGACAGATGAGCCCGCGCCCGTGCGTAGCCATGAAGTTGATCGCGTCGGGAGTCGCGAACTGCGCCGCGATCGTGAGGTCGCCCTCGTTCTCCCGGTCGGCCGCGTCCACGACGACGACGAACTTGCCCTCGCGGATGTCCTCGAGGGCGGACTCGATGGTTGCGAACGGCGTCGTCTCGACCTTCACGATCAAATCGTAACCGGCTCCCAGATCACTTCCGCCACTTCCAGCCGGATGTCGTTTCTCCGCGCCTCGCCGGCGAGCACGCAAACCGCGTGGTTGAGCCGCTCGTAGCGCTCCGAGCCCGTGTTGTGGACGATGGTTCCCGTCACCTCGCGGCCGTAGTCGCTCTTCCGCGCGAGTCCGGTCAGATGGAAGGCCAGGAGAGCGCCGTCGTCGGTCTCGATGACGCCGTGGAAGTCGGGGACGTAGACGTCGTCGCTCCGCAAGCGCGCGTGGTTCAGCCCGCGGAAGCGGCCGCTCACCTTGCCCTCCACGCGCCCCTCGGCCAGGAAGAGCCCGCGCGTGTCCGGCCCTCGCGAGAGGTAGTGCTCCGGGTACGCGAAGCTGATCGTGTAGAGCGGCTCGAGCCTCACCGCGAGGCGAGCCTTTCGACGTACTTCGCGACGACGTCCACCTCGAGGTTCACGTCGTCGCCCACGGCGGCAGCGCCGAGCGTCGTCACCTCGCGCGTGTGCGGGATCAGGGCGACCGTGAACGACTCCTCGCCGAGCCGCGCGATCGTGAGGCTGACGCCTTCGACCGCGATCGAGCCCTTCTCGACGCAATAGCGGAGGACGTCGGCAGGCGCCTCGACCTCGATCCCCTCCTCCGTGACGGCGCGAACGCTCCCGACTCCGTCGACGTGCCCCTGGACGATGTGCCCGCCTAGCGGCTCGCCCGCACGGAGAGCCGGCTCGACGTTGACGCCGCTGCCGGCCTCGAGGCGCCCGAGCGTGGAGCGGCGCAGCGTCTCGGGCACGATGTCGAAGGCGACGGCGCCATCGTCCACCTCGACGGCAGTGAGACACACGCCCGCGAGCGCGATCGAATCGCCGACGGCCGCGGCGGCCGCGCTCTTCGGCGCGCGGACGACGAGGCGAACACGATCGCCGCGTGCCTCGACGGCCTCGACGCGACCGACCTCGCGCACGATCCCGGTGAACACGCGGGAACGATACCCGCCCCTCATCCCGAGCCTTGTGTTGCACGAAAAGACAGTGGTGCTCCGCGAAATCCCCTTCGCACTCAGGAAAGGACTTTGTGCACGTGCAACACAAGGCGCCGTTCGGCGGCTGCGTCTCGGGTGGTCCGGGCCACGGACGAGAGTCATGCCAGGTGCGGGGTCACGCTAGGGGTCAGGGCTCGTGGATGTATCCGGTGAGGAGGACGTCGCCGCCGACGTCCTCGGCCTCGACGCCGGACAGAGGGATCGCCGCGTCGGTCTCCCCGGTCCACCGCGGCCCCGAGCCGGCGAGCGTCGGCGCGACGAAGAGAAGCAGCTTGTCAACGAGCCCTTCGCCGAGGAACGACGTGGCAATCGTGGGCCCGCCCTCGAGGAGGAGCGACTGGACGCCTTCGCCCGCGAGCCGCCTCAGGTCGTCCTCCAACCGGCCCGAGAGGAGCTCGAGCTCGGAGCCTTCGGGCAGAGGGCCTCTTCCGAAGGCGAGCCGCCGCGGCTGTCTCGTCGCCTCGACGTCGCGCGCATCGAGGCGCGGCGAATCCCTACGGACAGTTCCCATCCCGACCGCGACCGCGTCGGAGGCGGCGCGGAGCTCGTGCACGCGGCGGCGGCTCTCCTCCCCCGTCACCCAGCGCGACTCGGGCACGACGACGCGCCCGTCGAGCGTGACGGCCGCCTTGTACGTGACGAAAGGCCGCCCGGCGGCGATCCACGTCCTCCACGCCTCGTTCTGGCGCCGCGCCTGGGAGGCCGCCTCGCCGTCCAGGAGCTCCACCTCAACCCCCGCCTCGCGCAGGCGCGCGAAACCCTGGCCGCCCGTCTTCGGGTTCGGGTCGGGCGCGCCGACGACGACCTTCGCGACGCCGGCCGCGAGAATCGCGTCCACGCAGGGAGGCGTGCGCCCGTGGTGCGCGCAGGGCTCGAGCGTCGCGTAGAGCGTCGCGCCGCGGGCTCGCTCGCCTGCTGCTTCGAGGGCGGCTACCTCGGCGTGCGGCCCGCCCGCCTGCTCGTGCCACCCCTCCCCGACGACCTCGTCGCCGGTGACGATCACCGCCCCGACGACGGGATTTGGACGGGTGGTGCCGCGCCCGCGCTCGGCCAGCTCGAGCGCGCGCTCAAACGGCTTCGGCAAAGGCCTTCACCAGCTGCCGGTAGGCACGCGGGTAGTCCTCCCGGCCGAAGATCGCGCTTCCGGCCACTGCGAGCTGCGCACCGGCGCGCCGCACGTCGGCGATGTTCTCCTCCCCGACGCCGCCGTCGACCTGCACGAAGAGGTTCGTGTGCAGCTGCTCGCGGAGCTCCGCGATCCGCTCGAGGCTCTCCGGCATGAAGGACTGGCCCGAATAGCCGGGATGGATGCTCATGCAGAGGACGAAATCGGCGCCGATCGAGGCACCGACGGCGTCCGCGACGCTGGTCTCCGGGTTGAAGGCGACGCCGACTCCGAGGCCGAGGTCACGGGCGAGCTTGATCGCCTTCCAGGGCTCCTCGCAGGCCTCGACATGGAACGTGACGCTGTCGCCGCCCGCCTTCTTGATCATCTCGAAGTGATGCTCCGGGTCGTCGACCATGAGGTGGCAGTCGATCACCCCCTCGAAGCGGTGGATCAGCGGCGCGATCGACTGGAGGACGATCGGGCCGATCGTGACCGGCTCGACGAAGTGGCCGTCGCCGACGTCGAAGTGGAAGACGCGCGCGCCGGCTCCCATCAGGTGGTCGATCTGCTCGCCGAGAGCGAGGAAGTCGGCCGCATACAGCGAGGGCTCGATCTCGATCTCGCGCACCCATCGTTTCCAGGACATGCCTGGGATCCTACGGACGCCGGAGGCGGGCGACGAAGAAGCCCGAGGTGCGGTGCACGTGCGGAAGCGTGAGCAGGAACTCGGGCCGGCGTGGGTGGCGGAAATCCGGGAACTCCGCGCCGAGGTCCTCGACTGGCACGCCGAGCCCGTCGATCACGTTCTCGTTCTCGGCCCGGTTGATCGTGCAGACGGAGTAGGTGACCGAGCCGCCGGGCTTCGCCCGCTCGACGGCGACGCGCAGGAGATCCAGCTGGAGCTCGGGCAGCGGGCGCGCCCGCCAGCGCAGGTCGGGGCGCGAGTTGAGGACTCCGAGGCCCGAGCACGGCGCGTCCACGAGCACGCGGTCGAAACCCGCGAGCTCCGCCGGAAGCTCGAGCGCATCGGCGTTCACGACGGTGAGCTCCGCTCCGAGTCGGGCCGCGTTCTCCTCGAGCTCGCGCGCGCGGCCGGGGTGCTTCTCGATGGCGACGACCTCCGCTCCCGCGGCGGCGAGCTGCGTCGCCTTCCCGCCCGGCGCCGCGCAGAGATCGAGGACCCGCTCGCCCGGCTGCGCGCCGACGGCATCGCCCGCGAGCTGGGAACCCCGGCTTTGCGGCCAAGGAGCGGTGAGCCCGCCGGTCGGCTCACGCACGACACGCTCCGGCGGCTCGTTCTGGGCCTGCATGAGCGCGAGCGTCGCCTCGGCTCCCCACTCCCTCCACCACGTCTCCGCGACCCAGTCCGGATAGGAGTGCTTGAGCGCCGCTTCCTCCGGCGAAGCCTCGGCCAGGCCTTCCAACAGCGGGCCGATTCCCTCCCCGAGCCGCCGCATGACCGCGTTCGTGAACGCGACGGCGCGCTCGAGCCCGGACGCGCGGACGAGCTCCACGCTTTCGTTGACCGCCGCGTGGGGCGGCACCGACTCCATGTACGCGAGTTGGTAGGCGCCGATCCGCAGGGCCGTTCGCACCGGCGGGTCGAGCTTCCGCACGGGACGGCGCCCGAGCGTCTCGATGGCGTAATCGAGGATGCGGACGCGCTGCACCGTCCCGTACGCGAGCTGCATCGCGAAGGCGTGGTCGCGCTCGTCGAGCCGCTCTGCGAGCGAGCGGAAGGCGCGGTCCGCGTAGGCGTCCTCCTCGAAGACCCGCCGGACGACCTCGTATGCGACCGAGCGCGCGCTCAGCGGCGTCCGCGGAGGTACTCCTCCGCGCTCATGCGCTTGCCGCCCTCGCGCTGCACCTCGAGCAGCTCGAGGCCGTCGGCGACGAGCAGCGAGTCCTCGCGGGCCGGCTGCGCCTTCCAGACGAGCAGGCGGCGGCCGTCCACGAGCCCGCGCGCGCCGATGTGCGGCGAGAGAGCGCGGATCTGGTTCAGAAGCTCCTCGGTCGGCTTGCTCCAGTCGAGCTCGCGGTCGGCGGCGGTCAGCTTCTCGGCGTACGTCGCGCCGTCCGGCTGGGGGACGAACGTCGGCTCGGAGAACACCTCGCCGAGCAGCTCGACCGCGAGCGCAGCCGCGCGCTCGATGACGACAGCGGTGTCGTCCTGCGGGCCGATCGGAAAGCGGCGCTGGGCCGCGATCGGCCCCGCGTCGAGATCCGCGGTCGTCTTGTGGATGGTGACGCCTGTCTCCCGGTCTCCCGCCATGATCGCTCGCTCGACGGGCGCGGCCCCGCGCCAGCGCGGAAGCAGCGACGGGTGCACGTTCAGCCACAGGCGCTCGGAGAGGAGCTTCTCGGGGATCATCACGCCGTACCCGGCGACGACCACGACGCGCGCCTCGCCCGGGAATGCGGTCAGCTTCTCCGGTTGCTGGACCGGGATCTCGAGCCGCTTGGCAACCTCCTTGGCTGGGGGCGCCGCCTTCTTCCGCCCGCGGCCCTGCGGCTTGTCCGGGCGCGTGAGGAGGAACTCGATGTCGTAGCTCCGGTTGGCCATCCCTTCGAGCACAGCCGCTCCGAACGGCGCGGTGGCCGCAACGGCGATCTTCATGGGGCTACGTGGGTCCGAGTACCGGCTGTGGCCGCAGCTTGGCCAGAGCCTCTCGCCGCTGCTCGGGAGACGTCCGGTCGATGATGAGGACGCCGTCGAGGTGGTCGAGCTCGTGCTGGATCACGCGCGCCTCGAGGCCCTCGGCCTCGATGCGAAGATCCTCGCCCTCGGGAGACTTTCCCTCGACAACGATGGTCGACGGGCGCTCGACCTCGACGATCACGGTCGCCGCGCCGAGCGAAAGGCAGCCCTCGTCGTCGGCGACGAGCTCCTCCCCGCTCTCGACCACCTGCGGGTTCACGACCGCCACGAAGGGCTCCTCCTCGCCGGCCTGGTAGACGAACACGCGCCGCAGGATGCCGAGTTGGGGAGCCGCGAGGCCGACGCCGCGAGCCTCCGACATGAGGCCCTTCATCCGCTCGACGAGGCCCGTGACGGACTCGTCGATCTCCTCGACGTCGTTGGCTTTCATGCGCAGGACAGGATCCGGATATTGACGCACCTGGGCCAGGGCAAGCCGACGCCGAGCTTCACGCTCGGCGTCGAGCTCTTCGCTCCTGACCTGGCCCTCGACTTCGCCCATTTCCAGGGGCAATTCTAACGAGGGCGAACCGTTGTTCGTGAATCCCGGTGGGATGGGGCCTGGCCGGCGGAGGTGTGCTTGGCGCCGCGAGGCTAGGACGCAGGGAGCGTTCGCATCGAATAGATACGGATGCAACTGAGGACAACGCCTCGTGACGTGCCAGCGCGCTCCGCGGGCTCAGGCTCCATTCTGACCGGGGTTCTAAATGCGGTTTGTCGCGGTGGGCCTGGCCCCGACCATGCGCGACCAGAGCGCGACGAGGACGATCGCCACGATCACCGCGAGGATGAAGCCGAGCACGCCCCCGCCGACCAGCCAGCCGACGAGAAGCGCAGACGCGATTCCGATTGCAATCGTCATGAGGATCCCCATCGGATCGCTACCCGGATGGAAGAGCCGCCCGAGCGCGCCGACGATGAGTCCCACGATGATCAGACCGATGATTTCTCCTAGTCCCATGTGCGCGTGATTCCCGGGCCCTGGGCGCGGGAAACTAGGCAAGCCCCTGTGGATCGACGTCCACGGACGCGGCCAGGCCGTCTTTGCGCATTGCCGGGGCGGCCGCGGCGAGAAGCTTCGCGGCGCGCGCTGCCACGGGTCTCGGATTCGCGGTCTTGACGAGGAGCTGCGCCCGACTGCGGTTCCGCAGGCGCAGGAGCGGCGCCGGCCCGAGCAGGTCGCCGTCGAAGCCGTCGAGCCTAGCCCGGAGCTCGTTCAGCACCGTCGCGGGCCCGTCGGGCCGGGAGCCGGAGACCACGATGCGGACGAGGTGCTGGAACGGCGGGTAGCCGAGCTCCCGGCGGCGCTCGAGCTCGCCGGCGAGGAACTCGTCGACGGCGTGGCGCGCGGCGAGCTCGATCGGACGCGCGTCCGGTTGGTAGGTCTGGACGAGCACGCGCCCCGGCGCATCCCTGCCACTTCGGCCGGCGAGCTGCGTCACGAGCTGGAAGGTCCGCTCCTCGGCCCGGAAGTCGGGCAGCGCCATCCCCGTGTCGGCGTCGACGACCGCCGCAAGCGCGACGCCTTCGAAGTGATGGCCCTTGGCAACCATCTGCGTGCCGAGGAGAACGGCTCGGTCTGCGGCGGCGAACGCGGCCAAGCGCTCGGCGAGCTCCGCCGGATTGGAGGCGACGTCCGCGTCGAGTCTGATGAGCTGCAGGCCGGGCAATCGCTCCGCCAGCTCCTCCTCGAGCTTCTCGGTCCCGGCCCCGAGGCGCGCGAGCTCGGCAGCACCGCAGGCCGGGCAGAGGGTCGGGCTCGGCTCGCGCCGCCCGCAGTGGTGGCAGTGGAGCGCCCCGTCCCCGTGCAGCGTGAGCGCGACGTCGCAGGCGGGGCAGCGGAGGGTCGTCCCGCAGGCGCGGCAGTGAAGTGCGGGCGCGATCCCGCGGCGGTTGAGAAGGAGGATGGCCTTGCCGCCCTTGTCGGAGATGGCACCGAGCTCTTCCAGAAGCGGCGCCGAGAGCGGGTAGCCGGCCTCGCGCCGCAGGTCGACCACCTGCACGTGCGGGAGCCGCCGGCCGAGGCGACCACCGAGCTCCAGGCGCTCGAGGCGCTCCCAGCTCTCCGGCCGAGGCGTCGCGCTCCCGTAGACGGCCACCGCGCCCTCGAGAGCGGCGCGCTTCGCCGCCACGGTGCGCGCGTCGTAGCGCGGATCCGACTCCTGCTTGTAGGAGGCGTCGTGCTCCTCGTCCACGCAGATGAGCCCGAGCTTCTCAACCGGAGCGAAGACGGCCGACCGCGCGCCGACGACGACGCGCGCCTCGCCCGATGCGATGCGCTCCCGTTCGTCCCTCCGCTCCGCGTCCGTCATCCCCGAATGGAGGACGGCCACCTGACCGGGAAAGCGGGCGGTGAATCGGCCGAGCGCCTGCGGGGTCAGGGCGATCTCCGGGACGAGGACGATGGCGCCCAGGCCGCGCGCGAGCGCCTCTTCACAGGCTCGCAGGTAGACCTCGGTCTTGCCGCTGCCGGTCGCGCCGTAGAGGAGGAAGGAGCCGCCGCCGAGTGCGCCGACGATCTTTGCGAGCGCCTCGTCCTGCTCGGGCGTGAGCCTCTCGGGCGCACTCTCGGCGGGGAGCGCCTTCGGCCCCTCGCGCCTCTTCGCGCCCTTACGGCGCGCCTTGGCCTCGGGCGCGACCAGCGCGAGCGCGCGCGCCGGGGTCGATCCGTAGTAGTCCGCCAGCCAGAGCGCGAGGTCGACCAGCGCCGGCGAGATCGACCCGAGGACGCGCTCGACGGCGACCGGCTCGACCTCCGGCGGAACCTCGTCCTCGAGCCCGACGACCACTCCGCGGCGGTGCGCCCGCCCGAACGGAACGGAGACGACGGAGCCCTTCTCGAGCCCGTCCGCGAGGTACGTGAACGGGCGCGCGAGGGCACGCGCGGTCACCAGTGGGTAGACCGAGGCGAAGCGGGACACCGGTAGGATTGTCCCTGAGATGGCGGCGGGACATTCGGTCGACGATTACCTCGAGACGATCTATTTCCTCGCTTTCCCCATTGGGGAATACCGCCCTGACACAAAGGGATCTCCCACCCTCGCGGTGCGCGTCGCCGACATGCTCGGCGTCTCGCGCGCCTCGGCCGGGGAGATGCTGAAGCGGCTCGAAGCAGAGGGTCTTGTCGAGCGCGGCCAGCACAAGGAGGCGATCCTGACCGCGCAGGGGCGCGTCCAGGCAGAACGCGTCGTTCGGCGCCACCGGATCATCGAGCGGCTGCTCACCGACTTCATGGGCTACACACCTGCGGAGGCCCACGAGCAGGCCGATCTCCTCGGCAACACCTTCACGGACGACATGGTCGAGCGGATCGAGGCGCAGCTCGGCAAGCCGGACCGCTGCCCCCACGGCTGGCCGGTCGACACCGACTTCGAGCAAGCGGAGAACCGGGAGCTGCAGCCGTTGTCCGACCTCTCGGCGGGCTCCGAGGCCGAGATCGTGCGTCTGGCCGAGCACGACGGCGACCTCCTGCACTGGTACTACGACGAGGGCCTCGTCCCCGGCACGCGCATCGAGGTGCGCGAGGCCGACGGCGGCGAGCTCACGCTCTCGGTCGCGGGCGACGAGCGGCCGCTCGACGAGAAGCAGGCCTCCGGCCTGTTCGTCCGCCCGACCTAGCTAGCTCTGCTCGTCGGCGAACACCACGTTCACCGTGGTGAAGCCAAGCGCGCGCAGGAGGCTCGACAGCATGAGGCGCGTGTTCTCGCGCGCCCGGGCGATCAGCCCCGAGTTCTGCTGCGCGGCCGCGTTGATCTTCTGCACGGCGAGCACGTTCAGCTGCTGCTGGTCGTGGTCGTTCGAAGAGAAGAGGTCGCCGATCTTGTTCAGCGCCCCCTCGTTCTGGTCGTACACGTAGCTCCGCGTCGGATCGATGCGCGCGGGCGAGAGCAAGGGCCGCGGCAGCGTGATCGTCGCGCTCAGGCGGTCGTCCGAGACGTCGACGGCGTCGCTGTCGACGTCGGAGAAGTCGACGCTCGCGTCCACCGAGCCGTACGCGACGTAGAGCGTGCGCGAACCGAGGATCTCATCAGGCAGGCCGCTGTCCTGATGGAGATCGACGATCTGCTGGAAGTTGCCCGTGGCGGCGTGGTACTCGTGGAGGTCCTGAAGCGACTTGAGCACCGCCGGCCCGCTGCGGTCGACGGTCTGCTGCTTGAACGGATTGTCGAAGTCGGGGATGACACCGCGCACCCAGCTGACGCCGAATACGAGCGCGACGATGAGGATCACGAGACCGATGAGGCCCCAGGGGATGTCGCGCCGCGGCTCTCGAGGCGGCTCGTACTGCGGTGGCTGAGGAGGCGGCGCCTGCCGCCGCCGTTCCGGGGTGAAGACCCCCATGACGCAGGGGTCCTACCCGTTTACGGGGCTGCGGGAACCTCGGCCGCGAGTCCGGCAGCTGCGCGCAGGGCCTCGGCGCGGTCGGTGCGCTCCCAGGTGAAATCCTGCTCCTCGCGGCCGAAATGGCCGTACGCAGCGGTCTGCGCGTAGATCGGCCGCCAGAGGTCGAGGTCGCGAAGGATCGCGCCGGGCCGTAGGTCGAAGTGCTCGCGCACGAGCGGGGCGATGCGGTCGAGCGGGATCCGCTCGGTGCCGAAGCACTCGACCTCGATCGAGACCGGATGCGCGACGCCGATCGCGTACGCGACCTGGAGCTCGCAGCGTTCTGCGATTCCGGCGGCGACGATGTTCTTCGCCGCGTGGCGCGCGGC
>JBKPRJ010000110.1:0-29722 GCA_046734455.1 Actinomycetota bacterium | reverse complement strand
GGGAGGAGCCGGTGGAAGTTTGAGGGAGCCCCGCGAAGCGGTTGCCTCAAACCTCCGCCTCCACCTCCCAGAGGAAAGAGAGGCAAGACATATGAGCACCATGGTTTCCGGTAAGTCGACGGTGAACGTCACCGTCGGCCGGGACGACATGAGCTTCGAAACAGGGAAGCTCGCCAAGCAGGCCGACGGGGCGGTAGTCGTCCGGGCCGGCGACACGATGGTCCTCGCGACCGCACAGGGGCGGACGGAGGCGCGCGAAGGCGCCGACTTCTTCCCGCTCACCGTGGACGTCGAGGAGCGCATGTACGCGGCCGGGAAGATCCCCGGCGGCTTCTTCAAGCGCGAGGGGCGCCCGACCGAGAAGGCGATTCTCACCGCACGCATGATCGACCGCCCGATCCGGCCGCTCTGGCCGAAGGGCTTCACCAACGAGGTGCAGGTCATCTGCACGACGCTCTCGGCCGACCTCGTCACCCCACACGACATCCTGGCGATCAACGGGGCCTCCGCGGCCCTCATGATCTCGCCGCTTCCGTTCCTCGGGCCCGTGGGCGCCGTGCGGATCGGCCTGATCGACGACCAGCTCGTCGTCAACCCCAGCCTGCCCGAGCTCGAGCAGGAATCGACGATGGACCTCATCGTCGTCGGCACGAAAGACGGCCTGACGATGGTGGAGGCAGGCGCCGAGGAGGTGCCCGAGGAGCTGCTCCTCGATGCGCTCGAGCTGGCGCACGCAGAGATCAAGAAGCTCTGCGAGGCGCAGGAGGAGCTCCGGCGCGAGGTCGGCAAGCCCAAGTGGATCGACGCCGACGTCGACGCCGAGGTTGCGGGCCAGTCCGGCCGCATCCGCGAGCGGATCGCCGCCGACGGTCTCCGGGAAGCCGCCGCCGCGATCGAGGAGATCGCGGCCGAGCTCGCCACGCCGCTCACGATGGACTCCACCGAAGAGGACATCGTCCGCGAGATGCAGGTGCGCTCGAGCCTGGACATGCTCCTCGAGAAAGCGCGGCTCGACGCCGTCGCCGAGGCGGTTCGCGAGCAGTACGGGGAGGAGCTCAAGGCCCTCACCGAGGCCGAGCAGGACTCCAAGCAGCTCAAGTCCGCAAAGCGGCACCTGCTCTTCGACCGGATCATCGAGGAAGTCCAGCTTCCGTTCCCGGTCGGCCCCGCCACCGTCGAGGGCGAGGCCCCGACGGTCAAGGACGGGCTCACCAAGCAGTTCGTGAAGAAGGCTGCGGAGTCCATCTACAAGCAGCTCGTCCGCGAGAAGATCGCGGTCGAGAAGCGGCGTCCGGACGGGCGCGGCACGGAGGAGATCCGGCCGATCGACTGCGAGGTGACCGTCTCACCGCGCACGCACGGCTCGGCGCTCTTCACCCGCGGCCAGACGCAGATCATGACCCTGCTCACCCTCGGCACGGCCAAGGAAGGGCAGCGGATCGACGACCTCTCGCTCGAGTCCGAGCGCCGGTACATGCACCACTACAACTTCCCGCCCTACTCGGTCGGGGAGACGGGCTTCATGCGCGGCCCCAAGCGCCGCGACATCGGCCACGGCGCGCTTGCACAGCGGGCGCTCGAGCCGATGATCCCGCCCCTCGACGAGTTCCCGTACACGATCCGCCTCGTCTCCGAGACGCTCGAGTCGAACGGCTCGTCCTCGATGGGCTCCGTCTGCGGCTCGACGCTCGCCCTCATGGACGCGGGCGTGCCGATCAAGGCGCCCGTCGGCGGCATCGCCATGGGTCTCGTCAAGGAGGGCGACGACTACGTCATCCTCACCGACATCCAGGGCGCCGAGGACCACCTCGGTGACATGGACTTCAAGGTCGCCGGCTCCCGCGAGGGCATCACGGCCCTGCAGATGGACATCAAGATCACCGGCGTCACGCAGGAGATCATGCGCAACGCCCTCGATCAGGCGAAGCGGGCGCGTGAGTTCATCCTCGACAAGATGGCCGAGGCGATCTCCGAGACCCGCACGGAGCTCTCCGACTACGCGCCGCGAATCACGACGGTCAAGATCGATCCGGAGCAGATCGGCCTCGTCATCGGCAAGGGCGGCGAGACCATCCGCTCGCTCGAGGCCGACTATGAGGTTCAGATCGACATCGAGGAGGACGGCACGATCCTCATCTATGCGGTCGACGGGCCGAAGGCCGAGGCCGCCATCGGAGCGATCCAGGCTCTCACCAAGGAGCCGGAGGTCGGCGACGAGTACACCGGCAAGGTCGTGAAGACCACCGACTTCGGCGCTTTCGTGGAGCTGAAGAAGGGCACCGACGGCCTGTTGCACGTCTCGAATGTGGGGCCCGGCCGGGTCGCGCACATCGAAGACGTGATCAGCCGCGGCGACGTCCTCGACGTCAAGGTCGCCGAGGTGGACAAGGCCCGCGGCCGGATCGGCCTCAAGCTCGTCGCGAAGCACGAGAACGGAGCTCTCGTTCAGCCCGAGGAGCTCATCGAGCGCGCGAAGTCGGCTCCGCCGCGCGAGCGTGAGGAGCGTCCTCGAGACGAGCGCCGCGGCGGAAGAGACCGCGGACGCCGTGACCGCGGCCCGCGCCGCGAAGGCTAGCCAGCGCGACCCCTCCGACGATCAGGAGCCCGCCGACGGCGATCCATGCCGTCACGGGCTCCTCGAGCGTCACCGCGCCGAAGAGAACGGCGAGCGCCGGAATCGCATAGGTCGCCGTCACGGCACGCGTCGGCCCGAAGGCCCGCAGGCCGATGTTCCAGCCGATGTAGCCGAGAAGCGTCGAGAAAACGCCGAGGTAGAGGATGAGCGCGATGTCGCGGCCGGCGACCGACCCGATGCCGCCGACGTCCGAGGCCGCGAAGATCGGTAGGAGCCCGACCGTGCCGACGAGGCTCGTGGTCGCGGTCAACGCGAGCAGGTCGTAGCGCGCGAAGAACGGCTTCAAAAGGACGTTGTAGAGCGCGAAGGACAGCGGCGCGCCGAGGACGATGAGCGGCCCTTTCAGCCCGGAGAGCGAGAAGTCCTCTCCCGAGCCGAGGCCGACCACCACGACCACGCCGCCGAAGGCCACGGCGAGACCCGCCGCGACGCGGAGGCTGAAGCGCTCGATCCCGAAGCCGATCGCGAACGCCATCGTGAGCGCGGGGGAGAGGGCGACGATCAGCGCGGCAATTCCGGACGCGGTCGACTCCTCGCCGATGTTCAGGGAGAGGTGGTAGCCGGCGACGATGACGACTCCCGCGACGAGAAGGCGCGTGGCGTCTCGGCGGTCGAGGCCGGGAAGCCCGCCCGCGCGCCAGAGGAGGAACACGAATCCGGGTGCGGCGACGAGGTAGCGTGAGAGCGCGATCTGCTCGGCCCCGACGCCCTGGTCGATCAAGGCCTTGATGACGGAGAAGGCCGAGGCCCAGACGACGATCGTCCCGACGAACGAGGCCTGCGGAAATCGCTGCACGCTTCTCTATATCGAACAGGCGGCCCGCATTGTGAGAATGCGCGCGAGAGAAACCCCCCAGATGACCCATTGTCCCGCTTCGCGTCCCGCCAAATAATCCTTTTAGGTGCGTAAGGCCCTCCTCATAGCGCTCGCCGTCGTCGCGCTCTTCCTCGTGCTGCCGTTCGCGTTCGCGTTCGCCTTCGAAGTCATCGCCTCCGAGACCGGCGGGTGCAGCGAGAGGCAGATGCGCGTGTTTCGCGAATTCCCCCACTACGGCGGTAAACGGCCCCAACCCCAGTACAACAGCCAGGGCTGCTTCGTCGCCTATACGACCGAAGATCCAACCGAGAGCGTGCGGAAGTACTACACGCAGCAGCTGACGGCCAGTGGCTGGACACTTGACCAGCCCCCGCCGCCCGCCGAAGGAGAAGCGTCCGGAGCTCTTGACGCGGCCCGGGGTCAAGACGGGTACGAGGTCCTAACCGAGTCGACGCGGGACGGGACGTCCGTCGTGGTGTACGTGATCGAGAGGGAGGAATAGCTCGAGCCCGACCTAGGCCTGCAACCGGGCTCCATAATCGCGGTGTGAATGGCTACGACGCCATCGTCGTCGGCGCCGGCCCCGCAGGCTCGACGGCCGCGTACCGGCTTGCGAAGGCGGGCGCGGATGTCCTCCTCCTCGACAGGGCCCGCTTTCCGCGCGACAAGCCCTGCGGAGGTGGCGTGACCGGCCGCGCGGCCCGGCTGCTGCCCTTCTCCATCGAGCCGGTCGTCGAGCACGTGGTCTCCGCCGTGGATTTGCGTCTGCGCTACCGGAAGTCGCTGGCGCGTGGGAACGGCGAGCCGCTCGTGTACATGACGCAGCGGAAGCGACTCGACCACTTCCTCGTCCAGAAGGCGGTCGAGGCGGGTGCGGAGTTTCGCGAGGGCGTGAAGGTCGGCAAGCTCGACGTGCAGGAGGACGGCGTCTCCGTCGAGGGCTTGCAGGCCAAGGTCCTGATCGGTGCGGACGGCGTCAACGGAATTACAGCGCGCTCACTCGGCCTGGGAGGGAACCGCGTCGTCGGCGTCGCGCTCGAAGGGAACCTGCCCTACGCGAGGATGGACCGCTCGCCCTACAACGGGCGGCTCGCACTCGAGCTGGGCGTCGTCCCGGGCGGATACGGCTGGGTCTTCCCGAAGGGCGATCATGCCAACTTCGGCGTCGGCGGCTGGGAAGAAGAGGGGCCGCGCCTTCGCGAGCACCTGCGCCGGCTCTGCGACGCTCACGGCGCGTCGTTCGACGACCTCGAAGAACTGCGCGGCTACCGGCTGCCGCTCCGCGAGCCCGGGTCGACCCTGGCCCGCGGACGCACGCTGCTCGTGGGCGACGCGGCGGGTCTCATCGACCCCGTCTCCGGCGACGGTATGTTCGAGGGCTTCCTCAGCTCGCAGTACGCCTCCGAGGCCGTGCTCGACCTTCTTGGGGGCCGGGCGGAGACCCTCGATCCGTACGGACCGCGCTTGGCGAAGCGCCTCGCGACTCACCTCTGGGCCTCCTGGGGAGTGAAGGTCGCGCTCGACCGCTATCCGCGCGCGACGTTCGGCCTCGCCAGCACGAACCTCGTCTGGGGCGCCGTGGAGAGGCTCGTGCGCGGCGAGGTCGCCGACGTGGGCGGGATCAGAGGTCTCGCCCGCCCGCCGCTGAAGGCGATCGCGCTGCTCGCGCGCGCCGCGGGCGACCCGGGGCGAGCTTACAAGCACGTCTGAGGCAAAGGTCTACGATTCGCGCGTGCAGAACTACCTGCTGACGACGCTTGCGAGCGGCGCGCGGGTCATCAGCGAGCCGCTCGAGACGGTTCGCTCCGTCGCCATCGGTCTCTGGATCGGCACCGGCTCCCGCGACGAGGACAACGCGCATGCCGGCGTCACGCACTTCCTGGAGCACCTGCTCTTCAAGGGAACCCAGAAGTACTCCGCGCAGGAGATCGCCGAGATCTTCGACGGCTTCGGCGGGGAGCTGAACGCGGCCACCGCGCGCGACTACACGGTCGTCTACGCGCGCGTGCTCGACGAGCACGTGCAGGAAGCCCTCGACGTCATGACGGACATGGTCTTCGCGCCGGCGCTCGTCGACCTCGACGCGGAGCGAGAGGTGATCCTCGAGGAGATCGCGATGGTCGAGGACACGCCGCAGGAGCTCATCCACGACCTTCTCACGGAGGCGGTGTTCGGCAACCATCCGCTCGGCCGCCCGGTGCTCGGGAGCGCGGACGTGATCGCCAACGTCTCGCGGCGCTCCATCTCCGCCTATCACGGTGCCCGGTACGCCCCGGGCAACGTCGTCGTCGCCGCGGCCGGAAATCTCGAGCACGGCGGCCTGATCGAGCTCGTGGAGGGCATGGAAGCCAAGATCCGACCGCCCGGACGAAGGCCGGCCGCGCGCGCTCCGTGGGTCTCGGCGCCTCCGCCGCGGCTCGCGTTCCAGCGCAAGGACACCGAGCAGTACCACCTCTGCTTGGGAGCGCCCGGCCTCTCGCGCTCCGACAAGCGGCGCTTCACGGCATCCATCCTCGACGGGATCCTGGGCGGCTCGGCCTCGTCGCGGCTCTTCCAGGAGATCAGGGAGAAGCGCGGCCTCGCCTACACCGTCTACACATTCTCGTCGCAGTACGCGGACACCGGCCAGATCGGGGTCTACGTCGGGACGCGCGAGGAGAACCTTCGGGCCTGCCTCGAGATCGTCGCCGAGCAGATCGAGACGGTTGCGGCCGGCGATGTCTCCGAGGAGGAGCTCGCCCGGGCGAAGGAGAACCTCAAGGGCCGGATCATGCTCTCGATGGAGCTGACCTCGAACAGGATGAGCCGCCTCGGCAAGTCGCTCATTACCGACAGCGAACTGCTCGACCTCGACCGCATCCTCGCCGAGATCGACGCGGTTGACGCCAGCAGCGTTGCCGAGCTGACCGGCGCGCTCCTTGCCCGCGACCGCCTGTCCGTCGCAGCCGTGGGGCCGAGCGAGAAGCGCGTGCTGAAGGCGGTCGAGCCCGTGTGCCCCGACCTCATCTCGGCCGCAGCGGCGTGAAGATCCTCCTCTACGGCGCAGACGGGAAGGTGGGCACCGCGCTCCTGCCCAGGCTCGCGGAAGCCGGGCACGAGGTGACGCCCGTCGGCAAGGGCGACGACGTGCGCAGGGACGGGCACGACGCGGCGATCGACTTCACGCGGCCTGACGCGGTGCGAAGGAACGTGGAGGGCTGCCTCCAGGCCGCGATCCCGTGCATCGTGGGCACGACCGGAATGGGACCGGCGGATCTCGCGTCGCTCGACGAGCTCGCGCGCAGACGGGACATCGCGTGCTTCGTGGCGCCGAATTTCGCCGTCGGCGCGGTGCTGATGATGCGGTTCGCGGCGGAGGCCGTCAGGTACCTCCCGAAGGCGGAGATCGTCGAGCTCCACAACGAGACAAAGGTCGATGCGCCGTCCGGGACCGCGAAGGCGACCGCCGAGGCGATGCCCGGTGACGTGCCCATTCACTCCGTCCGGCTGCCGGGACTCGTCGCCCACCAGGAGGTGCTGCTCGGAGGGGATGGGCAGCTCCTCACGATCCGCCACGACACGCTCTCCCGGGAAGCCTTCGCGCCCGGAGTCCTTCTCGCTCTCGAGAAGCTCGGGAGCCTTCCGACCGGCGTCACCGTCGGGCTCGAAAGCCTCCTGGAGTAAGATCCGTTCAGTGCTCGGCGAAGTCCTGACAGCGGTCCTGACGCCCTTCAACGCCGACGGATCCGTCAACTACGAGGCGTTCAAGCGCCTGTGCACACATCTCGTCGACACGGGCTCCGACGGCGTCGTCGTGGCCGGGACCACCGGCGAATCGCCGACCCTGACCGACGACGAGCGCTTCGGCCTCTTCGAGGCCGCGGTCGAGTCGGTCGGCGACCGGGCGAGCGTCGTAGCCGGCACGGGCACGTATTCGACCGCGCACTCGGTGCATCTCACCCGCGAGGCGCACGGGATCGGCGTGGATGCGTTCCTCGTCGTCACGCCGTACTACTCGAAGCCGCCGGCGCGTGGAATCGTCGCGCATTTCGATGCGATCGCGGCGGTCACCGACAAGCCGATCGTCGTCTACAACATCCCGCAGCGCGTGGTCGTGAACATCGAGCCGGACACGCTGACCGAGCTCGCCGAGATTCCGAACGTGCAGTACGTGAAGCAGGCCACACCGGACATCGACCAGGCGAAGCGGATCGTGAACGAGAGCGGGCTCACCCTCTACGCGGGGAACGACGATCTCCTGCTCCCGTTCCTCGAGGTGGGAGGGAAGGGTGGGATCTTCGTCTTCACGCACCTCGTGGGCCGCCGCGTACGGGAGCTTCTGACCCGGTTCCAGGACGGCGACGTCGCGGGCGCACGGGAGATCGAAGCCGAGCTCAAATCCGTCATCGACGTCCTCGCGATCGACACGAACCCGATTCCGGTCAAGGCGGCGATGGCAATCGCCGGCCACGAGGTCGGGATCCCGCGGCTGCCACTCGTCGACGCGACCGACGAGCAGAAGGCTGAGCTGCGCGCCGTGCTCGAGCGCGCAGGCGTCCTCCAGGCCGCGCAGGTCTAACCTGTGGCGGGCTCGACGCGACTGATCCCGCTCGGAGGGCTGGGCGAGGTCGGCAAGAACATGATGGTGGTCGAGAGCGACGATGGAATTGTCGTCATCGACGCGGGCCTCTCGTTCCCGCGCGACGAGCATCTCGGCGTCGATCTCGTCCTGCCGGACTTCTCCTATCTCCGAGACCGCGAGCGCGACATCCGCGCGGTCGTGCTCACCCACGGGCACGAGGATCACGTCGGCGCGCTGCCGTACCTCCTTCGCGAAGTCCGAGTCCCCGAGATCTGGGCCACCGGTCTCACCCTCGGGCTCGTGAAGTCCAAGCTCGACGAGCACGGCCTGCTGAAGGACGCGGAGCTCGTCGAGGCCGTGCCGGAGGACGGGCCGACACGGCTCGGGCCGTACACCGCCGAGTTCGTCCGCATGGCGCACTCCATCCCCGACGCCGTCGCGGTCGTCCTCGAGACCCCAGGCGGGCGCATCGTGCACACGGGCGACTACAAGATCGACCACACGCCGGTGGACGGCTTCCGCACCGATCTCGGCGCGCTCGCCGATCTCGGCAACCGCGGCGTCGACCTACTGCTCGGAGACTCGACGAATGCCGAGCGCCCGGGCGTGACGCAGTCGGAGCGGACCGTCGGGGAGGTCTTCCGGCAGATCATCCCGCAGCGGAGCGGGCGCATACTGATCGCGTCGTTCGCGTCCAACGTCCACCGCGTCCAGCAGGCGATCGATGTCGCGCTCGAGGACGGCCGCAAGGTCTGCCTCATCGGCCGCTCACTCCGCAAGAACGTCAACATCGCGCGGAACCTCGGCTACATCGACGTGCCTGAGGACCTGCTCGTCAAGCCCGACGTCCTGCCGGAGCTCCGGCCCGACGGGACGATGATCCTCTGTACGGGGAGCCAGGGCGAGCCCATGTCGGCCCTCACGCGGATGGCCTACAACGATCATCAGCACGTCCAGGTCGAGGAGGGCGACACCGTCATCATCTCGGCGAAGCCGGTGCCCGGGAACGAGCTGCGCGTGCACGACACGATCAACCGGCTCGCGAAGTCCGGCGCCGAGGTGCTTCATCAGGAGATAGCGCCCGTGCACGTCTCCGGCCATGGGCACGCGGAGGAGCTCCGCACCGTGCTCGCCGTCCTGCGCCCGCGCAATGTGATGCCCGTCCACGGGGAGTTCCGGATGCTCGCCGCGCACGCGCGCCTGGCCCGGGACGCGGGTGTCGACGCCGACCACATCGTCCTCGCCGAGAACGGCTCCGTCGTGGAGCTCGCCGGCGGGCGCGCAGAAGTCGTCGGAGTCGTGGAGAGCGGCGCCACCTTCGTCGACGGGCTCGGGGTGGGGGATGTGCAAGACGTGGCCCTGAGGGACCGCCGCCATCTCTCCGAGGACGGCGTCCTCATCGTCGTGGTCACCGTGGGGTCGCAGAACGGCCGCGAGATCGCAGCGCCCGAGGTGATCGCTCGCGGCTTCGCCGAGCCCGAGGACTCCTTGCTGAACGAGGCACGCGATGAGGCCGAACGGACGCTCGCGCACTGCCTCTCCGAGGACATCTCCGAGCTGAAGCTCCTCCAGGAGCACATCCACGACGCCGTCGGCCAACTCATCCGCGAGCGCACCGGGCGTCGGCCGATGATCCTCCCGGTCGTCCTCGAGGTCTAGGCTCTCCGACTGTCGCAGGCCAGGGCTGTCCTGCGAACATCGTCCGTTGTAGCCACGCCCGGGGTCAGACCCCGGTCGTGGCCCAAACGGCCAATTACTGCAAGGGCACCCGCATGAATGGGCCGGTGTTGGGCCACGGCCACCTGACCGAGCGAGACATGTCCGGGGTCAGACCCCGGACATGTTCAAAAGGGGCGTTCTAACTCTTCCAGCGGAACCCGACGTCGTCGAGCCGCGGCTCGAGCGGAGACGTTGGCAACCCAGTGGCAGGCTTCGCGTTGTAGGCCGCCGGAGCCGTGTCGTTCGGCGTGTCCGGGTGGAAGAGCGATGCGAGGTACTGGATCTGCCCGCGGCCCGGGCCGAGCTCGAACTGGCCGCCGCCGTAGATCGCGATGCCGTGCTGGGCGCAGTAGTCGTAGGCCTCGAAGAGGCGCTTGATGCTCCCGAAGCGGGACGGCTTGAAGTTCAGCGTCTGCGGCGGGAAGGGGAGGCCCGTGATGTCGGCGACGGAGTGGATCGGCGCGTCCCACGTGATCCGGTCGCGGTGCGGCTCTAGCACGGGATCGGTCTGGTCGTTCAGCGCGGGATCCTCCAGCCAGGCGTTCGGAAAGGCGAGGGCGATGCGCGCGTAGAGGGTCGGGTCGGGCGGCTGGTCGACCGGCGTTCCCTCGTAGGCACCCTTGAGGTCGAGGGTGTCGACCGCGCCTGTCTCGACGAGCTCGTTGACGAGCGCGTCGTCCCACGTTCCCGTCGGGTCGAGCTTCACCCGCAGGTCCGGGTACAGATCGAGCCAGGCCTGAAGCGGCGCGATCGTCGCCGGCTCGCCGAAGCGCATCGACGCGACGAAGGTCAGCGGCTTCGGCTTGCGCTCGAGCACCTCGACCAGCGACTTGCCCGCCTGGCGGAGCGCGAGGTCCAGCGCGGCGCTCTCGAATGCCCAGCGCCGATACGGCCTGAATTGCTCGAGAGCCGGGCCCGAGGGCCAGAGCGACAGCCGCTCGACCAGCTCCGAGAAGGAGTCGATCGTATGGTGCGACCCGGCCAGCGGGATGTCCGTGCCCTCCGCCTGGAAGGCCTCCTGATCCTCGGGGCTGTAGGTCGGGTCCTCGCCGATGCCCTCGTGGCCGCCTCCGCGCAGATGGATGACCGTCGTCCGCCGAGTGAACTCGGGCGAGACCTCGACGCTCAGCCCCTCGAGCTCATAGGAATCGATCACGACGGGAAGGTCGGAAACGAGTGAGTACGTGTTCATCCACGGAACCGTATGCACAACGACAAATTCGTGTACTAGTAGAAGAAGAGATGAACGAGACGAACGGCAACGGCTGGGCGGGCCTCATGCGCTCGTACGGCGTGACGGAGGCGACCGCAGAGCGGCTCGTCCGCTCGCTGACTGCGAGCGAAGTGGCCGCCCTCGCGTTCTGCCGCCTGCTCGAGCGCTGGGCGAAGGGTGAGCCCGAGCCCTGCACCGCTCCGAAGCGCCAGGCTGCTCTTCGCCGTGCGGCCGAGAGGGCCGAGACGGCGCTCGCCGGGCTGGAGAAACCGCTGGGCCGATTCCTCCTCGAGCTCGAGTCCGACGAGGCGGAAGGACGCTCCTGGTACGGGGAGCCCGGCGCCGGCGAGGTGGTGGAGTGGGAGGGAGTCCTGCGTCGCGCCGGGGTCAGCGCATCGCCCGCGCGGGTCGCACATGCCTACCTCGAGCTCGCCGTTCTCGTGCGCGCGCTCGAAGGCCTTTCCGCAAGCGCCCGCTTCGCCTCGGTGCCGGACCGCGGCTCGCTCTGGGCCGGCCTCTTCGACCTGCGCGAAAACCTTCTGAACGGCGCGGTCGACGACCTGCGCGCGCTTGCCGCCTAGCGTCTCTCTCTCGGTCGTCGGCAGCATCAATCTCGACCTCGTCGCGTCCGTCGACACGATCCCGCGCCGCGGCGAGACCGTCAGCACCGAGGAGTTCGAGCGCGTGCCGGGCGGTAAGGGCGCGAACCAGGCCGTGGCGGCTGCGCGGCTCGGGGCCGAGGTGAGCTTCATCGGTGCGGTCGGAGATGACGATTTCGGCCAGCTGGCGGCCCGCGGCCTGCGCGCGGCCGGCGCCGACGTCTCCGGCTTGCAGGTCGTCGCGGAGCCGACCGGGATCGCCCTCATCCTCGTCGACGACAAGGGCGACAATCAGATCGTCGTCGTGCCGGGAGCAAACCACGAGCTTCAGGCGGATCGCATCGAGGTGGGCACGCCGAACGGCCTCGTCTGCCAGCTCGAGATCAGAGACGACGCGATCAGAGCCGCGGTTGCTCAGACCGACGCCTTTTTCTGTCTCAACGCGGCTCCGGCGCGCGAGGTGTCCGAGGACATCGTCGGGCGCGCGGACCTGATCGTGGCGAACATGTACGAGCTCGAGGCGCTCGGATCCAGCTCGCTGGGCACACTTTGCGCGGTCACGCTCGGCGCCGAAGGCGCCTTGCTGATCGACGACGGGGAGGAGGTCGCCCGCGCCGAGCCTCCGAGGGTGGACACCGTCGACGGCACCGCAGCCGGAGACGCCTTCACCGCGTGCATGGTCGTCTCACTCCTCGAAGGCCGCGACCGCGAGGAGGCCCTCCGCCGTTCCTGTGCGGCCGGCGCGATTGCCGCCTCCCGCCTCGGAGCGCAGCCGTCCCTGCCCACCGCCGAGGAGATCGACGACATACTCCGCGCCTGATGGCCACGAAGATCATCCTCGACACGGATCCAGGTCATGACGATGCGATCGCGCTCCTGCTCGCGCTTGCCTCTTTGGAGCTCGAAGTCCTGGGCGTCACGTCGGTCTCGGGCAACCAGACGCTCGAAAAGACGACGAGGAACGCGCTCAAGGTCCTCGAGTTCGTCGACCGAACCGACATCCCGGTGCACGTCGGGTGCGGGCGCCCGCTCGTGCGCGAGCAGTGGGCCGCCGCGTACGTCCACGGAGAGAGCGGCCTCGACGGGCCGGACCTGCCGGATCCGACCACGCGGCCGGCGGACGGGCATGCGATCGACTTCATCGCGAAGGCGGTCGAGGAGAACGACGACGTCGTCCTCGTCCCGGTCGGCCCGCTGACCAACATCGGGCTCCTGCTCGCCCGCTACCCGGGCATCGAGGACCGCATCGCGCGCATCGTCCTCATGGGCGGTGCCATCGCCGAGGGCAACGTCACCCCGGCAGCCGAGTTCAACATCTGGGCCGATCCCGAGGCCGCGCATCGCGTCTTCACGAGTGGCATCGACGTGACGATGGTCGGCCTCGACGTCACGCACAAGGCGCTTCTCTACCCACAGAAGGTCGACGAGCTGCGCGAGGCGGGACGCGTCGGGGGCCTCGTCGCGGCTCTCTACGACTTCTACCACGGCCACCACCAGCGGATGTACGGCTGGGAGGGCTCGCCCGTCCACGACGCGCTCGCGGTCGCTCACGTGGTCAGCGACCGCTTCCTCCAGACCGAGCACCGCTACGTCGAGGTCGACATCGGGCCCGAGCCGGGCCGGGGCCGGACCTACGTCGATCTCTGGCAGCGCTCAGGCAAGGAACCAAACTGCCACGTCGGCGTCGACGTCGACGGGCCAGGGTTCATCGACGTATTGGTGGACCGATTGAAGTCCCTGAGGTAACGGGCTCCCAGACGAGGTCGCGCGCCAGGATGGGCAGCCGGATGATCCGGGGGCCCTGCGGGCTGCCCGGCTCGCCGACGAGATACGTGCTGATCCCGTTCACCCGCACGATCCAGCGGTCGTCGGGGGAGAACGCGATCGCGCGGCTGGCCGGCACCCCCTGTGGCGAGTCGATCGTGCGCCCGGTGCGCGTGATCACGGTGCCGTCGTCCGCGCCGACGAGAGCCCCGTCGCTGCTCTTGTAGAGGCGACGGTAGGGGCCTCGGAAGCTCGCCGCGACCGCGCGCACACGGTGGCCGTCGAAGAGGGCAATGAGGTACTGCGGCTCGAGATAGCGCGCCGAGATCGCCATCGCAACCACCGGCTCCCTCACGCCGAAGCTCGCGAGGCCGGTGACATGGATTCGAAGCGGGATGCTGCGGTCGTACTCGGAGATGTTCGGGTGCCGCCGAGCGGCATGGACGAGATCGGCGTGCGTGAGCACCACCTGCTTGCCCGACACGATCTGCCCGTCACGAAACGCCAAGCTGCCGGCCACATCGCTCTGGCTCTCGTCGACGATCCGACCTCCGTCGACGTCGAAGCGGCAGCGGAAGACGTCGCTCCCACCTTCGTCCCGGACGACGTCGTCGACCATCCGCGGCAGGAGGAGCGAGTGCAAGCGGCAGTCGCGGTCCGAGTAGAGGACGAAGCCCGAGATCGCCTCGTCGCGCAGCGTATCGAGGAGCGTGGGCGGCTCGGAACGCGTGCTCGTGGCGGCAGGGGCCGCTGCCGACGGGGTCGAGTCGCCCTTCGACCGAAGAGCGTCCGCGAGTGCGAGCGCGGCGAGAATAACCACCGCGGCGACCAGAACGAGGGTTGCTCCGCTTCTCACGCTCTGAAGATACGAGGCAGGAGCGCTCCTCGTTCCGACGAAATGGCGTCCATGGCGCCCAGGAAGCGTCCCAAGCACCTACGCCCGAAGTCCCCTGCGCGCGTGCGCAAGACCAAGCGCTCGCGCTCGAAGGGCCGACGTGCGCAGCAGCATCCCGAGCTCGTGGGGCTCGCGCTTGTCTTCCTGGGCATCTTCCTCGCGATCCCTCTCTGGCTCGGCTGGGACGGAGGCTACGTCGGCGACAAGATCGACACGGGCCTCTCGAGCTTCTTCGGCACGGGCCGGATGGGCGTGCCCCTCGTCCTGCTCGCGCTCGGCGGTCTTCTGGTCGCGCGCGCACAGCTCGTCGACGTGAAGCCGTTCCGCACGGGCCTCGTCGTTCTCGGTCTCGGCGTCATGACGATCCTCGGCGAGTCGCACGGCGGTGCGACCGGGGAAGCGCTCGGCCTCATCTTCGGCCGCCTCCTCGGCGAGACCGGCACGAAGGTGCTCGGATTCTTCCTCATCGTGACCGGCGCCCTGCTCGTGTCCGGAGCCTCGCTGGGAGCTCTGATCCGCCACTCGGCGCGGGCGGCGCAGAAGACCGCCGTGGCCGCGCGCCGCTCCGTCGAGCGCGTGCGCATCCCCTTCGACGACGAGCCGATCACCCAGCCCGACGCGCCTCCCGTGGACGGGGAGACGGCCTACCCGGACGTCGTGAGGGAGACGCCCGCGCCCTCGCCTGTCCTCGTCGACCAGCTGGACGACTTCGAGCCCGAGCTTCCCACGCAGCCGGAGCCGGTCTTCGACATGCCCTCGACCGAGCACGCGGGCTACAAGCTTCCCGACGCCGGTGTCCTCAAGCGCTCGCGCGCGGACTCCAAGAAGGGCCAGCCCGAGAAGGCGATCGAGCGCACGGCCGAGGCTCTGCTCCAGGCGCTCGCGAACTTCGGCGTCGAGGCGCACCTGATCGGCCAGGTCGTCGGCCCGCGCGTGACGCGCTACGAGCTGCAGCTCGCGCCCGGCACGAAGGTCGGCAAGGTCGCCTCGCTGAAGGACGATCTCGCCTACGCGCTCGCGACGACCGAGCTCCGCATCCTCGCGCCGATTCCCGGCAAGCAGGCGGTTGGCGTCGAGGTGCCCAACCTGTCGCCGAACGTCGTCACCCTCGGAGACATCTTCGCGGACATGCCGTCGGGCTCGAGCCCGCTCTCCGTCTGGCTCGGCAAGGACATCTCGGGCGCCTCGATCAACGCCGATCTCGCCCGGATGCCGCACATCCTCATCGCCGGCACGACCGGGTCGGGAAAGTCCGGCTGCATCAACACCATGCTCTGCTCGATCCTCCTCCGCGCAACCCCGGACGAGGTGCGCATGATCCTCGTCGACCCCAAGCGCGTCGAGCTCGGGCTCTACGAGTCGATCCCGCATCTGCTCACGCCCGTCGTCTCGAGCCCGAAGTCGGCGGCCGCCGTGCTTACGAACGTCCTGACCGAGATGGAGCGCCGCTACGAGCGCATGAGCCTCGCGCGCGCCCGGAACCTCCCGGAGCTGAACCGCGTCCTCTCGGAGCGCGGCGAGCAGACGCTCCCGTACCTCCTCGTCGTCATCGACGAGCTCGCCGACCTGATGATGGTCTCGCCGCAGGACGTGGAAGACGCCGTCATCCGGCTCGCCCAGAAGTCGCGCGCTGTCGGCATCCACCTCGTTCTCGCGACCCAGCGCCCATCCGTGGACGTCATCACCGGCATGATCAAGGCGAACGTCCCGTCGCGGATCGCATTCGCGGTCTCGAGCCAGACGGACAGCCGCGTCATCCTCGACACCTCGGGCGCCGAGAGCCTCCTCGGTCAGGGCGACATGCTGTTCAAGCCGCTCGGCACCTCGCGGCTCCAGCGCGTCCAGGGCGCGTACGTCAGCGAGGAGGAGATCGCCCTCATCGTCGAGCAGTGCCGCGGGCAGCGCGAGCAGGAGCTCGACGAGTCGCTGCTCGAAGCTCCGAGCGCCCGCGAGCACGAGGGGGAGGAGGGCGACTTCGACCCCGACGAGGATCCGCTGCTCGACCGGGCGATCGAGATCGTCGTCCAGACCCAGACGGCGTCCGTCTCGCTCATCCAGCGCCGCCTTCGCGTCGGCTACACGCGGGCAGGCCGCCTCATCGACATGCTCGAGCGTCGGGGGATCATCTCCGGCTACGAAGGCTCGAAGCCGCGCCGCGTCCTCATCGGGGAGGGCGACCTCGACCGCGTCCTCTCGGAGGTTGCCTCCTAACGAACCCCCCGTCAGTCCGTCCTAGATTTCGAGAAGCGGGAGGGATAGCATCGTCCGGTTCCAACCGCTGAGAAACGGGCGACAAGGGAGGTTCTGTGAACGGTAAGCGTAGGTGGTCGTGGCTTGCGCTCTTGGCTCTGCTGACGGGTGCGATCGCCATTGCGGCGGCCGGCTGTGGCGGCGGAGACGAGGGTGATACGAGCGGTGCGGCCGGGACCACGCCGAGCGAGACCACAGGTGGAGAGGCGGTCTCGGTCGGCCTCGTGACCGACATCGGCGGTCTCAACGACCGCGGCTTCAACTCGCTGGCGAACCAGGGTCTCGAGAATGCCGAGAGCCAGCTGGGCGTCCAGGGTGAGGTCCTCGAGTCCAAGTCCGATGCCGACTACATCCCGAACCTGTCCGAGTTCGGCCAGAAGGGGTCGAACCTCGTCGTATCGGTCGGCTTCCTCATGACGGATGCGACCGCGCAGGCGGCGAAGGCGTTCCCCGACTCGAACTTCGCGATCGTGGACTCGGCATTCGATCCTGCGATCCCGAACGCCCAGGGCCTCCTCTTCAAGGAGCAGGAGGCGGGTTGTCTCGTCGGCGTCGTGGGCGCACTCACCTCGAAGACCGGCACGATCACGTGGGTCGGCGGCCAGAAGATCCCGCCCGTCGATCGTTTCATCGCCGGCTATGAGTTCTGCGCCAAGGACGCGAACCCCGACATCAAGGTCTCGGGCTCGTACTCCGACGACTTCGTCGCACAGGACAAGTGCAAGGAGATCGCGCTCGACCAGATCTCGAAGGGCTCCGACGTGGTCTTCCAGGTTGCCGGCGGCTGCGGCCTCGGCGCGCTGGACGCCGCGAAGCAGGAGGGCGTCTGGGGCATCGGCGTCGACGCCGACCAGTCGTTCCTGGGCGACCACATCCTCACGAGCGCTGTGAAGCGCGTCGACGTGGCCGTCTTCAAGACCATCGAATCCGTGCAGAACGGCACGTTCGAGGGCGGCGGAGTGACGACGTTCGGCCTTGCCGAGGACGGCGTCGCGCTCGGGAAGACCAGCCCCGACGTGTCGCAGGAGACGCTCGACACCGTCGAGCAGTACAAGCAGAGGATCCTGAACGGGGAGATCCAGATCCCGGACACGGTCGGATAAGGAACGTTCCGTAAGGGGCGGGCTCGTCCCGCCCCTTACACTTCCCTCCCCATGGCGGAAGCGCCCCTTCTCGAGCTCAAGGGGATCACGAAGCGATTCCCGGGAGTGGTCGCGAACGACGGCGTGGACTTCGACCTGCGCAAGGGCGAGGTGCACGCGCTCCTCGGCGAGAACGGCGCCGGCAAGTCGACCCTCATGAACATCCTCTACGGGCTCTACCACCCGGACGAGGGCGAGTTCCGGCTGAACGGCAAGCCGTTTCGCATCAGCTCGCCGCGGGAGGCCATCGACGCGGGGATCGGCATGGTGCACCAGCACTTCATGCTCATCCCGGTCATGACGGTGGCGGAGAACATCGTCCTCGCCGCCGAGCCCACATCGGGCCCGTTCCTCGACGAGGGCGAGGCGGAGAGCCGCGTTCGTGAGCTTTCGGAGCGCTTTGGCCTGGCCGTGCGGCCCGACGCCTACATCGAGCGAATCAGCGTGGGCATGCAGCAGCGCGTGGAAATTCTGAAGGCGCTCTACCGGGGCGCCGAGATCCTCATTCTCGACGAGCCCACGGCGGTGCTGACACCGCAGGAGTCCACGGAGCTCTTCGAGATCATCAACTCGCTGAAGAGCGAGGGGAAGTCCATCATCTTCATCACCCACAAGCTGAACGAAGTCCTCGAGATCGCCGATCGCATCACCGTTCTCCGGCGTGGAAAGACGATCGACACCGTTCCGCGCGAAGGCGCGACCGAGGAGGGGCTGGCGCGCCTCATGGTCGGGCGCGACGTGATTCTCCGGGTGGACAAGACCCCCGCCCAGCCGGGCCATCCCCTCCTCGTCGTCGAGAACCTCGTCGTCGACGACGAGCGCGGCCTCGAGTGCGTGCGGGGGATCTCATTCGAGGTACGGGCCGGCGAGATCGTCGGGATCGCAGGAGTCGACGGCAACGGCCAGTCGGAGCTGATCGACGCGATCACGGGCCTGCGCAGGGCCCGAAGCGGCAAGATCACCGTCAACAACCGCAATGTGACGGGCGACTCCCCGCGGGAATGCCTCGATGCAGGAGTCGGGCACATCCCGGAGGACCGTCAGCTCCGCGGCCTCGTCCTGGACTTCAGCCTGGCGGAGAACATCGCGCTCCACGACTACCGTGAGGAGCCGGACTCGAAGTACGGCTGGCTCTTCCCGGGCCGGCTGATCGCCCGTGCTCGAGCGCTGCTCAAGGAGTTCGACGTCCGCGGAGGCGGCCCGGAGACCCGGGCCGGCGCCCTCTCGGGCGGAAACCAGCAGAAGGTGATCGTCGCCCGGGAGGTATCGCGCGATCCGAGCATCCTCGTCGCCGCCCAGCCGACGCGCGGCCTCGACGTGGGCGCGATCGAGTTCGTCCACCGGCGCCTCGTCGAGGAGCGAGACGAGGGCCGCGGGATCCTCCTCGTCTCGTTCGAGCTGGACGAGATCCTGTCGCTGTCGGACCGCATCCTCGTCCTTTACGAAGGCCGGATCGTCGCGGAATTCAAACCCGACGTCTCGGAGGAGGAGATCGGCCTGGCGATGGTGGGCGGCAAGCGCGAGGCGACGGCGGCGTGAGCGAGGGAGCGGGCACCGACTCCGGCTACGAGGTCGTCAGCCGCTGGTACTCGGGGCTCGGCGGATTCTTCACGGCGTTGGCGGCCGCCGTCCTCGCCTTCTTCGTCGGCGGCCTCGTCGTCGTCGCGACCGGGCATGACCCCTTTGCCGCGTACAAGGCCATCTTCGCCGGCACCGGCCTGAACTGGTTCTTCCCCTGGGTGCAGGGCGACGAGCGCTTCAGCGCTGCGCTCGACCTCCAGCAGACCCTTCTGATCACGACGCCGCTCATGCTGACCGCGCTCGCCGTCGCGTTCGCGTTCCGCTGCGGCATGTTCAACATCGGCGGCCAGGGCCAGTACTTCGTCGGCCTTCTGACGGCGCTCTACCTCGGGCACGTCTTCGTCGGGATGCCGCGCCCGCTGCACGTCCTCGTCTGCTGCGTCGGCGCCATCCTCGGCGGGGCGATCTGGGCGGGCATCGCGGGCTTCCTCAAGGCCGCCTTCGGAGCCCACGAGGTCATCTCCACGATCATGCTCAACTGGATCGCCCTCTGGGTCGGGAAATACTTCGTCGAGCTCGGCGGGTGGATGCAGGGATCGGAGCCCGACGTGCCGCGCTCCTACGACGTCGCCGACTCGGCGAAGCTGTGGCCGATCTGGGGCGCCTTACAGCCGCTCCACGCAGGGATCTTCATCGCCCTTTTCTCGCTGCTCGTCTACCACCTCCTCCTGAACCGGACGACGCTCGGCTACGAGGTGCGCGCGGTGGGCTTCAACCCCGAGGCGGCGCGCTACGGCGGCATCAACGTCTCGAAGAACTACATCCTCGCCATGGGGATCGCGGGCGCGTTCGCAGGGCTTGCCGGCGCCGTCGACATCCTCGGCTGGAAGTTCCACCAGGCGATCAACGACTACGACGTCAGCTTCGTCGGCTTCATTGGGATTGCCGTCGCCCTCCTGGGGCGCAACAAGGCGGTCGGGATCCTCTTCGCGGCGCTGCTCTTCGGCGCGCTGCAGGTCGGAACCTCGCCCCGGCAGCTCTCCGGCACGGACTTCCCGCCCGAGCTGGCCACGAACCTCTCGACGATGATCCAGGCGCTGATCATCCTCTTCGTCGGCGCCGAGCTCCTGATCGTCTACGCCTGGAACGCGCGCAAGAAGATCGGCTTCGGCGGAGGCTCGACGACGCCACGCGTGAAAGCCCAGGAGCTCTAAGTGTCTGTCGCGGCCGCCGTCCAGGACCGCAGTTGGGTCCGCAAGCTCGCCGAAACGAAGACGATCGCCTGGTACGGCATCGGGCTCGGGCTGCTCGCGTTCTGGCTTGCGCTGCCGCCGTGGGACGTCCGCTTCGAGGCCGGTCCGATCGCGCTCGGGATCGCCGGGCTCGCGGCCGGTCTCTGGGCGGTCACACGAGACGAGAAGCGGCTCGGCTGGTGGGCCATCGCCGTCGCGGTCGGCGGAACGGCAGCCGCGCTCTGGGCGCAGACCAAGGACACGGACTCCCTCGACGCGGTCGTGAACGCGGGCCTCTTCGCGGCCACGCTCCGCTTCGCGACGCCACTTGCCTTCGCCGCGATGGGCGGCATCTTCTCCGAGCGCTCGGGGGTGATCAACATCGGCCTCGAGGGGATGATGCTGTCCGGTGCCTTCTTCGGGATCTGGGCGGCGGCCTGGAGCGGTTCATGGGTGGTCGGGCTCCTGATGGCGATGGTCTTCGGCGGGGGGCTTGCGCTCATCCACGCGTTCTTCTCCATCCATCTGCGAGCTGATCAGATCGTCAGCGGCACGGCGATCAACTTCCTCGCGCTCGGGGTGACGGGCTACCTCTTCCGCTACATCTACGGGACGGAAGGGACGCCGTCGGACGTCGCGCGCGTGCCGACCGTGACCGTGCCAGGGCTCGACAAGATCCCGTTCATCGGCGACGTCATCGGCTCCATGAGCCTGATGATCTGGCTGATGTTCGCCCTCCTCATCCTGAGCTGGCTCGTCCTCTTCAAGACGCCGATCGGTCTGCGCATCAGGTCGGTTGGAGAACATCCCAAGGCCGCGGACACGGTGGGGATCTCCGTCTACGGGATCCGCTACGCCTGCGTCGTCGTGTCCGGGATGCTCGCCGCGCTCGGCGGCGCATACCTCTCGATCGGGTTCGTCGGATCGTTCAACGAGAACATGACGATCGGCCGCGGGTTCATCGCCCTGGCCGCCGTCATCTTCGGGAAGTGGCGGCCGTTCCCCGCGTTCGCGGCCTGTCTCCTCTTCGGCTTCTCGAGCGGCCTGGCCCAGCGCCTGCAGAACGAAGCCGGCATCTCGTCGAATCTCCTCCAGACCCTGCCTTACGTCCTCACGCTGATCGCGCTCGTCGGCGTGGTCGGCCGCTCGCGCGGCCCGGCCGCAGCCGGTCGCCCGTACGTCAAGCAGTGACGCGAAACCCGAAGGCGTTCTGGGCCTTCGTCCTGGCGCTCGCCGCGCTCGGCGTGCTCGCCGGAGGGCTCGCGGCCGCCCACTACTCGGGCGACGTCGGCCTCTACCAGGCCATCCCGGCGATCCCGATCGGGCTGATCCTCGCGTTCCTGTCGATACGCCTGTCCCGGCGCGCGCGCCTCGAGTACGACCGCTCGCTCGGGCGCATCGGCGGGCGAGGGCTGGCCACGGCCGCGCGCATCCTGGGCGGCTTCGCGCTCCTGCTCGCGATCACGGGCCTCCTCGCACTGGGCGTCTTCGCCGTGCTCACCCTCGCTTCGCGCTAGAAAAAATGCCCCGGACGCTACAATCGAGGATTCCGTGTTCGAGATCGGCAACAGCCTGCGTGAAGCTCGGCTGCGCCAGGGATACGAGCTCCCCCGAGTAGAAGCGGACACCAAGATCCGCGCGAAGTACCTGCGGGCGCTCGAGGAAGAGCGCTTCGAGGTCCTGCCCGGCGAGACGTACGTCAAGGGCTTCCTGCGCACGTACTCGGAGTACCTCGGGCTCGATGGGCAGCTCTACGTGGACGAGTTCAACTCGCGCTTCACGCGAGAGGACGAGCCCGTGGCGCCCCCGCGGCCGCGCCGACAGCCATCACGTTCCCGCGCGGTCGAGTCCAACTTCGTCATCGTCGCCCTCGCCGGGATCATCGCCGTGACGATCCTCGTCGTCGTCGCCTGGAAGTTCGGCTCGGCGGGGCCCGAGACCTCAACGGTCATTCCACCGCCCTCGAGCTCGCCGTCGGAATCGACCGGCACGAGCACCCACAAGACGCCGGCGACACAGACCTCGCCCCACCAGGCGAAGAAGACGCGGCTCGTGCTCTATGCCGACGGGGGCGACTGCTGGCTCCGTGTCCGCTCCAAGTCGGCCACCGGCAAGCTTCTGTACGAGGGCACGCTCCAGGCGGGCCAGACGCAGCGGTTCGTCGACGACAAGCGCATCTGGGTCCAGCTCGGAGCGCCCACTTATCTCAAGGGCACGGTGAACGGAGAGCGGATCAGGAACATGCCGAACGGGCCCGCGATCGCGGTCATCAAGCCTGACGGCCTCGAGCTCGTCTCGACCGCGTAGTTGGCCCGCCCCCGCGCTGTCGTCCTCGTCACCGGCAGCGAGCTCGTCCGCGGCGACCTTCGCGATCAGGATGGGCCGTTTCTCGCGCGTGAGCTGACGCGCCTCGGCCTCGAGCCCGACCGGGTCGTCGTCGTCGGCGATCGGCCCGAGGAGCTCGCAGCCGCGCTTGCCGAGTGCCTGCGGGCGGATCTCTGCGTCGTGTCCGGCGGCCTGGGGCCGACGCACGACGACCGCACCGTCGAGCTGCTCGCCGAGGCGACCGGGTGCTCGCTTGTCGTGGACGAGACGCTGGAGCAGGAGATCGAGGCCTTCTCGCGCAGCGTCGCCGAGCGCCTCGAGCGTCCGTTCGGGGATTTCCTCCCGGGAATCCGCAAGCAGGCGTTGTTGCCGAGCGGCGGAGTCTCGCTCGGCCTCGCCGGCACGGCGCCGGCGATCCTCCTCGAGCACGACGACGGCCGCGTGGCCGTCGTCCTTCCGGGCCCTCCTGGCGAGCTGCAGAGGCTCTGGCCCAACGCGGTCGGCCATCCCGCCGTTCGCGCGATTCTCGAGCGGGCCGAGGCGCCGGAGCGCCACTCGCTTCGGCTCTTCGGGCCGACCGAGTCCGCAGTCGCGCGCGTGCTCGACGAGGCCGGGGGAGAGGCCGATGGGCTCGAGGCGACGATCTGCGCGCGCGACCTCGAGATCCACATCGACCTCGTCGTGCGTCCGGGAGCCGAGGCGGCTGCGGGCACGCTGACGGAGGCCTTCGTCGCGGCGTTTCCGGACGACGTCTTCGCCCGCGACGACGAGCGGCCCGTCGAGGAGATCGTCCTCGACCTGTGCCGCGCACACGGGCTCACGCTCGCAACCGCGGAGTCGTGCACCGGCGGGCTGATCGGCGCCCGGCTCACCGGGATCGCTGGCTCGAGCGACGTGTTCGTCGGCGGCGTGGTCGCCTACTCCAACGAGATCAAGCAAAAGCAGCTCGGCGTCCCGGCCGGCCTCCTCGAGGAACATGGCGCCGTGTCGGCGCAGGTGGGGGCGGCGATGGCGGCTGGAGCCCGCAGGGAGCTCGGCGCCGACCTGGCCGTTGCGGACACCGGCATCGCAGGCCCCAGCGGTGGGACGAGGGAGAAGCCCGTAGGCCTCGTCTTCGTGGCTATCGACGGCCCGGCCGGCGCTCACACGACGCGTTTCCAGCTTCCGGGCGACCGGGAGGCCGTCCGCGCCCGCACAACGGCTCTGGCTCTCCACATGCTGCGCCGCGCGTTGTCACGAACAGGCACAGAGTCGCGCGAAAGCGATCGCTAGGGTGGAGGGCGATGAGCGGCTTCGGCTCTTCTGCGCCCTGCTCCTGCCTCCCGCTGCGGTGGAGGTCCTCGTCGCATGGCAGGCCGACCACCTTGCCGCCACTGGGAAGGACCTGCGCATCGTCCCCGCGGGGAATCTCCACATCACGCTGGCGTTTCTCGGCAGCACCCCGGCGGCCCGCGCGGGGGACGTCGTCAAGGCCCTGCGAGAGGCCTGTGCGGGCGCAGAACGACCGGTGTTCGCCGCGCACCACTATCGCGAGACGAGGAGCGTGGCCATGATCGCGCTGACGGACGAAGGCGGGCGCGGAGAGGTCGTCGCAGAGCGGGTGTTCGACTCGCTGGAAGCACGCCGGCTCTACGAGCGCGAGCAGCGGAAATGGCTTGCGCACGTCACCGTGGCGCGCTTCCAAAGCCGTCCCCGGCTGAGCCCGTCCGTCCCCGACCTCGGCGAGGTCGCTCCGTCCGACGCAGCCGTGATGATTTCCCGTCTGCGTCCGGGGGGCGCGCAGTACGAAGTCTTCGAATCGGTGTCGTTAGGAGGTTGAACGCCTTGGAGCGTGAGCAAGCACTCGACGCCGCTCTGAGCCAGATCGAGCGGCAGTACGGCAAAGGCACGGTCATGAAGATGGGCGACCAGGCCCAGGTTGCGATCCCTTCGATCTCGACCGGGTCGCTCTCGCTCGACGTTGCGCTCGGAGTGGGCGGATTGCCTCGCGGCCGGATCGTCGAGATCTTCGGCCCGGAGTCCTCGGGGAAGACGACGCTCGTCTACCACGTCATCGCCGAGGCCCAGCGTCGCGGCGGGATCTGCGCCTTCATCGACGCAGAGCACGCGATCGACCCGTCCTACGCCAGGCGGATCGGCGTGAACATCGACGACCTCCTCGTCTCGCAGCCCGACCACGGCGAGCAGGCGCTCGAGATCGCCGAGCTCCTCATCAGAAGCGGCGCGATCGACGTGGTCGCGGTCGACTCGGTGGCGGCGCTGACGCCGAAGGCCGAGATCGAGGGCGAGATGGGGGACAGCCACGTCGGGCTCCAGGCGCGCCTCATGAGCCAGGCGCTCCGCAAGCTCGCCGGCACGCTCAACCGCACCGGCACCGTCGCCCTCTTCACGAACCAGCTCCGCGAGAAGATCGGCGTCATGTTCGGCAACCCCGAGACGACTCCCGGCGGCCGCGCGCTGAAGTTCTACTCCTCGATCAGGCTCGACATCAGGCGCATCGAGACCCTGAAGGAGGGCGTCGAGGCGATCGGCAATCGCGTGCGCGTCAAGGTCGTGAAGAACAAGGTCGCGCCGCCGTTCAAGCAGGCGGAGTTCGACATCATCTACGGCGACGGGATCTCGTGGGAGGGCACGGTGCTCGAGGTCGGCCTCGAGAAGAAGCTCGTGCAGAAGTCGGGGTCGTACTTCAGCTACGGAGACGAGCGGCTCGGCCAGGGCCGGCAGAACGCAACGGCCTTCCTGCGCGAGCATCCCGACGTCGCCGAGCAGATCCTGCGCGCGCTGCAGACCGAGATCGGCACCGACGCGATCGTGTCGTCACGGCTCCTGCCGATGAGCGACGACGCCAGCACGCCGGCGAAGGCGGACGCGGAAGCCGAGGCGGCCGAGCAGGCCGCGGACGAGGTCGCAGCCGCCTAGGATTACCCGCCTTCGCCGGGCCGCGCCCGGGCGTGTCGGGGTCGAGCTCGACGGCCGGCCGTGGCGCACGGTCCCGGATGCAGTCGTCGTGCGCTGCGGGCTGCGTCCTGACCTCCCGCTCGACCGCCCGCTTGTGCGCACCCTCGCCCGTGAGCTCCGGCGCGAGCGAGCCTTGGGGGCAGCCGTGCGCTCCTTGCGCTCGCGGCCGCTTTCCGAGAGCAGGCTTCGGGAGCGTCTGCGAAACCGCGGCATCCGTCCCGACGCGGAAGCGGCCGCGGTCGCGACGCTCTCCGAGGCCGGGTTCGTGGACGATGCCCGGCTCGCGCGCGGGCGAGCATTCGCATTGGCCGAGAGAGGCTGGGGTGATGCCGGAATCGAGGCTCGGCTGGAGGGTGAGGGGCTTCCCCAGTCCGAGGTGGAAGCGGCGATCGCGGGCCTCGAGCCGGAAGCCGAACGTGCCGCTCGCCTCATCCGTGGCCTGGCCCCGCGCAAGGCCTGGGGACTCCTGCAGCGCCGAGGGTTCGATCCCGAAACGATCGAATCGGCCCTCGGGGACCTGGACGAGCGTGAGGGTGAGGGGCTAGGATAGCCCTGCATCACCACTCACAAAAAAGCCTGCACGGAACGGTTTTTCGCCGAATCGGAAATTGCCAACTCAGACCTCTACGAAGCCCAGTTCCATGACCATCGGCCCTAAGACCCGGAGGAAGCGCCTCGAGTAGGCAGGCGTCCGCCTGCCGGGCCTGAGCCACCGATCGACGAACCCGTTCCTACGGGCCTGACCGCGTAGGAGCGAGGAATGATGATTTCCATCGGCCTCCTGATCGTCGGGATCGGGGCAGGGCTGGCTATCGGCATCTACGCGGGGTCTCGCCTGCTCTCGTCGCGTCGAGCGGATGCGACCGCGGCGGAGAACCTTCGCCTCAGCGAGGAAGCCAAGCGGAGCGCCGAGGCGATTCGCCGTGAGGCGCAGGTCGAGGCGCGCGAGGAGGCGCTCAAGCTCCGCGCCGACGTCGAGCGCGAGCTGCAAGGGAAGCGCGGCGAGATCATCAAGGTCGAGGAGCGCGTCCTTGCGAAGGAGGAGGAGATCGACCGCAAGCTGATCGAGTTCGAGCGGCGCGACCAGGGGCTCGCCGACCGGGAGACGCATCTGAAGACCATGCAGGAGGAGGCGAAAGCCGCGACCGAGCAGCAGCTAAAGGAGCTCGAGCGCATCTCCAGCCTGACCATCGAGGAAGCGAAGCGTCACGTGCTCGAACGCTCGGAGGAGCTCGTCCGGCACGAGATGGCCCGCATGGTCCGCCAGATGGAGGAGGAGGCCCGCACCGAGGCGAAGCGACGCGCCCGTAACCTCGTCGCGGACGCGCTCCAGAGAGTGGCCGCGAGCCATGCCGCCGAGACCACCGTCTCGATCGTGGAGCTTCCTTCAGACGACATGAAGGGTCGGATCATCGGCCGTGAGGGTCGCAACATCCGCGCGCTCGAGAATCTCACCGGCGTCGACTTCATCATCGACGACACGCCGCAAGCCGTCGTCCTCTCGTCTTTCGACGGAGTGCGCCGCGAGGTGGCCAAGCTGACGCTCACGAAGCTCGTCGAAGACGGGCGCATCCATCCGTCCCGCATCGAGGAGATGTACTACAGCTCGAAGGCCGAGATCGAGGAGCACATCCTGCAGGCGGGCGAGCAGGCGGTGTTCGAGGCGAACTGCGGCCAGATGCACGAGGAGCTCGTCAAGCTCCTCGGCCGGCTCCGCTACCGGACGAGTTACGGGCAGAACATCCTCAAGCATTCGCTCGAATGCGCCCACCTCGCCGGGATCATGGCCTCGGAGCTGGGCGCCAGCGTGAGGACCGCCAAGCGCGCCGCACTCCTCCACGACCTCGGCAAGGCGATGACGCACGAGGTGGAGGGCTCGCATGCCCTCATCTCTGCCCAGCAGGCCAAGCGCTACGGCGAGTCCCAGCACGTCATCCACGCGATCGAGGCCCACCACTACGAGGTGCAGCCACAGACCGTCGAGGCCGTCCTCGTGATCGCAGCCGACGCCATCTCGGCCTCCCGTCCGGGTGCGCGCGGAGAAAGCCTCGAGAACTACATCAAGCGCCTCGAGTCACTGGAGAAGATCGCGTCGGCCAAGAAAGGCGTCGAGCGCGTCTACGCGCTCCAGGCAGGCCGCGAGATCCGCGTCATGGTCAAGCCCGCAGAGGTGGACGACGACACGGCCATCCTCCTCTCCCACGAGATCGCACGGGAGATCGAGGACCAGCTCGAGTACCCGGGTCAGATCAAGGTGACCGTGATCCGGGAGTCTCGAGCGACCGAGTTCGCTAAGTGATCAGGGTTTGAACCCGAACGACGCGGTGACGACCTGCCCGTTGGGCAGCGTCATCTCGACCCGATACCTCCCGCTCGGATCTAGCAGCGCCTTCGCGGAGAGGTTGTAGACGTACTGGCCGTCCTCGAAGCGCATGAAGCCGGTCCGATCCGCCGGTGACGTCGAGACCGGCTCGTTGATCTCCTGGTTCGGAGGGCTCCCCGACGTCTTCACGACTCGGATGCGGATCTCGAGATCGCCAGGGTGCGACCCGTCGCAATCAGCGACCGTGATCCTCACTGGAATCGTGCTGGACGACTTGAAGACGTCTCGAGCGGGATCGCCGAGCGGTTTCAGAGACAGGCACAGTGACTTCCCCCAGGGTCTGACGCGACGACCGGCCGATCCTATTGCGGTCGCCGCGCGGAGACAAGGCCGTTTTCGGCATCGATACAGTGACCGGGATGCGCAGCTATTTCGTCTCCACGTTCGGGTGCCAGATGAACGCGCACGACTCCGAACGGATCAAAGGCATGCTCGAAGAGCTCGGCCTCGGCGAGGCTCGCTCGCAGGATTCCGCCGACGTGATCGTGTTCAACACGTGCACCGTGCGCGAGAAGCCCGACCTGCGCTTTGCTGCGCATCTCGCCCAGGCACGGGCGCTCAAAGCGCACGATCCCGAGAAGGTGATCGCGGTCGGCGGCTGCTACGCGGAGGCGCAGCGAGAGCGCATCTTCGACCTTTATCCCGAGGTCGACGTCGCGTTCGGGCCCGGCTCGATCTCGCATCTCGCCGACTGGGTCGGAGCGGGAGGGCAGGGAATCGCGCGCGGGCGGTTCGCCGAGTGGAGCGAATTCGCCGCAGACCTGCCCGTACGGCGAGAGCGGCGTTTTCAGGCCTGGGTGCAGATCTCGATGGGCTGCAATTCGAAGTGCGCCTACTGCATCGTCCCCTCAGTTCGAGGGCGCGAGCAGAGCAGGCGGCCGGGCGATGTCGTGGCCGAGGTGACAGCGCTCGCGCGTGAGGGCGTCCGTGAAATCACGCTCCTCGGCCAGAACGTGAATTCCTGGGGCCGGGATCTCGCGCCCGAGATCCGCACGGAGTTCGGAGAGCTTCTGCGCGCGCTCGACCGGATCGGCGGGATCGACCGCGTTCGCTTCACGAGCCCGCACCCGAAGGACTTCCGCGATCCCGTCATCGGCGCGATGGCCGAGTGCGATTCGGTCTGCGAGCACATCCACCTGCCGCTCCAGTCGGGCTCCACCCGTGTGCTGAAGGCGATGCGCCGTACGTACAGCCGCGATCGCTACCTCGCGCTCGTGGACAAGCTGCGCGCCGCGATTCCCGATCTCGCCCTGACGACCGACATCATCGTGGGCTTCCCGGGGGAGACCGACGAGGACTTTGCACAGACGGTCGAGGTGGTGCGCGAGGTCGGCTACGACGGCGCGTTCACGTTCGTGTTCAGCCCGAGAAGCGGCACCGAGGCGGCGACGATGCCGGATCAGGTGCCGGAGGCCGTCAAGTCGGAGCGCATCGAGCAGCTCATCGAGGTCGTGCAGGAGCTGGCCGCGCAGAGGAACGCGGGGCGGGTGGGGCGCGTCGAAGAGGTGCTCGTCGAGGGGCCGAGCCGAACCGACCCGTCGACGTTGCGGGGGCGAACGCGGCGCAATACGACGGTGAACTTCAGGGGGGACGCGGAGGCGGGAACGTTGGTCGACGTCCGCATCGAGGGCTCGACGTCGACGACCCTGCGGGGCACTCAGGCAGCCCTCGTCGCAGCCTGACCCACTTTCGACGCATCCCACCCACC
>JBKPRJ010000109.1:0-24089 GCA_046734455.1 Actinomycetota bacterium | reverse complement strand
GCCTTCGGCGAGGCGAGCCGCCTCGCCGGCGAGCTCGTCCAGAGACTTCTCGTCAGCGGCGCGCAGGACCGGGACGACGAGCCCTTGCTCGGTCTGGACGGCTAGGCCGATGTCGAAACGCTCCCAGTAGACGATCTCGTTCCCGGCGAGCGTCGCGTTCAGCTCGGGATAGGCCTTCAGGCCCGCGACGACCGCCTCGAGAACGTAGGGCAGGTAGGAGCGCTCACCGCGCGCCTGCGAGAGCGTCGTGAAGTCGCACTCCTCGACGACGGTGACGGAGGGCACCTCCCGGTGGGAGCGCGTGAGGTGCTCGGCGATCTGGCGCCGCACGCCGCGCAACGGCTCGCGCCTCGCGCCCTCGACGGGGCCTGCGGCCCCGCGGACGTCCTCCTCCGTGATGCGGCCGCCGGGACCCGTGCCCTTGATCCCGCCGATGTCGACGCCGAGCTCATCCGCGACTCGCCGCACGAGCGGCGTGGCCTGGATCTTCTCGGGCGCAGCGATCGGCGCCTCTCCGTCGGCGCCGATCAAAACGAGCGGGGTCCCGACCGGGACGAGCTCCCCTTCCTCCACGAGGATCTGGGCCACCTTCCCCGCAGCCGGGGAGGGGATCTCGACGGTCGTCTTGTCGGTCTGGATCTCGACGAGGGGCTCGTCCTCGGCCACCTCCTGCCCGACCTCGACGAGCCAGCGTGCGATCTCGCCCTCGCGGACGCCCTCACCCAGGTCGGGGAGCTTGAACTCGTACGCCATCAGAACTGGAGGAGCTTCTCGGCCGCTTCGACGACGCGCGCGGGAGACGGGATGTGCTCGTCCTCGATCGACCAGAAGGGGAACGGAGCGTCGTAGCCCGTCACGCGGATCACGGGCCCGCGCAGGTCGAGGATCGCCTGCTCGGCGAGGAGCGCGGCGATCTCGGCGCCGAAGCCGGCCGTACGCGGCGCCTCCTGGACGATCACGGCGCGCCCGGTCTTTGCAACCGAGGCGAGCAGCGTCTCCTCGTCGAGCGGCTTGAGGGAGCGGACGTCGACGACCTCGGCGCTACCCTCGAGCTCGTCTGCGGCCTGCTCGGCGACGGCGACCATTCCTCCGTACGCGATCAGCGTCACATCGTCGCCCTCGCGGACGACACGAGCCTTGCCGAGCGGGACGAGGTGCTCGCCGTCCGGCACCTCCTCGCGCGGGCTGCGGTAGAGCACCTTCGGCTCCATGAGCACCACGGGATCGGGCGAGCGGATCGCGGCCGCGAGCAAGCCCTTCGCGTCCGAGGGCGTGGACGGGATCGCGACCTTGATCCCGGGCGTGTGCACGTAGTACGCCTCCGGCGAATCCTCGTGGAGCTCGGGGGCCTTGACGCCGCCGCCGGTCGGCATCCGGATCGTGATCGGGAACTCCATCGCTCCGTTCGTGCGCCAGCGGTAGCGGCCCACGTGGCAGATGAGCTGGTCGAGGCAGGGGTAGCTGAAGGACTCGTACTGCATCTCGCAGACAGGCCGCCAGCCCGCCATCGAGAGACCGACAGCGGTGCCGAGGATGCCGGCCTCGGCAAGCGGAGTGTCGACGCACCGGTCGGGGCCGAACCGGTCGAGCAGCCCGGCGGTCGCCCGGAAGACGCCGCCCGCGCGGCCCACGTCCTCGCCCATGACCATGACGCTGTTGTCGCGCTCCATCTCGACATGCAGCGCGTCATTCACCGCTTCGACCAATGTCCTATTCGGCATAGGCGTTCCGGGTCACGAGGTCGGGATCGGGCTCGGGAAGCGCTTCGGCGGCCTGGATCCCGGCGCGAATTGCATCCCTCGCCTCGGCGGCGATCGACTCGACGAGGTCGTCTCCTACGAGGCCCAGCCGGCGCAGGTAGCGCTCGTACCGGCCCACGCACTCGTTCGCGCGCTCGGCCTCGACGCGCTCGGCGTCGATATAGGCGCTCGGATCGTCGGCGGTCGCGTGCGGGGCGCAGCGGTACGTGACCGCCTCGATGAACGTCGGCCCCCCTCCCGCCCGGGCCCGGGCGACCGCGTCCCGCGTCGCTTCGTAGACGGCGAGCACGTCCCCACCATCCACCCGCACGCCGGGCATCCCGTAGCCGGCCGCCTTGTCGGCGAGCGTCGCCGCCCGTGTCTGCGAGGTGACCGGCGTCGAGATCGCCCAGCCGTTGTTGTTGCAAAACAGGATCACGGGCGCTCCCATGACGGCCGCGAAGTTCGCGCCCTCGTGGAAGGCCCCCTCCGAGGTCGCCCCGTCCCCGAAGTAGGTGATCGCACATGCCCGCTCGCCGCGAAGCTTCTTGCCCCAGGCGAACCCGACGGCATGAGGCACGTGCGTCGCGATCGGCACTGCGATCGACGCCACCCCGTACGCGCGCGGGTCCCACCAGCCTGCGGGATGGCCACGCCACCATGAGAGGACGGTCTCGGGCGGCATCCCGCGCAGCAGACCGATGGCGGACTCGCGGTAGGAGGGGAAGATCCAGTCCTCACGCTCGAGCGCGTGGAACGAGCCGGCCTGCATCGCCTCGTGCCCCCAGAAGATCGCGTACGTCCCGATCCGGCCCTGGCGATGGAAGACGACCGAGCGCTCGTCGTACGTGCGCAGCAGCACCATCGCGCGGTAGAGCTCGAGGAGTTCCTGGTCGGTGAGGCCGTCGACCTCGCCGTCCGGCTGAGCTTCCCCGTCCCCGATCACCCTGCGCATGTCCCCTTCGGCGGGAACCACCTGGGCCATGCCGGAATTATTCCGGCACGAGCACCCGGAGCGCCGACCGCTCCGCTTCGAAGTGCGCCTCCTCCACGTCGCCGAGGTCCTCGCCGTCCACCTGCAGGGGCATCGGGATCTCGGAGCGGACGACGAGCTCGTCGGCATCGTGGACGTAGAGGACGTGCGGCGAGCCCACCTGCCCCTTCCCCGCGAGCACCCAGGACGCGACCTGAGGAAGCAGTCGCGCCTTCAGCTCGCGCGGCGCCACGAGGTCGAGGCCCAGCTCGAACTCCGCCTTCGGAGCGATCCGGAGCGGGACTCGGCCCACGTAGCTGTACGGGTGGCCGTTGGCGACGAGGGCGAACGCGACCCGCCCGAGACCCTCGACCTCCATGACCGGCTCGAACCGCGCCCGGTTCTCCGCGAAGATGCCCGCCAACGTGCGCGCGAAGGCGAGGTCGCTCGCCCGGTTGCCGCTAGCCCGTCCGAGCGCGTCGACGCGGCGGACGAGCTCGGCGTCGACGCCGAAGCCGCCGCTGAAGGTGAACCGCCGGCCGTTCACCCGCCCCAGCGAGATGCGCCGCTCTGCCGAGGACCGGGCGAGGGCGCGGGCGGCCGCAACCGGGTCGCGCGGCAGGCCGAGAGCCCGGGGGAAGACGCTCGTCGAGCCGCCCGGGATGAACCCCACCGGCACGTCGGCAGCGAGCCCGTTCACGACCTCGTTGAAGCCGCCGTCCCCGGAGTAGACGTAGAGGCGCTCGACGTCGCGCCCGGCCGCCTCGGCGATCTCGCCTGCGTGCAGCGGCCGCTCGCTGAGGATCGGCTCGACCTCGCCGCCGGCCTGCAGAGCTTCCTCGACCGCGACGGTGAGGTCGGGGGTGACCCGGGAAGCGTTGGGATTGACGATGAGCACGGCGCGGGGCACAACCCCGCACTCTAGAAAGGAGCGAGCCTGCCCGAGGGCCGGCCCACGATTCGTCGGTGCGTATCCGCCGACCTGCGGAGCGAACGCCACCGGGCGATCGGCCGTCGTCATGGCCGTGCAGTCGACTGACTCCTGGATGCCGCCCTGTGCGAGGACGCGAAACACCCGCAACAACCTTCTTGACCCTTAGGCATTTTCTCCCCCTATTGGAGTAAGCATGAAGGCAAGACGTCCCGCTGAGCCGAGCCCCTACGATGCCTTCGGGAACCCCTTAGAACGCTCTTACGCCGGGGTCGAATAGCCCCGGATCCCGTCCAGGAGAAGCGCATAGAAGCGATCGGCGAGAGCGTCCGTGTCGGCGCCCGGCGCGAGCCAGGTGTAGGCCCAGTTCGCGGCCGACAGAAAGGCGAGCGCCGCTGCGTTCACATCGAGATCCGCGCGGAGGTCGCCGAGGTCGCGGCCTTCGCGAAACAGGTCCCGGATGCGCTCCTCGTACCGGCGCCGCTCCGCAACGATCTCGTCGAGCCGCTCACCCTCGAGGTAGCGCCACTCCTGGACGAACACGGTCGCGACGTCGAGCTGGTCGGCCACGACGCGCAGGTGCGCGCGGAGGGCGAGCCGCACCTTCTCGGCCGGCGGGGCGTCGTCGGGCACCGAGTCGAGCGCGCCGTGGAACGCGGCCGCGCCGCCGCGCATCGTCTCGTAGAGCAGGTCCTCCTTGCCCTCGATGTGCGCATAGAGTGAGCCTTTCTGGACGCCCATCGAATCGGCGAGGTCGCCGATCGAGGTGCCGTGGTAGCCCTTCTCGGCGAATAGGCGCGCCGCCTGGCGGGAAAGCTCGTCCTTGCGCGACATCGTGTACCGTTACCCTAACGATCGTTTGGGTATGAGCGAAGCCGAATTCGAAGCGTACGTCCAGGGCGGAGGTCAGGTCGAGGCCGGCGACTCGATGCCGGAGGGCTACCGCAAGGCGCTCGTCAAGTTCATCGAGATGCACGGAAACTCGGAGCTCATGGGCGTGCTGCCCGAGCGCGAGTGGATCCTCCGCGCGCCGACGCTGCAGCGGAAGCTCGCGCTCACGTCGAAGGTCCAGGACGAGGTCGGCCACGCCCAGCTCATCTACCGCGTCGTCGAGGACCTCGGCAAGCCGCGGGAGACCTGTCTCGACGACCTCATCGCCGGCAGGACGAAGTTCCACAACGTCTTCCACTACCCGACGAAGACCTGGGGCGACGTCGGCGTGATCGCCTGGCTCGTAGACGCCGCGGCGATCATCTCCCAGAAGGCGCTCCTCAAGTGCTCGTACGCACCGTACGCGCGGATCATGAAGAAGATCTGCTGGGAGGAGTCGTTCCACATCCTCCACGGGCGCGACGTGATCCTCACGATGATGAACGGCACCGAGGAACAGCGAGAGCTCGTGCAGGAGGCGCTCGACAGGTGGTGGGGGCCGCTCATGCAGTTCCACGGGAACCCGATCCCGGCCGACGACGATCCCATGTACCGCTGGCGTATCAAGAGCCAGGCCAACGAGGAGGCGCGCCAGCAGTTCCTCGACGGCTACGTGCCCCAGATCTGGGAGCTCGGCCTCACCGTCCCCGACCCCAAGCTGAAGAAGAACAAGGAGGGAGTCTGGGAGTACTCGGAGCCCGACTGGGACGAGCTCAAGTGGGTCGTCACGGGCCACGGGCCCGAGACCGAGCGCCGGCTCGGGTTCCGCCGGGCCTCGCGCGAGGAGACCGCCTGGGTGCGGCGCGCCGTCCTCGCGGACGCAGCGTGATCTACGAAGTCTTTCGCCAGGAACGGGAGGGCCAGCCCTTCCAGCACGGCGGCTCCCTCGAGGCGCCCAACGCCGTCTTCGCCGAGGCCTACGCACGCGAGTTCTACGGGCGGCGGGCAGAATCGTTCGCGCTCTGGATCGTCCCCCGGGACGCGGTCGAGGAGGTGCGGGAGCCGTACGTCGCCGACGTCTTCGACCGCGACTACCGCCGCGTCGACGGCTACTCGCTCAAGGTCAAGCTGAAGGAGGCACGTGAGCGCGCAGGAACTTCTCCGGCTGGCTGACGATGAGTTGGTGCTGGGCTGGCGGAACTCCGAGTGGACGGGGATCGCTCCGTTTCTCGAGGAGGACGTCGCCTTCTCCTCCATCGCGCAGACCGAGATCGGCCACGCGCGCGCCTGGTACGAGCTCGCGGCGAAGGAACTCGGAACGGATGCCGATTCGCTCGCGTTCGACCGCGACCCGGGCGAGTACGTGTGCGCGCCGCTCGTCGAGCTGCGCATGGCCGAGGACTGGGCGCGGACGATCGCGCGCCACTGGCTCTACGAGACCGCCGACTGTATCCGCATCCAGGTATTGCTGAACTCGCAAGACCGGGGGGTGGCAGGGCTCGCGGAGAAGATCGACCGCGAGGAGGCCTACCACCGGATGCACGCAGAGATGTGGGCCGAGCGCCTGAGCGACGAGCCGGCGTTCCGCGAGGCGGTCGACGAGCTGTGGCCGTATGCGCTTGGCCTGCTCCCGGAGGAGCAGCGGGCACTCCTCTGCGAGGCAGCCGAACTGGAGGAGGTCGAGGCAGTCGAACGCGGCGAGCACACGGACGAGTTCCGCCCACTCTGGGAGGAGATGACGATGGTGCGCCGCTCCGTTCCGGGGGCGTCATGGTGACCGCGAAGCGGGTGTGGGAGGCGCTCGCCGAGATCCCGGATCCGGAGATCCCTGTCATCTCGCTCGTCGACCTCGGTGTCGTGCGCGACGTGGATGTCGACGGCGACCGGGTGTACATCGGCTTCACGCCGACTTTCCTCGGCTGCCCGGCACTCGAGGTCATGCGCGACCAGATGGCGGCGCGCATCCGCGAGCTCGGCGCCGAGCCCGACGTCGAGGTCCTGACCGAGAACGGCTGGACGAGCGACTGCATCACTCCGGAAGGCCGTCGGAAGCTGGAGGAGGCCGGCTTCGCTCCGCCCGCCCCGCGGGAGACGAGTGGCCCAACGCTCGTCCAGCTCGAGGCGAATGCCTTTCGCTGCCCCTACTGCGGCTCGCTCGACACGCGGCTCGACAACCTCTTCGGGCCGACGCCCTGCCGCTCGATCCGCTACTGCAAAACCTGCCGCCAGCCCTTCGAACAGTTCAAGACGCTCTAGTGAAAGACATTCGAAAAGAAGACGAGCGCGGCGCAGCCGAGGCAGACCGGCACTGTTAGGGCGATACCCGCACGGCGCCGGAACCAGGTGATGATCCCGGTCGCAACTGCGCCTGAAGCGCCCGCGAAGATCGCCCACCCGGGCATGTCGCCGGCGTCTGCGTTCCGCGAGTAGGGCGGCTCGCCGTAGACATCGAACGCGTAGAAGTGGGCGACGAGAAACGCGCCGACAAGGGGCGCCACCAAAGCCCAGAGCCATGACGCCTGTCGATGAGGCGCGGCGTCCCAGACGGCGACGAGCGGCATGAGCAGCACCGTGATGAACACGATCCACTGGGGCGCCCATTGCCGCTCGGCGGTAATCACCTCTAGGTCGACGAGCGTCATCCATGCGACTGCCGCGCTGAGAATCCCGACCACGATCACGACCGGCACATCGCGGATCGTGACGCGCATCGTCATGCGGCAACCGGCGATCTCTTGCGTTCCCACACCTTCCGCACGCCGACGCCTGTCGCGATCACGAAAAGCAACGCCGGCGTCCAGAAGAGCACACCGAACCAGACCGGGAACGGTTCGCCGCGATTCGGATCCGGATAGCCGAGCGGTATCGCGAGAAAGACGAGGACGAACGGAAGAAAGAGCGCCCGCCAGCGCCCAATCGTGAGCCCGACCAGAAGATGGACAAGAGCAAGCGCGGTGAGCACCGCGATGTCGTTCCTCGGTTCGCCGAAGAAGACCTGCTGATCGACGATCCAGAAGAGCCAAATAGCGCCAGCAACCACATAAGTCCCAACCGCTATGCTGTCTCTATATCGCACTATTGCTATCTATATAGCATGATTGAGATATGAGTCAACCCATCGAGAGAATCCGGGCGCGGCTCGCCGGCGCCGAGGAGGGCTGGCTGTTCGCCCAGATCGCCGGGCAGGTGGCTGACCGCCGCAAGGAACGCGGCCTGTCACAGGCTGATCTCGCGGCGCTCGTGGGCACGACGCAGTCGGCGATCGCACGGCTCGAGAGCGGTGGACGCCCCCCGAGGATCGACACGCTCCTCCGCATCGCGAACGCCCTCGACGCCGACCTGCACATCGAGCTGCTCGGCCGCGAGCCCGGCTAGACTCGGCGAGGTGAGGGGTGCAGCCGCAGCTCTGGTGGGCGTCTTCGTCCTGCTCGCGACCGCCTGCGGCGGCGGGGACAGCAGTGGCCGCCTGTCCAAGGAGGAGTTCCAGGGCCAGGCGAACGCGATTTGCGCGAAGTATCAGAAGCAAATCAATGCGATCGGCAATCCGACGAGCCTCGAGGAGATCCCCGACCTCGTCGACCAGATCCTCGAGCTCCTGAACAAAGAGATCGACGAGGTCTCCGCGCTCAACCCACCCGAAGAGCTGCAAGGCCAGTTCGACGCGATGCTCGCCGCGGCAGACGACACGAAGCAGGCCGCCGACGATCTCTCCGAAGCGGCCAAGGCGGGCGACGCCGCTGCCGTGCAGGACGCGCTGGATGCCGGCAACGCGGCGAGCGACAAAGCAGACCAACTCGCCACGGGGCTAGGCCTCGAAAGCTGTAAGGGCTAGCGCCCGGTGAAGCGCGGCTCGCGCTTCTCGAGGAACGCAGCAACGCCTTCGGCGAAATCCTCGCTCCCCGCGGCCGCAGCCTGAAGCTGGGCTTCGAGGTCGAGCTGCTCTTCGAGGCTCGCGCTCGCGGCCCGGTCGAGGAGCCGCTTCGTCATTCCAATCGCCCGCGTCGGGAGCGCCGCGAGCTCGGCCGCAACCCCGGCCGCCCGTTCCGCCAACTTCCCTGATTCCACGACCTCGGTCACGAACCCCCACGCGTGCGCATCGGCCGCCGTCAGCTGCTTGCCGGAGGCGAGCCACTCGAAGGCGCGGCCGTAGCCGAGTATGCGGGCGAGGAAGAAGCTCGCGCCCGTGTCGGGGACGAGCCCGATCGTGATGAAGGCGGGGACGAAGACCGCGTTGTCCGCCGCGAGCCGGATGTCGCATGCTGCCGCGAGCGCGAGGCCGGCTCCGGCAGCGGGCCCGTTGACCGCCGCGATCACAGGCTTCTCGAGCGAGCGCAGCGCGACCACGTTGCGGTTGTACGTGGAGCGGAGCCTCTCCCCGATGTCGCCGGCGCCTTCCTGGAACTCCTTCAGGTCCTGCCCGACGCAGAAGCCGCGCCCGGCACCGGTGAGCACAACGGCGCGCACCTCGGGATCGGCCGCCTCCTTGAGCGCGGCGCGGAAACCGTCCTGCATCGCCCGGTCGAAGGCGTTCAGCACATCAGGGCGGTTGAGCGTGATCGTCATCACGCCTCCGTCGCGCGTCGTCTCGACCTCGGCCACTCGGTAGACCTCCCCGCCGCTGCTAGCTTGGAGCGATGGATCTTACGTTTATCGCTTCCCCCGAAGTTCCGGCGGAAGAGGAGGTCCTCGACGCCTACTCGCAGGCCGTCATCAAGGTCTCCGAGCTCCTCTCGCCCTCCGTCGCCAACCTTCGCGTCTCGCGCCGCGTGCGCGGGGGCCGGAGGATGGACGGAGGAGGAAGCGGCGTCGTGGTCACTCCGGACGGGTTCATGCTCACGTCGGCGCACGTCGTGGCGAGCGGCACCTCCGGAGTCCGCGCCTCATTCGTCGACGGCAGCGAGGTGGGGGTCGAGGTCATCGGAACGGACCCGCTCTCCGACCTCGCGGTTCTGCGTGCTGAGGGGAGCGACTTCGCGCCTGCCGTGCTCGGCGACGCCGAGAACCTGCGCGTCGGACAGCTCGTCGTCGCGATCGGCAACCCGCACGGCTTCGCCGGGTCGGTGACCGCCGGCGTGGTCTCGGCGCTCGGCCGCTCGCTGCCGGTTCGCTCACGCGCGGCGGGGAGAATCGTCGAGAACGTCATTCAGACCGACGCCGCCCTCAACCCGGGCAACTCCGGCGGGGCGCTCGCCGACGGCCACGGCCACGTGGTCGGGATCAACACCGCCGTCGCCGGCATCGGCCTCGGCCTGGCGGTCCCCATCAATGCGACGACGCGGAAGATCATCGGCGCGCTCATGAGCGAAGGCCGCTTCCGACGCGCCTACCTCGGCATCGCGGGTGGCCCGAGGCCGCTCCCCCCTCGCCTCGCGCGCGAGCTTGGACGGGACACCGGCGTCGAGATCGTCGAAGTCGTCGAGGGCAGCCCGGCCGCAACGGCCGGCCTCCGCGCGGAGGATCTCATCGTCGAGCTGAACGGGATCGCGGTCGCGGGCGTCGACGACCTGCAGCGGCTCATGGCCGGCGAGCTGATCGGCAAGTCGGTGACGCTCGAGACCGTGCGCGACGGGAGGCGCTCCAAGATCGAGCTCGTCCCCGTCGAGCTCGAGGTCTAAGCGGCGCTCAATCGGTCGAGCGGCCGACGAGCCAGCACGTCGCCTGAACCACGTTCTCCGGAGTGAACCCGCCGGGAACGGCGGCGCTCGGCGCGACGAGGTCGTAGCTGGCGCCGAAGCTCTCGACAACCGCCCAGGCGAACTCGCGCTGGGTCGCCGAGTTCCGGCGCATCGACCCTTCCTTGACGACGCCCGTCAGGAGGGCATGCGCCGTCTGCTCGAAGCGCTTCCGCCTCAGGAACCGACGACGCGACCCGAAGTCGGGCGGAAAAGTCCCGGTCGGAATGAGCGAGCGGGCGGCGAAGTGGGGCGCCTCCGAATCGAACGACGCGTCGTACGCGCCCTCGTCGTCCCAGATCTCCATCTCCTCCGCAAAGGCCGTGATCGAGAGACGGCGCGTCCCCTCTGACGGACGAACCTTTGGCTCCATCTCCTCCGTTTGGATCGCAAGCGGATACGCGAGCTCGCCGTCTTCCAGAATCTCGACGAGCAGCCGGGAGCAGAAGCCGCACTCCCGGTCGGGCGAAACCCCGCTCTCCCGTGCTTCCACCGTCGTCTCCCCGGCAAAGCTCGGCGTGGCACAGACCACCGCGCCCGAGGAATCCGTGTTGACCACCAGGCGTGCCCCATCGGGGTCGCGCCAGACGTAGCGGAAGCCGCCATCGTCGCGTCGCTCAGCGGCGTGGCCCTGAACGGCACGCTCGATCGCCTGGATGACTTCCTCCTGGCCTTCGAAGCCGATGCCGTCGAAGTGTCCGGGCAGCGCTAGCGGCCCCTGAACTCGGGCTTGCGCTTCTCGAGGAACGCCTTCATCCCCTCCTGGGCGTCCTCGGAGGAGAGCGCGAGGTGGAAGGCCTTGCGCTCGGCGTCGAGCCCCGCGCGCAGGTTCGTCTCGAACGCCTGGTTCACCGCTTCCTTCGCGAGCCGCACGCCCACCGGGCTCTTCGCGGCGATCGCGTGCGCGACGCGCCTCGCCTCGGAAAGCCAGGCCTCCGCGGCAACCACCCGCGCGACTAGCCCGGCGGCCTCTGCTTCCCGCGCCGAGAGAAACCGCCCGGTGAGGATCACGTCCATCGCCTTCGACTTGCCGATCGCCCTCGTCAGCCGCTGTGTCCCGCCGGCTCCCGGAAGCACCCCGAGATTGGTCTCGGGCTGGCCGAACTGCGCGGTCTCCGAGGCGACGATGAGATCGCAGGCCATCGCGAGCTCGCAGCCGCCGCCGAGGCAGTAGCCCGAGACGGCGGCGACGATCGGCGTGCGCACAGAGCGAATGGCGTCCCACTTGTCGATGCGCCCGCCGAAGTAGAGCTCGAGCGGAGTCGAGTCGGAGAGCTCGCCGATGTCGGCGCCCGACGCGAATGCCTTCTCGTCGCCGGCGATGACGATGCAGTGGACGGCGTCGTCGTCGTCGAGGTTCTCGAGCGCGCCGACGAGCTCGGACATGAGCTGGTTCGAGAGCGCGTTCAGCGCCTCCGGCCTGTTGAGCCTGACAACGGCGATCGATTCCTCGCGCTCGAGCAGGACGGTCACTTCTTCCTCCGGAGAAATTCCTCCACGGCCTCGCGCGGCTCGTCGGTGGCCATCGAGAGCGCGAGCCAGTCGCGCGCGTGGTTGACGGTCTCGTGCCAGGAGAGGTCACGCCAGAAGTTCAGCTGCTGCTTCGTGTAGCGCACGGTCTGCGGAAGCTTCGCGGCGAGGCTCTCGACGACCCGGTCGACCTCCGCGTCGAGCTCGTCCCGTGGGACCGCCGAGTTCACGAGCCCCCACTCCGCCGCCTTGGCGGCCGGGATCTCCTCGCAGAGGAGAAGGATCTCCCGGGCGCGGCGGTCGCCCACCATGACGGGCAGCCACTGCGTGGCGCCGCCGGCCGGCACCGAGCCGTGCTCCGGGCCGACGTGTCGGATGAACGTGTCGTCGGCCATCACCGCGAGGTCGCAGGCCATCTGGAGCTCGTTGCCGCCGCCGACGCAGATCCCGTTGATGCGGGCGAGCGTCGGCTTGCCGATCTCCCGCAGGCGGTCGTGCATGTCCTTGAACGCGCCGAACCACTTCCAGTACTCGCCGGGCTTGCCCAGATAGTCCCGGCTCCACGACTTGAGGTCGGCGCCGACGCAGAAGGCACGGCCCGCTCCCGTCACGACCACGACCCGGATCTCGTCGTCCCAGGAGGCATCCTCGCAGGCGCGGGCGAGCTCGCGCAGCATCCGGAAGTCGAACGCGTTGAGGACGTCGGGGCGGTTGAGCGTGATCGTCGCGCGGGGCGGGGCCTTCTCGTAGACGATCGTCTCGAGCCCGAGCTCGGAAGGATCGCGCGGTGCGGGCCGGTCCGGCTCGCTCACTCGGAGAGCTCCGCGAAATGCACCTGGAACGGGATGCCCATCGCCTGCGCGTCGCCGCCCGCATCGTTGAAGGGCGCCGAGCGCGCTCCATCCTTGAAGGCATCCATGTCCTCGAACTCCCACTCGGCGACGTAGACAAACGCCGGCTCGCCGAACGGGCTCCCGAAAACCTTCCCGTGCCGGAACGTGGCGCGCGGCACCTTGCTCGCGAAGTCCGCGACGTGGCGCGCGTAGCGCTCGCCGTCGGGCTCGCGCTCGTACGTGACCATCACCCTGACCATGGGCCTCCTTCGTTGGCGACTAGCGCCTGCGAAGGATTCCCGATTCCTGCGCAACGCGCGAGGCGATATACACCGGGATCGCAGAAAGCAGGACGAGCGAGACGGCGACGACGTTCACGATCGGGAGCTGATTCGGGCGGGAGAGGTTCTGGAGGATCCAGAGCGGCACCGTCTGCACGGCACCGGCCGTGAAGGTCGTGACGATCACCTCGTCGAAGGAGAGCGCGAAGGCGAGCAGGCCGCCCGCGAGCAGCGCAGTCCTCGTCAGCGGCAGCGTGATGTAGCGGAAGGTCTGCCAGATGTCCGCGCCCAGATCGCTCGAGGCCTCCTCGATCGACCCCGCCGCGCGGCGCAGGCGCGCGAGCACGTTGTTGTACATGACGACGATGCAGAACGTGGCGTGTCCGACGATGATCGTGAACATCCCGAATCCGACGCCGAACGGCTCGAAGACCGTCCGGAAGGTCGCGTTGAGCGCCATGCCCGTGACGATCCCCGGGAGCGCGATCGGAAGGATGACGAGGAACGAGATCGTCTCCCGCCCGAAGAAGCGGAAGCGGTTCACCGCGAGCGCTGCGAGCGTCCCCAGAACGAGGGCGATGGCGGTTGCGCCGAGAGCCGCCTCGACGGAACGAAGCACCGCCTCCCGCACGCCGGGGTTGTGGAATGCCTTCTCCCACCACGTGAGGGTGAGGCCGCTGATCGGCCAGGTCTGCGTCCGCGTCTTGTTGAACGCATAGAGCGCGATCACCCCGAGCGGCACGTAGAGGAACGCCAACGTGAACCCGGTGGCGATGCGCAGCGCGATGCGGGCGGATCTCGTCTCCATCAGAGGGACTCGAAGGCGCCGAGCCGCTTCGCGATCAGGAGGTAGGCGATCATGATCAGGACGGGGACGGTCGCGAAGGCGGCCGCGAGCGGGAGGTTGTTGGCGACGCCGACGTTGGCGTAGACGACGTTGCCGATGAACTGGACGCTCGAGACGAGGTTTGGCGTGATGAAGTCGCCGAGCGTGAGCGAGAAGGTGAAGATCGAACCGGCTACTAGGGCGGGGAGGGCGAGCGGCAGCACGACGCTGCGGAAGGTGCGCCCAGCGCGCGCGCCGAGGTCGCCCGAGGCCTCGAGCAGCGAGTCAGGAATGCGCTCGAGGCCCGCGTAGAGCGGCAGGATCATGTACGGGAGCCAGAGGTAGCTGAAGACGAGCCACATGGCGATCTCCCCGAAGCCGGGTCCGTGGAGGCCGAAGGGGCCGAGCGCCCAGTTGAGGATCCCGTCCTCCTGCAGGATCACGCGCCAGGCGTAGACCTTGACGAGGTAGCTCGACCAGAGCGGCATGAGGATGAGGACGACGAGCAGGTTCCGCACCCGCGGCGTCGCGAGCCGCGCCATGTAGTAGGCGATCGGGAAGGCGAGGATCGCGTCGGTGATCGTGACCGCCGCGGCGATCTTGACCGTCCTGATCGTGATCTCGCGGTAGACGGGGTTGTCGAGGAGCGTCTGGAAGTTCTGGAGTCCGGGGTCCTTGACGATGTCCGCCGTGAAGGGGTCGAGCCGCCAGAAGGCGGCGAGGAAGAGCACGGCGAGCGAGCCGAGGTAGGCGATGACGAGCCACCCGAGCGGGGTGGCGAGGAGCAACGAGAGCTGCACCCTGGGGTGGCGGTAGAGGAAAGAGGCGAACCGCCGCCCCGGGGATCTCCGGGGCGGCGGTTCCGAGTACGCGACCGAGGCCAGGGGTTACCTACCCCTTGATCTCAGTCCAGGCTTGCGTCCATTCGGAGTAGTCCTTGCAGACCTCGCCTCGGTCGTCGAGGCAGTCGCGCTGCGGCGTCGTCCAGTACCAGACCTGGTCGAAATAGGCCTGGTCGTCCGCGTGGTAGATCTCGCAGGTCTTCGGGTCTGCGGTCTCCGCACAGGACTTCGCGTTGGCCGGAGCCTCTCCGAACCACTCCGCGACCTGGGCGTTGACCTTCGGCGAGATGATCCAGTCCATCCACTTGTACATGCAGTTCGGATGCTTGGCCTTCGACGAGATCATCCAGGTGTCCGACCAGCCCGTCGCGCCTTCCTTCGGGAGGATGGCCTTGACCGGGACCTTGTCCGCCTCGAGCAGGTTCGTGATCACCTGCCACGTCGTGCCGAGGACGCTGTTCCCGCCCGCGAAGGCGGCCTGCTCCTTCGTGTAGTCGGACCAGTACTCGCCGATGAGCTCCCGCTGCTGCTTCAGGAGGTCGACGGACGCGTTGAACTGATCCTCGTCGAGCTCGTACGGGTTGGTGATCCCGAGCGACGGCTGCGTCTTCATCAGGTACAGCGCCGCATCGGCAATGTAGATGGGGCTGTCGTACGCGGTGATCTTCCCCTTGTAGGGAGAGCTCGGGTCGAAGACCGCGCCCCAGCTGTCCGGCTCGGGGCTGACCTGGTCCGTCCGCCACATGAGCAGGTTCGCGCCACGGCCGTGCGGGACGCCGTAGTGCACACCGTCGACCGTGTTGTGGGGCTGGTCCTTCAGGCCCGGGAAGACGTCCGCGTAGTTGGGGATGAGATCGACGTTCACGGGTGCGACGTCGCCCGCCGCGATGAGACGGAGGGTGGCGTCGCCCGAGGCCGAGACACCGTCGAAGTTGCCCGTCTTCATCAGCGTGACCATCTCGTCAGAGGTGTTGCCGATGGTGACGTTCACCTGACAGCCGGTCTGGTCCTCGAATGGGGTGACCCAGTCGACGCTCGGGTCGGTCGAGCCGTCCTCGACGTAGCCGGCCCAGGCGATCAGGTTCACCTGTCCCTCGCCCGCGCCGACCGAGGTCGGCATGCCGCTCGTGTCGCCTGAGGCGCCGGTGCCTCCCGAGCTTTCCGAATCGCCGCCACAACCGGCCGCCACCAGGGCCAGCGCTCCGACTACGAGCGCGGCCACGAGCAGCAGGAACCGCTTCCTCATTCGTCCTCCTCCGTTTGCCCCCGTTCACCGATTTCGTACGTCTGCTCTGGGCGCCACTCGAGGCGCACTTCCGCGCCCCGGGCCTCGACGACGTCCTGTGACGACGTTTCGAGGTTCTGCTTGACCACCGTCAGCTGACCGCCGGCCTCCAGGTCGACGATGTAGCGGTTGACCATGCCGACGTAGACCACGTCGCGAATGCGTCCGCGTTCGACGTGAGCGCCGGCGTACGGCTCCTCGCCCTGATCGAGGATCCGAATCTTCTCGGGCCGAACGACGAAGCGCCGCCCGTCGCGCTCGAGGACGTTGGAGATGCCGACGAAGCCGGCGACGAACTCGGTCGCGGGGCGCTCGTACACCTCTGCGGGTGCGGCGATCTGCTCGATCCTCCCGTCGTTGAAGACCGCGAGCCGGTCGCTCATGGTGAGCGCCTCTTCCTGGTCGTGCGTGACGTAGACGAACGTGATCCCGACCTCCTGCTGGATGCGCTTCAGCTCGATCTGCATCTCCTCGCGGAGCTTCAGGTCGAGTGCCCCGAGCGGCTCGTCGAGCAGGAGGACACGCGGGTGGTTCACGATCGCGCGGGCGAGCGCGACGCGCTGCCTCTGCCCGCCGGAGAGCTGGAGCGGCTTGCGCTTGCCGTAGCCCGGCAGGCGGACCATCTGGAGCGTCTCCTCGGCGCGGCTCCTGCGCTCCTGCCGGCCGACGCCCTTGACCTTGAGCCCGTACTCGACGTTCTCCGAGATCGTCATATGCGGGAAGAGCGCGTAGTCCTGGAAGACCGTGTTCACGTCACGCTCAAACGGTGCTTTCTGCGTGACGTCCTTGTCCGCGAGCCAGACCGTCCCCGAATCGGGGCGCTCGAAGCCGGCGATGATGCGCAGGAGCGTCGTTTTCCCGGACCCGGACGGCCCGAGCAGCGAGAAGAACTCGCCCTGCTCGATGTCCAGGTCGACGCCGTCCACGGCAACGACGTCGCCGAAGGTCTTGCGCACCCTCTCGAGGCGGACGTCCGCCGTCGGTTGAGGCGCTTCCTCGCCCGCTTCGCTAGGTCGCTCTCGTGCCTGCGTCGACAAGCGCTTCCTCCAGGAGCTCGAGGCCTCGGTCGAGATCCTCGTCGGATACGACGAGCGGGACGAGAATTCGGATGACGTTGCCGTAGAGGCCGCATGAGAGGAGGATCAGCCCGCGCTCGCGGGCGGCCGTCGTCGTCGCGCTCGTCAGCGCGGCGGCCGGCGTCTTCGTCTCACGGTCTTCGACGAGCTCGATCGCCAGCATCGCGCCGAGCCCCCGTACCTCGCCGACGGAGTCGACCCGGCTCGCGATCGACTCGAGGCCGGCGCGGATCCGCTCACCGAGCTCGTCCGCGCGCAGGCGGAAGCTCTCGCTCGCAACCTCGTCGAGCACGGCCAGGGCAGCCGCGCAGGAGAGGGGGTTCCCGCCGAACGTCCCGCCGAGCCCGCCGGCAGGGACCGCATCCATGATCTCGGCCCGCCCCGTGACGCCCGCGAGCGGAAGGCCTCCGCCGAGCGACTTCCCGGAGACGAGTAGATCTGGATCGACGCCGTAGTGCTCGATCGCCCAGACCGGCCCCGTGCGGCCGACTCCCGACTGCACCTCGTCGTCGACGTAGAGGATCCCGTGCCGCGCGCAGAGCTCCTGCAGGCGCGGCGGGAAGTCGAGCGGCATGTCCACGAAGCCGCCCTCGCCCTGGACCGGCTCGAGCACGACGCAGGCGACCGACTGTGGGTCGACGTCAGCCTTGAAGACCGTCTCGAGCTCGTGAATGGCGTCCTCGGTCGTCACGCCCCTGTACGGATAGGGCGCGGGCGCACGGTAGACCTCGGGCGCGAACGGCCCGAACCCGCGCTTGTACGGGACGACCTTGCTCGTCATCGTCATCGTCAGGAGCGTGCGGCCGTGGAACGCGCGGTCGAACGCGACGACGGCCGGCCGGCCCGTCGCGGCGCGTGCGATCTTCACGGCGTTCTCGACAGCCTCGGCGCCCGAGTTCAGGAGGATGCTCTTCTGCTCCTCGCCGCGGCATGGGGAGAGCCCTGCGAGCCGCCGGCACACTTCGACGTAGGGCTCGTACATTCCGACCATGAAGCACTGGTGCAGGTAGCGATCGGCCTGTTCGTGGATCGCAGAGACGACCGCAGGGAGCCCGTGCCCCGTGTTCTGGCAGCCGAGCCCGCCTGCGAAATCGATGTAGGTGTTGCCGTCGACGTCCTCGACCCGGGCGCCCTCGGCGCGGGCGACGACGAGCGGCGGAGTGGAGACACCCGCGGCCACGTAGCGCTCGCGCGCCTCGACGACTTTGTCCGTCGCGTTCCGTTCTTGCAGCGACATTCGCGGAGTTTACAACTGCTGGAAACGGCTTTCTTCGGCCTTCGTGGCGCAAACGGCCGGGGTATGCTCGCCGCCGTGTCAGCGAGCGGCGTCGCAATCTTCCTCTCACTCGTCGCCGGGGTGGCCGGGTCGATTCAGGTCGCCGTGAGCGGCGCGTTCGGGAAACGGATCGGCGTTCTCGAGGCGACGGCGTTCGGCTCCCTAGGCGCCGCCCTCATCGTCTGCTCGATCGTGCTCGTCGCGCGGCAAGGTTTCGGGGGCGTGGCCGCCGGCTTCCGAGAGCCGGCCTGGCTCTGGCTCAACGGCGCCATGGGCGCGATCGTCGTCCTCACGATCACGTTCACCGCGCCGCGGATCGGGACCTTCGCGACGATCGGTCTCCTCATCGCCGGCCAGCTCGCCATGGGCGTCCTGATCGACTACTTCGGGTTCTTCGGGCTCGACCGGATCCCGCTCACCGCAGCCCGCGTTGCCGGTCTCGTGCTCCTCGCCGTCGGCGCCGTGCTCGTCCTCAGGCGCTAGGCGGGAAGCTCGACCACGGCCGCGAGCGTCTCCCAGCGGGCGATCTCGCAGCCGTTCGTGCGATTCAGGATCGCCCGCATCGAACCGCTCTCCGGGCTGACGCCGGTCACCTCGGCGACCTGGTCGCCGCCGTAGATCTCCGTGCACGCGACGTCTCCGGGAACCGGGTGCAGCGCCTCGGGGTGCGCATCAAGCGCGGCGCAGGCCTTGGTGGGGTCGGGATGGGTGCCGCCGTTCGGGTCGCAGGTGAGCGAGGCCGTCCTGCTCGGACCGTCTTTCCCCTGGGGCCAGAAGGTGACTGTGAGGTCGTACAGCGCCGCGCTCGCCTGGGCGTCGTCGCCGGTCGGGCCGTCGGCTCCACAGCCTGTCGCGGCCGCGAGCAGTCCGAGGAGAAGCCCGGCGCGGGCTAGAGGCCCCACGGGTTGACCGGCTTCGCACCGGTCCAGGTGAGCACGCTTTTCGTCTCGAGGTACATCTCGAGCGTCTCGAGGGCGTTCTCCCGCCCGAAGCCCGACTGCTTGTAGCCCCCGAACGGAAGACCGGGAAACGCGGTGTTCGGGCAGTTGATCCCGATCGTGCCCGCCTTGATCTGGCGCGCCAGCCGGTGGCCGCGCGCCGGATCGCCCGTCCAGACCGTCGCCACGAGCCCGTACTGGACGTCGTTGGCGAGCTGTACCGCCTCGGCTTCGTCCTCGAACGGGATCACCGAGACGACCGGGCCGAAGATCTCCTCCTGCGCGACGCTCATCGTGTTGTCGACCTTCGCGAGCACGGTTGCCGGGTAGAAGGCGCCGTCGCCGTCGAGCGGATGACCGCCCGTGACGACCTCCACGCCCTCCTCGCGTCCGGCCTCCACGAACCCGTGCACCTTGTCGCGGTGGGCCTGGGAGATCAACGAGCCCATCTGCGTCTCCTCGTCCAAGGGGTCCCCGGTCTTCATGCGGTCTGCCGTCTCCGCGAAGCGATTGACCACTTCGTCGTACAGGGGCTTCTCGACGAAGACACGGGAGCGGGCGTCGCAGCTCTGACCCGCGGCGTAGTAGACGGCGTAGACCGAGCTCGGGATCGCGGCGTCGAGGTTCGCATCCGCGAAGAAGAGGTTCGGGCTCTTGCCGCCGAGCTCGAGCGAGACGCGCTTGACGGGCTCCGCGCAGAGCCGCATGATCTCCGAGCCGGTCCGGGTCGAGCCCGTGAACGCGACCTTGTCCACGCCCGGGTGCGTAACGAGGTGCGAGCCCGTCGTCGGCCCGTCACCCGGGACGATGTTGACGACGCCGGCCGGGATCCCGACCTCGACGGCGAGCTCGGCGAGGCGAAGCGCCGTAAGGGGCGTCGCCGGATCCGGCTTGAGGACGACCGTGCAGCCGGCGGCGAGGGCGGGCGCCAGCTTCCAGCTGGTCATCATGAACGGGTAGTTCCAGGGGACGATCTGCGCGACGACGCCGACGGGCTCCTTGAGCGTGTACGTGAGAACGGAACCGCCCATCGGTACCGCGCGGCCGGCGATGGTGGCGATCGCGGAGGCGTACCAGCGGAAGTACTCGGCCGAGACGGCGACCTCGCCCTTCACGGACGTGACGGCCTTCCCGACGTTGCGCGTCTCGAGCTCGGCCAGCTCCTTGCGGTCGGCGACGATCGCGTCGGCGAGCGCGTGGATGAGGCGGGAGCGCTCGTTCGGCGGGGTCTTCCCCCAAGGGCCCTCGAGCGCGGCGCGCGCGGCCTCGACGGCACGGTCGACGTCCGCGGGCGACGCCATCGCAGCCCGCCCGAGCGCCGCTCCCGTTGCGGGCTCTTGGAGCTCGCGGATCTCGTCGCCCTCGACGCTCTCTCCCCCGATGAAGAGGCCGTAGTCCCTGGTCGCGATCGCCATCAGTTCCCTCCGTCTCGTTCGAAGATGGCCGCCTGGCCCTGGCCGACGCCGACGCAGAGCGTAGCCAGCCCGTAGCGCCCTTCGCGGCGGCCCAGCTCGTGAAGCAGGCTGACGACGAGGCGCGCGCCGCTCATGCCGAGCGGGTGGCCGAGCGCGATCGCGCCGCCGTTCACGTTCACGCGCTCCGGGTCGAGCCCCAGCTCGCGGATCACCTGAAGGCTCTGCGAGGCGAAGGCCTCGTTCAGCTCGACGAGATCCAGGTCCGAGGCCTCGATCCCGGCGCGTGCGAGCAGCTTGCGCACCGCGGGTACCGGGCCGACGCCCATGTAGCGCGGATCCACTCCCGCGACGGCACTCGCGATGAAGCGGCCGAGGGGCTCGACGCCGAGCGCGCGCGCTTTCTCCTCACTGGCGAGGACGAGCGCTGCGGCCCCGTCGTTGATCCCGCTCGCGTTGCCCGCCGTGATCGTCCCGCCCTGGCGAAAAGCGGCCCGGAGCGTGGCGAGCTTCTCCAGGCTCGTGTCCGGCCGCGGATGCTCGTCGCGCCCGACGTCGCCGACCGGTACGAGCTCGTCGGCGAAGCGCCCGGCCTCCTGTGCCGCCGCCCAGCGTTGATGGCTCTGGAGCGCAAACGCGTCCTGGTCTTCCCGCGTGATCCCGTAGCGCTCGGCGACGTTCTCCCCTGTCTCGCCCATGGATTCGAGCGGGAACATCTCCTCCATGCGCGGGTTGGGGAAGCGCCAGCCCAGCGTCGTGTCCCACTCGGCGCCGTCTCCGTACTCGGGCTTGGCGCGGACGATGGGCGCGCGCGACATCGACTCGACTCCGCCGGCGACAAAGAGCTCGCCGTCTCCGGCGCGGATGGCATGCGCGGCGCCGACGACCGCGGAGAGGCCCGACGCGCAGAGCCGGTTGACCGTCACGCCCGCCACTTCCTGCGGGAGCCCGGCCAGAAGCGCGCCCATACGGGCGACGTTGCGGTTGTCCTCTCCGGCCTGGTTCGCGGCGCCGAAGTAGACGTCCTCGATCTGCGTCGGATCGACGCCCGCGCGCTCGACCGCCTCGCGGATGACGAGCGCGGCGAGGTCGTCCGGACGGACGTCGGATAGCGCCCCGCCGTAGCGACCGATCGGCGTTCGAACCGCGGACAGAACGACGGCTTCAGCCACGAGGCCAGTCTACTTTTCGTGTCCCTTTGAGCCATGGCCGGGGTCTGACCCCGGACGTGGCCCAAGAAGACACTGGGGTCTGACCCCACCGTCTCTTCGAGACGATCCGTTCCTGGCCCTTTTCGGCCATGGCCGGTGCCCGTTCCGGACAGGGCCGGATCAGGTTCCGCACATGGCCCTAATGGACAGTGGGGTCAGACCCCGTCGTCTCGCGGCGACGTGTCCCTAAGAGACGAAGTCGACGCGGACGGGCTGCTCGAAGGCGCCGATCTGCTCGCCGCGGCGGAGGAGCTCGCCGACGGCTTCCCGACCCTCGTCGCCGTAGTCCTCGGTGAGCCGGTTCACGTACATCCCGACGAAGCGGTCGGCCAGGCGGCGGTCGAGGCCGCGGCCGTACTGGAGCGCATACGAGAGCGCCTCCTCGCGCGACTCGAGCCCGGCGGCGATCGAGGCGCGAAGCACTTCGGAGAGGTCGTGGAGCATGTCGTCGCCGAGATCTCGCCGTGCCACGTTGATTCCGAGCGGAAGGGGCAACCCGGTCTCGAGGAGCCACCACTCGCCGAGATCGACGACGTTGTGGAGCCCGTGCGTCTCGTACGTCAGCTGCCCCTCGTGGATGAGAAGGCCTGCCTGCGAGCGGCCCGACTTCACCTCGTCGATGATCTGGTCGAACGGCACCTCACGGAAGCGGTAGTCGTCTCCGAGGTACATGCGCAGGACGAGGAACGCAGTCGTCATTCGCCCGGGCACGGCGATCTCGATCTCCTTGAGGTCGGCGCGGCTGAGGGGCTCCTGCGAGACGACGATCGGCCCGTAGCCGGAGCCCATGCTTGCCCCGTGCGGGAGGATCGCGTAGCGGTCCTGCACGAACGGATACGCGTGCAGCGAGATCGCGGTCACCTCGAGACGGCCCTCGAGGGCCCACTCGTTCAGGGTCTGGATGTCCTCAAGAACATGCTCGAACGAGAAGTCGCCGGTGTCGACGACGCCCGCACTGAGCCCCCAGAACATGAACGCGTCGTCCGGGTCCGGACTATGCCCCAGTCGGATGAGCAAGGCCGCGAGGGTAACAACGTGGCCGCGCGTGTGTGCGGGGTGCCGTCAGGCGGAGCGGCGAAACGGGCGGCGCGCGCACGACACGACCCAGAGGCCGGCCGCGGCCAGGGCGGCGAGGGCGTTGGTCTGCACACACGTGCGGCACGCGTTACAGCACGTCGCCGCCATCGGCGCGTGCTCCGCGTAGCGATTGGCGAGTGGCAGCGCCTTCGTCGTCACGCGATCGAACATGCTCTCATACTAGCCCCCTAAAATTGAGACGTGCCTAAACCTGAGCTTTCGGTCGCGATCCAGGACTACCTCAAGGAGATCTACAAGCTCCAGTCGTCCGGCCAGCGGGCGACCACGACGGCGATCGCGAAGGAGATGGGCGTCGCCCCGTCCTCCGTCACATCGATGGTGAAGAAGCTCGCCGCGCTCGGCCTCGCCAACCACGCGCCTTACCGCGGCGTCGAGCTCTCGGACGCGGGCACGAAGATCGCGCTCGAGGTGATCCGGCACCATCGGCTGCTCGAGCAGTATCTCGCCGAGACGCTCGGCGTCCCGATCGACGAGGTGCACGACGAGGCAGACCGTCTCGAGCACGTCATCTCGGAGGAGCTCGAAGCGCGGATCGACGAGCAGCTCGGCTACCCGACCCACGACCCCCACGGCGACCCCATCCCCGACGCGCGCCTCAACGTGGCGCTGCAGGAGCTGCGCTCCCTCGACGTCCTCGAGCCCGGCGAGCAGGCGACCGTGCGCCGCGTGCCCGACGGCGACGCCGACCTCCTGCGCTACCTCGCCGGCCTCACCCTCGTCCCCGGCCAGCTCGTGACGATGCGGAAGTCGGAGCCCTTCGGCGGGCCGCTCACCGTGGACGTCGAGGGGAGCGAGCACGCGATCTCACGCGAGCTCGCGGAGCGGATCGGAGTTTCCTAACCGGGGCTATGGCCGAAGAACCAGCGCTCGAGAGGCTTCAGTAGCTCCTCCTCGTTGAAGCGCTTCACGCGTTCCTCGATGCCGTCCTCGGCCGAGACCTCGAGATCGTCGGAGAGAGCGTTGTTCGCCGCCTCCAGCGCGTCCCCGAGCTCATAGCCCTCGAAGATGTAGTCGTCGGGGCGCGCGACCGGGATGGAGCGGTTCTTCGGGTCGATCGCGCGGCCGACCGCCCACATTGCTCCCTGGCGGCGCTCGATCCAGATCACGATCTCCTCGCGCCCGCCGTCCTCCCCGACTCCGTGGAAGATCCGTTCGGCGAATCGCGTGCCCGCTGGCTCGGACGGCACGGACGCCAGGATACAATCGCCCCGTGTCCGAGACCGGGGAGCAGCCGCCGAAGAAGAAGCCTGGATTCTTCGCGCGGATCTTCGGCGGCGGTGGCGACTCCGACCAGCACCAGTCGCTCTCGAAGATGGATTCCCTCGCGGCGTACGTCATCCGCGAGCACCGGGCGGG
>JBKPRJ010000108.1:0-22242 GCA_046734455.1 Actinomycetota bacterium | reverse complement strand
GGCTCCACTAACCGCTAGTCCCTCGGAAGGGGCCTTGTAAGAGCCTGAGGGCGCACCTACGCTCGATCCATGGGACCGAGATCGGTCGGTCCTGCGGCGATCCTGCTGGCGCTGGCGGCGGCAGTCCTTCTCGTTGCGCCCGCATCCTCTGCGCAGCACCCTCGTACGCCCCTTGCACGGATCCTCGTGGGCTTCGACCCCGGCGTCGGCCTGAACGCGCAGCGCGCCGCGCTCAACGCTGCCGACGCGACTGCGAATGCCCGCCTGAAGCCGATTCGCACCTTCGTGGCGTCGGTGCCCGCTTCCGACAGGGCCGGTGCGCTGGACGTGTTGCGCAGGGACCCACGCGTGCGCTTCGCCGAGCCCGACGCCGTCTACGCCGTCGACACGCTTCCCAACGACCCCTCCTTCGGCCAGCTCTGGGGGCTGAACAACACCGGCCAGACGGTCAAGACGGCAACGGGGACCGCCGACTCCGACATCGACGCGGCCGAGGCGTGGTCGACCAGCACGGGAAGCGCGTCCGTCGTCGTCGCAGTGATCGACTCGGGCGTGGACTGGCACCACCCCGATCTCGCCGCGAACATCTGGACGAACCCGGGCGAGTCGTGCCCGGGTTGTGCGTCGGACGGCGTGGACAACGACGGCAACGGCTACGTCGACGACGTCCACGGCTGGGACTTCGTGAACGACGACAACGATCCGTTCGACGACCACGGGCACGGGACGCACGTCGCGGGGACGATCGGCGCCGTGGGCTCGAACGGGCTCGGCGTTGCCGGCGTCAACTGGAACGTGCGGATCATGCCGCTCAAGTTCATCGCCGCGAACGGCGAAGGAACGGCCGACGACGCGGTGCGGGCGATCCTCTACGCGACGCGGATGGGCGCAGTCGTCTCCAACAACTCGTGGGGTGGGGAGGAGTTCTCCCAGGCGCTCGAGGACGCGATCGTCGACGCAGACGCGCACGGCTCCCTGTTCGTGGCCGCCGCAGGGAACAGCGCGAGGGACACCGACGCACGGCCGGACTATCCGTCCGGCTTCGATGTCCCCAACGTCCTCACCGTCGGCGCGACCGACCAGAACGACGTGCGTGCCTGGTTCTCGAACTACGGGACGCGCTCGGTCGACCTCGCCGCGCCGGGAACGAACATCTACTCCACGTGGCCCGGCGGCTCGTATCGGTTCCTGGACGGGACGTCCATGGCCGCGCCGCATGCGACCGGCGTGGCCGCGCTCGCGAAGGCCGCGTTCCCCTCGGCGAGCGCCGTCGGCCTCAAGACGCTTCTCCTGCGCACGGTCGACCCGAATGCGTCGTTCGCCGGGCTCAGCTCCACGGGAGGCCGGCTGAACGCGCGCTCCGCAGTGACCTGCGGAAGCGGGGCCCAGGTCTGGATCGAGTCACCGTCCGCCGGCTTCGACGTGGATGTCGGCAAGCCCGTCTCCGTCACGGTTCTCGGCGCTGCGTGCGGCGACCCTGCGGGCGCCGCGGTCGGGCTCACGGCGAACGGCGAGTCCGTGGCGCTCACGCCGCGGGGCGACGGGCTCTACACGGGCAGCTTCAGCCCGTCGGTCGCGGGCCCGGTCGACCTCGTGGCGACTGCGACTGCGGGCGGCGCATCCGACTCCCGCTCGGTGTCGGGGACCGCGATGTCGGCGCCGCCGATCGTCCCCGGCGGAGACCCAGAGACCGTCACCGTCTCGAGTCCGGGCGACAAGGCGCGGCTCACCTTCGACGGCGCCGCGGGGGACCGCATCAGCCTCGATATAGCCGACGTCACGATCGGGAGCTCGTGCTGCTCCTCGGCCTCGCTCTCCATCGTCGGCCCGGACGGAGTCGCGCTGGTCGCGCCGTCGAACTTCGGCACCAGAGGCGGCTTCGTGGACACGCGAACGCTGCCGTTGACCGGCTCGTACCGCATCGTGGTCGACCCGCAGGGCGACTCCGTCGGATCGGTGACGTTGACGCTCTACGACGTTCCCGCCGACGACGAGGCGGCGATCGAGCCCGGCGGAGACCCCGCCTCCGTCGAGACCAGCGTTCCGGGCCAGGATGCCGCGCTGACGTTCTTCGCCTCCGCCGGCGAGCGCGTCAGCCTCAAGCTCGAGGACGTGACGATCGGCTCCTCGTGTTGCTCCTCCGCGAAGGTGTCGATCCTCCGGCCCGACGGCACCGCGCTCCTCTCCCCGACGAACTTCGGGACGAACGGCGGCTTCATCGACACGAGGACGCTGCCGCTCACCGGCCCATACCGGATCGAGATCGACCCGCAGGCGAATTCGGTGGGAGGCGCCACCGCAACGCTGTACGACGTTCCGCCAGATGCCGAGGCGACCGTCGCGCCGGGCGGCGCGCCCGTCTCCGTCGCGATGAGCGTTCCGGGCCAGAACGCCGAGGTCGTTTTCAGCGGGACGGCCGGCCGGCGCATCAGCCTCAAGCTCACCGACGTCACGATCGGCTCGTCATGCTGCTCCTCGGCGAAGGTCTCGATCCTGAAGCCGGACGGCACGACGCTCCTCTCCGCGACGAACTTCGGCACCACGGGGGGGTTCGTCGACACGAAGCAACTGCCACAGACGGGCACCTATTGGATCGTCCTCGACCCGCAGTCCAACGCCGTCGGCTCGGCGAGGGTGACGCTCTACGACGTGCCCCCCGATCCCACCGGGACGCTCGTCCCCGGCGGACCGGCGTCGACGCTCACCCTCGACGTGCCCGGGCTCAACGGCTGGAGGACCTTCTCTGGAACGGCGGGCCGGACGGTGAGCCTGAAGCTGACCGCCGTGACCATCGGCACGTCCTGCTGCAGCTCGGCCAAGGTTTCCGTCCTGCGGCCGGACGGCACCACGCTCGTCTCACCCACGAACTTCGGGACAACTGGCAAGACACTGACGTTCTCGCTTCCGAGCACCGGCGTCTACTCGATCTTCGTCGACCCGCAGTCGAACGGAGTCGGCTCCATGACGCTGTCCGTCGGCTAGGCGGGATTCCGGCCCACGTGCGCGCGCGTGATCGCGCTCGGGGTCGCGCAGCCGAGCAGCCGTAGGGCGAGCTCGATCTCGGCGCGCAGGAGCTCGAGGACGCGGCGCACGCCGTTCTCGCCGTCGACGGCGAGGCCCCAGAGAGCGGGCCTGCCGACGAGTACCGCCTGCGCTCCGAGCGCCAGCGCCGTGGCGACGTCCGTGCCGCGGCGAATGCCTCCGTCCATGAGGACGAGACAGCGCCCCGCGACCGCCTCGACGACCTCAGGCAGAGCGTCGAGGCTTGCCGGTGCACCGTCCAGCTGGCGGCCGCCGTGGTTCGAGACGACGACGCCGTCAACGCCGTGCTCGCAGGCGAGCTGCCCGTCCTCCTCGGTGAGAATCCCCTTCACGAGGAGGGGAAGCGACGAGACGGAGCGGAGCCATTCAAGGTCGCGCCACGTGACCCTGGGGTCGACGACCTGACCCAGCGTCGCGTGGAAGTCGCCGCCGCCGAGGTGCTTGGCCAGGTTCGGGAGCGGAAGGTCGGGGGGGATCTCGAACGCGGCGCGGATGTCGCGCTCCCGTCGGCCTGCAGAAGGGAAGTCGACGGTGAGGACAATGGCTTCGAAGCCCGCGTCCGCCGCCGACTCCACGAGGGACTGCGTGAAGCCGCGGTCGCGCGACCAGTAGAGCTGGAACCACTGCCGAGCGCCCGGCGCCGCCTGCGCGAGCTGGGCCGGCGACGCGCCGCCCAGCGTGGAGAGGCACATGATCGTGCCCGCCGCTGCCGCGCCGCGCGCCATCGCGAGGTCTCCGTCCGGGTGGGCGAGGTACTGGAGCGCCGTCGGCGCGACGAGGACCGGCATCGACACCTCGTCGTTCAGGATCGTCACCTTCGTCGAGACCGAAGCGACGTCGACGAGCATGCGCGGTCGCAGGTGCCAGCGCCGGAATGCGGCCACGTTCTCCGCCATCGTGCGCTCGTCTCCGGCCCCGCCCGTGACGTAGCCCCACGGGCCCGCCGCGACCTTGCCTTCGGCGAGGCGCTCGAAGTCCCAGGTGTTCAGCGGCTCGTCCACGCCGCCGATCCTAAGGGCCATGTCCGGGGTCAGACCCCGGACGTGGCCGAAGGAGACGCTTCGCCGCATGAACGCGGACGTTGCGCGTAGCTTGCAGCCCGGCGCTGCTGGCGAAAAGGGACACGTCCGGGGTCAGACCCCGGCCGTGTCCGAAGGAGACAGTCGCTAGAGGGGGTGTGCCTGGAGCGCCGTCGGGGCGAGGCGCAGGAAGGCTGCGACGACCTCGGGGTCGAACTGGCTCCCCGCGCCGCCTTCGAGCTCCTTGCGGGCCTCGTCGAAGGACCTGGCGCCGCGGTACGGGCGGTCGGTCGTCATCGCGTGGAAGGCGTCGCAGACGAAGATGACGCGGGACTCGATCGGAATGTCGCTTTCACCGATCGCATCGGGATAGCCCTTGCCGTCCCAGCGCTCGTGGCAGTGGCGCACGATCGGGCGCACGCTCTCGAGCCGCGCGATCGGGGCGAGGATGCGCTCGCCGAGCTCCGGATGCGTCTCCATGATCGCCCGCTCCCGCTTCGTCAGCGGGCCGGGCTTCAGCAGGATCGTCGAGGGGATGCCGATCTTGCCGATGTCGTGGAAGAGGGCGCCGAGCTCGAGGCGCTTGAGGGCGCCGGCGTCGAGCCCGAGCTCGCGGCCGACTTCGAGCGCCATGTCGGTGATCCAGCGCGCATGGGAGGAGGTGTACTCGTCGTTCGCCTCGAGGGCGTTCGCGAGCGCCTCCACCGTGGAGAAGAACGTCTCCTCGAGGTTGTCGTAGGCCCCGGCGTTCTGGATCCCGAGCTTCGCCTGATGGGCGATGCCAGCGAACAGCCGCATGGTCCGAGGGCTGAAGCCGTGGTTGTCCACGACGACGATGCACCCGAGGCGGTCGCCTTCGAAGTGGAGGGGGGCGACGGCGTAGTTCGACTCCGGGTCGGGGACGCCGTCGATCGCCGAGAGCTCCTGGGAGCCCATCGTGAAAGGCTCGGACGCGGAGAGGAACGTGCTCGCGAGTGCATGCGGATAGCTCAGCTTCTCGGTGTGGGCGCGAATCTCACCGGGGTAGCCCCAGAACGCGCGCGGGGTGAGATTGCCGCCGGCGGAGTCCTCCAGCCAGACGGAGACGCGCGGCGATTCGAGCGAGTGGGCGGTGAGCTCGACGATGCGGCCGAGCACGTCGTCCATGCCCTCGACGGTCGCAAGCTCGCGGCTGAAGTCGAGGAGCGCATTGGCGATCCACAGCGACTCCTTGGCTCGCTCCGCCTCCTTCCGCTCGGCCTCGTAGAGGCGTGCGTTCTCGAACGCGACGGAGGCGTGGCCGGCGAGCACCTCGAGGAGACGGACGTCGTCCTCGTCGAACTGGGCGATTCCGAGCTTGGTCAGGACGACGACGCCGGTCACGCGCGAGCCGTACTTGAGCGCGACGGCTACGACCGATTCGTCGATGTCCTCGGTGTTCGGGATCGTGACCGCGAACTCGCAGTCCATCGCGTTCTTGAGCAGGAGCGAGCGCCCGGTCTCGGCGACGCGGCCCGTGAAGCCCTCGCCGAACTTGCAGGTGAGATCCTCGGCGCTCTCCTCCGTGTACTGGCCGAGGGTGCCCTTGAAGGCGATCGGGGAGAGGGTCTCTCCGTCGGCGATGTACACGCGGCAGTTGTGGTAATCGATGAGCCCGCGGAGCTCGTTGACGATCACCGAGCCGATCTCGCGCATGTCGTTCAGGCGGTTCAGCCGGCCCGCGAGGCTCTGCAGCATCTTCAGGTGGGCGGTGGAGCGGACGTCCTCGCGGCCGCTGCCGCTGGGGCGCTCCGTGGCCGTGTCGTCGAAGAGGACACTCTGGTTCTTGCCGCGGGCCTTGGCGGCCATCATGGCCGACTCCGCGCAGGCGACGAGCTCGCGCGGGTTCATCGCGTGCTCGGGGCCCTGCGCGATGCCGATGGAGAGCGTAAGCCGGCCCGCCTGCTCGAACTCCTCCGTGAGCATGCGCTCGGTCAGGCGCGAGGCGAGACCCATGGCGTCGCCCGCGTCGCAGGAGGCCATGATGACGCCGAACTCCTCCCCGCCGAGCCGGCAGACCACGTCCGAGGCGCGCACGGTCTGGCGCAGGATGTCGGCGAGCGCGACGAGCACCTGGTCGCCGGTGCCGTGGCCGTAGATGTCGTTGACGCGCTTGAAGTCGTCGATGTCGAGCATGAGCACGGCGATCGAGTCGTGTGCGCGGCTGATGCGGTTCAGCTCGGCCCGCAGGCGGTCGTGGAAGTATCGGTGGTTGTAGAGGCCGGTCAGGGAGTCCGTCTGTGCCTCGAGCTCGAGCCCCGCGCGGACCTGCGCGTTGTCGAGGGCGAGCGCGGCCGCATCGCCGAAGCGCTGGGCGAGGTCGAACTCCTCTTCGGTGAAGGCCGCGTCCTCGCCGAGGCGATAGACGTTGAGCGCGCCCTTGATCGTCCCGCGCGCCACGAGGGGCACGGAGATGAGCGCCTCGGGCTCGTCCGGGGGAGTGCCGGGGACGACCTTTACCCGCGGGTCGAGATGGGCCTTGTTCACGAGCTGGGGCTCGCGGTTTTCGACCACCCAGCCCGTGATGCCCTCGCCGTACATGGGCTGGTCGCCCATGATCTCGTCCGCCCACTTGTCTCTCGACATCAGCGGGATGAGCACCCGGCGGGACTCGTCCGCCTGGTAGATCGTGAACGCGTCGAAGGGAATCAGATCGACCAGCGTGTCGGCGATCCGCTCGAGGACGGCGTCGAGCTGCTGCTCGGAGAGGACGACGTGGAAGACGTCCGCGAGGCGGCGATAGGAGTCGACCAGCGTGTCGACCCGAGTCAGCGCAGGGCGAGTGGAGGGCGTCATGGACGCGTCGTCACGAGCGACTTGTTCTCGCAGTACTCCCATCGACCGCAGCATCCTTCCCGAAAAGCTGTCTAACCCTGAATTCTTGCGGCTCGGAGTGCCGCTCCCCTCCCTGAAAAGGGTGATTAAGAGGTCGGGTTGCCCTCCACGCATTGGTGGTGGATGATCGCCGGAGCGAACGTCCTCGAACAAGGAGGTCTGCGGTGGCCCCCCATTGGTGGCGCCCCCTCAATCCCGACCCTCATCCCCTGAGGCCGGGCGAAAAGGTCATCTCGAAGTTCAAGAGCAAGCACGGAGGCGGAAAGTGGGCCGTCACCGTGTGTGACGAGCAGCCCGATCCTGCGGCGATCCTCCTGCTCGAAGACGATGACCTCGACCGCGACGACGACTAGCTGACCGCGAGCAGAGCCTCGGCCCGGCGGATGTAGCGCTCGGCGCCTGCGGCACGGAAGAACACGAGCGCCAGCTCCAGCTGCGCCGCTGCCTGCGTGCGCCGGGCTGTCGAAATGAGCTGCTCCGCGGCGCGGAGCCGCGTGCGTGCGGCGTACGCGCGCGCCCCGATCTCCTCGTAGAGATCGGCGGCACGAACGGCATCGCCGCGCGCGAGCGACTCAGCCGCCTCGAGCCATCTCGTCCGCAGGCGGACCTCGGCGCTGGCCTCGCTGAGCTCGGCGCCCCGCCCGAGCCCTTCGAGGACGTGGGCGATCTCAGCGACCCAGGGGCCCGGTGGTGAGCTCGGGCTTACACGCCAGCGTCGAAGGAGCTCATCGACGGCCGCGGCGGCTTCCTCCTCCTCACCCGCTTCGTAGAGAACGTGTGCGCGAGCCGCAAGGGCCGGAAAGCCGACCTGCGGATCCCCCTGCGCCCGCGCATCCTCGAGCAGCCGGATGGAATCCTCGAGGGCGCCCTCGACGTCTCCCCTGGCGAGCCGCAATTGGGCCCGGAAGATGTAGGCGTCGATGATCACCACCGGTGAGGTTGAGCTCGTCTCGATCATCTGCTCAACCCGGAGCAACAGCTCGTCCCAGGCGCCGGTCGAGTAAAGCTCGTCCATCTGCTGTGTCTCAGCCCACGCCATCGCGACCACATGGCCGTGACGTCGAGCTGCCTCGCGGGAGCTCGCCATGAGCGCGAAGCCTCGCTCCAGGTCTCCGAGCTCCACGAGGGTCGACACGAGGTTGTGCAGCGCCCGCATCCGCTCGAAGGAGAGCGGCGGGGCAAGCTCGACGGCACGCTCGAGATCCTCGACGCCGCCGAGGTCGCCGTTCAGCGTCCTGGCGACGCCGCGTGTGTTGAGCGTGTGCGCCTGCAGCTCCACGAGCCCTAGCTCGGTTGCGAGGGCCAGAGCCTCGTCGGCGAGCGGAATCGCCTGGTCGGTCTCGTCGGAGATCATGTGGAAGCGGGCTCTGTTTGCGAGGACACCCGCCTTGACGGCCGAAGCCGGACTTTCGGCGACGAGTGAGACAGCCAGGTCAAGGGTCGCCTGCGACTCCTGGCTTTTCCCATCGATGAATTGGACGAAGTCGGCCAGAGCGACGAGAGCGAGCGCCGCGTGCTCGGCATCGCCAGCCTCGAGGAACTCGTCGGCGGCTTCACGAAGGAACTCCTTGCCGATCCCCTCCGCATGGAACAACGCCCGGCCGTAGCCGAGGAGAAGGCGGGGCCGCTCCGCATCACTCTCGGGAGTGAGAGCCAGAGCCTGCTCGTAGAAGCGCGCGGCTGCAGGAAAGGCGTTGAGGGCGAACGACCGGTCCCCGGCCTCGGCGAGCGCCATCCGCGCACGCGCCGCAAGCTCGGGGTCCTCCCGGCCCGAGCGTCGGTCGAGATCGAGCGCGTTCAGGTAGTGATGCGCGACCATGTCGGCCAGGTCCTCCGGCCGGTCGCCGGCGAGCGCCTCGATCCAGCCTGCCGCGAGCCGGTGCATGTCCGCCCGCCGCTTGCGCGGGATCTGGCTGTACGCGACGTCGCGCACGAGCACGTGCCTGAAGACGTACGCGGTCTCGCCGGCGATCGAGGAGCGGCGCTCGCGGCGTACGAACTCCTTGCGCTCGAGGGCGTGTAGAGCCCGCTCCACGTCCCCCCGGGAAATGCCCAGCATCTCGCCCAGCGCGCCGGGCCAGAAGACCTTGCCGACGATCGCCGCCGCCTGAACGAGCGTCTTCTCGTCCGGCGGGAGCGTGTCGAGGCGAGCGGCGATGATCCCTTGCACGGATTCCGGCAGCGGCAGCTCCTCCTCGGCCTGCGCGAGCATGCGCACGAACTCCTCCGCGTAAAGCGGGTTTCCCCCCGCGCGCGTCAGGAGCTCGCTCCGTCGCTCGCTCTGCAGCCCTCCGTCGAGCAGGGAGGAGACGAGCGACGCCGTGTCCTCCTGCGAGAGCGGCGCGAGCGAGATCGTGGTTGCGTTCCGCTTGCCGCCGCCCCAGCCGGGGCGCCGGTCGAGGAGCTCGGGCCGTGCCGTGCACAGGATGAGGAGCGGCACATCGGTTGCCCATTCCGCCATCTGGTCGACGAAGTCGAGGAGGCCCTCGTCCGCCCAGTGGAGATCCTCGAAGACGAGAATGAGCGGCCGCTGCTCTGCAAGCGCCTCGAAGAACCGCCGCCACGCCGCGAGCGCCTCGGCCGCGTGGTCGCCGCCCGGCTCGGCACCGCCTCCCAGGCCGGCCAGGGGCCGCAGGTGGGTCTCCACCCAGCGGGCTTCCTCGACGTCGTCGACGACGTACTCGACGGTCTCGTGCAGCTTGGCCTCGGCGGCCTCGGCGTCGTCGCTCTCGAGGATGCCCGCCTGCGCCTTGGTCATCTCGCCGAGCGCCCAGAACGCGACGCCGTCCCCGTACGGCAGCGAGCGCCCCTGCCGCCAGGTGACGTATTGCTCCGGATCCGCGTCGAGCGCCGAGAAGAGCTCCCAGACGAGCCTGCTCTTCCCGATCCCGGGGAGGCCGACGAGAGTGACGAGCTGGGAAGACCGATCGCGCTGCGAGCGCCCCACCGCGTCGAGGAGCGCGTTGAGCTCGTCGCCGCGGCCGACCAGCGGAGCGCCGCCGCGGAAGGCGATGTCGACGCCGAGTCGGGCCTTCGGCGCGACCGGCTCCCACACCGCCACGGGATCCGACTTCCCCTTCGCGCTCACCGCTACGGCCTCGCGCTGCTCGATGGCGTCCTCGGTGAGCCGGTGCGTCGCCTCGTCCACGAGGACTCCGTCCGGAGGAGCCGCGCTCTGCAGTCGTGAAGCCGTGTTGAGGACGTCGCCGGCCGCCAGCTGCTCGCCCAGCTCCGGGCGCGCGTTCAGGTTGACGAGCGCTTCGCCGGTCGCCGCGCCGATGCGCACGGAGAGCCCGAGGGACGGATCGTCGGCATTGAGCTCCGAGATCGCGTCGCGGACGGCCAGCGCAGCTCGAACCGCCCGCTCGGCGTCGTCCTCGTGGGCGGTCGGCGCTCCGAAGACCGCGACGACCGCGTCGCCGATGAACTTCTCGACGGTCCCGCCGAAGCGTTCGAGCTCGGCCTTCGCGCGCGCATGGTACGGGGCGAGGAAGGCGCGAACGTCCTCGGGGTCGAGCCGTTCCGAGCGCCGGGTGAACCCCACCAGGTCGACGAAGACCGCGGTGATGACCTTCCGCTCCTCCGCCGCCACGCGCTCCTCTTCCTCCAGGGAGGCGCCGCAGGACGTGCAGAACGCGAGCTCCGGCGAGACGACGGTTGCGCAGGAGGGGCAAGGCCGCCCGAGCGCGCTTCCACAGTTCCCGCAGAAGAGCGCGCCCGCGGGATTGGCGAAGCCGCAGGCCGCGCACGTGGAAGCAGACATGGCCTGGCTAGTCTAGGCTCGCCGCGAAATGGAGCAAAGGCGCCGGCCGGGTCTTCTCGAAGCGGTTGCGGTCTGGGGCCTCTTCGCCCTCGTCGCCGTCGCGATCCTCGTCACGTACTGGCGCCTTCCGCCCCAATCGCTCTACCACACGAGCGGCGGCGGCTTGGTTGGTGGAACGTCTCGCGTCCTCGTGTTCGTCGGCTTCCCGTTCGCGCTCGTCGCAGTTCCGCTCGCGTGGATCTCGGTCGCGCGCCTGCGGACCCGACTCGCCGCGGCGACCGCGATCCTCGCGACGATCCTCTGCGCCACGATCGGCTTCCCGGGCGTCATCGACCAGGCCGACCTGGACGCGAGGCCCGTCAACGCGCTCGCGGGAATCGGCGCGCTCCTCGCGCTCGGCCTCACCGCGGCCGCCTGGACGCGCGGAGGCATGGGCGACTCGGCGCGGTTCCAGCGGTCCGACTGGCTACGGATCGTCGTCGCGGTCGTGCTGGTCGTCGTCGCGCTCCCGTGGATCTGGGCCGAGCTCGGCTACTACGTGAACGACGCGCCCGTGGTCGGCGACCCGTTCATCGCCGAGCAGATCAAGCCGTCGCTCGGCGGCGAGCCCTCGCTCCACGCCGTTCATCTCGGCCACCACCACGGGCTCGACGGCATTCTCCTCGCTCTGACGGCGCTCCTGCTCTCACGCGTTCCCGCCCGGATGCCGAGGAGCGGCGAGGGAACCGCGCTCTCGATCTACATCGCAGTTCTCCTCACCTACGGACTCGCGAACGCGCTGCAGGACGGCTGGAACGAGCAGCTCGTGAAGCGCGGCACGACCGATTCCAAGCTCCCCAGCGTCATCCGGCCTGATTTGAGCCCGGCCTGGCTGGGCATCGTCATCGGAGCCTGCCTCATCTACTTCGCGCTTTTTGGCGTAGGTAGAGTGAACCGACCCGAAGGAGGGATTCGATGACAAGACGCGCGTTGCCGCTTTGGATTGTCCTCGCGGCTTCCGTGCTCGCCCTCTCCGCCTGTGGCGGCGGGGGAAGCTCCTCCTCGACCACGCCGGCCGCGACAGGTGGCGGGGGTGGCGGGGGCGGCTCCACGGTGCAGATCTCGGCCGACCCGAGCGGAGCCCTGAAGTTCGAGCAAACCAACGTGAGCGCCACCGCGGGATCGATCACCATCGACTTCACGAACATGTCGTCGCTTCCGCACGATGTCCGGATCGAGGGCAACGGCGCGAGCGGGGGCACCGAGCAGATCACGAACTCGTCGACGAGCGCGACGGTCGACCTCGAGCCGGGGACCTACACGTTCTTCTGCTCGGTCGACGGCCACCGCGCGGCGGGCATGGAGGGGACGCTCACCGTGAAGTAGGTTGGTCCCGGTGCTGATCGACCTGCAGCATCTAGGGCGCTCGCGGGTCATCGCGTCGTATCTCCTCGCGGGCGAAGAGCCGGCGCTGGTGGACTGCGGGCCGGCGTCCTGTCTCGACGCCCTCGAGGCCGGCCTCGGCGAGCAGGGCATCGCCCTCGAGGACCTGAGCCACCTCCTCCTGACGCACATTCACCTGGATCACGCCGGGGCAGCTGGAGCCCTCGTCCGCCGGAATCCCGGGCTCCAGGTCTATGTGAGCGAGATCGGAGCTCCCCATCTCGTCGATCCCTCGCGGCTCGACGCGAGCGCGAGGCGGCTCTACGGTGACGATTTTGACCGCCTCTGGGGAGAGCTCCTGCCCATCCCCGAGGAGAACGTCCACGTGGTCGGGGACGAGGCGCTCGGGCTCGAGGCCTGGCCGACTCCAGGGCACGCCTCGCACCACGTCACGTACCTCTCGGAGGACGGTACGTGCTATTCGGGTGACGTCACGGGCGTCGTCATCGCGCCCGCGACGGTGATCGCTCCGGTTTGTCCTCCGCCCGATGTCGACCTCGAGGCCTGGGAGCGCTCGCTCGACTCGATCGCCGAGCGGAGCCCCGCGCGCCTCTGCCTCCCGCATTTCGGCGTCGTGGAGGAGCCCGCGGGGCACATCGAGCGCACGCGCGGGCGTCTCCGCGAGTGGGCCGGGCGCGTGCGCGGAGGCGCGAGCGAAGAGGAGTTCGTCGCAGCTGCCGAGCGGGAGCTCGCGGAAGGGACCGATCCCGAGACGGCCGCGGCCTACACGCAGGCCGGGCCGCTTTGGCAGTCGTACGCCGGCCTCGTTCGTTACTGGACCAAGAAGGGGGACGCGGCCGCCGGACAGGCCGCTACCGTCTGAAGCCGATGCGCCGCATAGTCTCAGGGGTCCTCTTCGCCGTGCTCGCGTTCGCGGTTTCGGTCGCACCCGCTGCTGCGGTGAAGAAGCATCTCGTGGGGAATTTCGACACGCCGATCCAGGTCTTTGCGCCGCACAGCGTCCCCAGGTCGACGATCTACGTCGTCCAGAAGGGCGGCCAGATCATTCGTCGCCAGAAAGGGAACCAGAGGAACGTCGTCCTCGACATTCACGGCCATGTCTCCGGAGGCAGCGAGCAAGGGCTGCTCTCGGCGGTGATCTCCGACCGGAAGCTGTTCGTCTACTACACGAACAACGACGGAGACAGCCGCGTGGTGCGCTACACGCTGAACAGCGGCCTAGGGCACGTGCAGGCCGGCTCGCGGAAGACGGTGCTGCGGCAGAGCCAGCCCTTCGACAACCACAACGGCGGCACGCTCCAGTATCACGGCGGTCACCTCTATCTCAGCCTCGGCGACGGAGGCGACGGCTGCGACACGGCTCAGAGCGCGCAGAACCTGAACTCGAAGCTGGGCAAGTTGCTCCGCAAGGACTCGAACGGCTGGAAGATCGTCGGCTACGGCCTCCGCAACCCCTGGCGCTGGTCGTTCGACCGCAAGACCGGCGACCTCTACATCGGGGATGTCGGACAGACATCGCGGGAGGAGGTCGACTTCCTGCCGGCATCGAAGGTCGGCCTGCCGGCCGAGAACTACGGGTGGAACCACTTCGAGGGTGATCTGGTCGGCACCTGCGGCTCCAAGGACGAGGGCATCAAGGGGTCCGGCGAGGTGATCTTCCCGAAGTACGACTACGGGCGCGGCGTCGGCTCGACCGTCATCGGCGGCTATGTCTATCGCGGGTCGAACATGCCGGGTCAGCGCGGCCGTTATTTCTTCGGGGACGAGGGCAGCAGCTGGATCAAGACGGCCGACGCGCGGACGCTCCGCAACCGGAAGACGCTCGGCTTCACCATCCCCTTTCTCTACTCGTTCGGCGAGAACTCGAAGGGCGATCTCTTCGCGGTCTCGGGCGCCGGCCCGGTCTACAAGCTCGTCTCGGGTTAGCCTCCGCACCGTGAAGGTGCAATTCGTCGACTGTCGGTGGGAGCTCGGGCATCCCGAGACCGGGCGTGAGCTCTACCTCGCCGGGCACATTCCCGGGGCGTCCTTCCTTGCCGTCGAGACGGAGCTCTCGGCGCCACCGGGCGGGGCGAAGGGAGGCCGGCATCCGCTGCCCGTGCCCGAGGCGTTCGCGCGCGCGGCCGGCGCGGCCGGAATCGGGGACGACACGCTTGTCGTCGCCTACGACCAGGGCATGAACGGCGGCGCGGCGCGCCTGTGGTGGCTTCTGCGCCACTTCGGCCACGACGATGTCGCCGTCCTGCGCGGTGGGCTGGACGACTGGCTCGGCCCGCTGCGCTCGGGCGAGGAGCGCGTCGAGCCGGCCGAGTTCCAGCTGCGCCCGCGCGTGGACGACGTCGTTTCGGCGGAAGAGATCGCGGCGCGGCTCGGAAAGCCGGACTTCGTCGTCGTCGATGCGCGCCTCCCGGAGCGCTACCGCGGCGAGGTGGAGCCAATCGATCCCGTCGCCGGCCGGATCCCAGGCGCGGTGAACATGCCGTACACGGCCGAGCCCGACGCCGTCGACCCCGACGCCGAGGTCGCGGTCTACTGCGGGTCGGGCGTCACGGCCTGCGTCACCGTGCTGGCGCTCGAGCGGGCAGGCGTCGAGGCGAAGCTGTATCCGGGCTCGTGGAGCGAATGGTCAAGCCGCGGCCTGGCGGTCGAGCGTGGCTGAGTTCATAGTCAGGCCGGCGCGGCCCGAGGACGAGGAGACCACCTACCGCCTCTTCGCGGAGTGGCAGGAGAGCGCGTACGGCGAGATCGAGATGGGCCCGGAGATGTATGCCAACGCGCGAGCTGGCGCCGACGGGCTTTTCGTGGCGAAGATCCAGGATCGAATCGTCGGAGAGTCCGGCGTGCGCGGAGGCGGGATCGACATCTTTGTCGAGCCCGCCGCCCGCCGCCGCGGGATCGGCACGGCTCTCCTCCAAGCGGCCGAGAAGCGCGCGAGCGCGCAGCCGACGCTGCTCACGGGCCTGAGCACGGAGCCGGCGGCCCCGGCTTTCGCTGCCGCCAACGGCTACTCCAAGGTCTGGGAGGTCTGGCTCATGGGCATCGACCTCCCCGACGAGATCCCCGAGCCGCAGTGGCCTGACGGCGTCTCCGTGCGGACGTATGGAGGCGACGAGGCCGAGGCGAGGGAGATCAAGGACCTGCTCGACCTTGCCTACGCCGAGGAGTTCCACCACCACCCGGCGACGTTCGAGAACTGGAGCCGGTTCATGTTCGAGGATCCGATGTTCGATGCCACCGTCTGGTTCCTCGCCGTTCACGACGGCAAGATCGTCGCCGCCGCGCTCAATTGGGACGAGGGCTACGTGAAGGATCTCGTCGTCCACCCCGACTGGCGCGGGCGAGGGCTCGGGAAGGCGCTCATGTATCAGACCTTCGGCGAGTTCAAGCGCCGCGGCCTCCCGCGCGTGACGCTCAAGACCGATTCCAACAACCCCACCGACGCCTGGCGCCTCTACGAGCGCGTGGGGATGGGGATCGAGCGGACCTACGAGATCTTCCAGAAGGGCTGAGCGTTCCTTCCGGTAGTGCTGCCCCGCTTCTCGGTCGCGAGCACCAAGCGCTGGAAGGACGCAGGAAGCCCCGGTAATGAATGAATTAGCGGGGCGACCGAGGACGCAGCAGCGCGCAGCGCGATCGCGGGCGAGAAGCAGGCGTGTATTCGTGGATGGAGCGCTAACCCTCCGGGTTCGGCGCCGACGAATCGGTCTGCCAGAGCCCGAAGGAGTTCCCCTCCGGATCCTTGCACTGGGCGAACCAGCCCATGCTCGGCACCGGCATCTTGTCGTTCGCCTCGCCGCCCGAGTCGCGCACCTTGCCGACGTGGGCATCGATGTCGTCGACGCTGTAATAGACCATGAGGCCCCGGTGCTCGGCAGGGTAGACGGCGGCGCCCTCGCTCTCGCCGGTGCGCGCCATCCGGTAGTCCATGCCCTCCATCGGAGAGCCGAACTCCCAGCCGAACACCCCTTCCAGGAAGCTCTGCAAGCGGTCGGCGTCTCCCGCCGGCCACTCCACGTGAGTCACCTGTGGCATGCCCTCTCCTTTCGTCGTTCCCCGTCTGACTGCGACGTTAGCGCGTGGCGCGGGTTAGTGGCCGAGACGGCCATGCCCGGGGTCAGACCCCGGGCATGGCCCGAAAGGGCAGGTGCTAGGACTCCTGCGAGGCTTCCGTCGCCGCCCGCTCCTTGATTTCCTCGACGACGGCGGGGTCGGCGAGCGTCGTCGTGTCCCCGAGGGCCCGCTCCTCGGCGACGTCGCGGAGGAGGCGGCGCATGATCTTCCCGGAGCGCGTCTTCGGGAGCTCCGGCGTGAAGACGAGGTTCGCCGGACGCGCGATCTTGCCGATCTTCTCGGCGACGTGCTCGCGGAGCTCCGCCATCCTCTCCGGCGAAGCCTCCTCGCCGCCCTTCAAGGAGACGAAGGCGACGATCGCCTGGCCGGTCTGCTCGTCCTTGCGCCCGCAGACCGCGGCCTCGGCCACGCACGGGTGGTCGACCAGAGCGCTCTCCACCTCGATTGTGGAGATACGGTGACCGGAGACGTTCATGACGTCGTCGACGCGGCCCATGAGCCAGAAGTCGCCGTCCTCGTCGACCTTGGCGCCGTCGCCGGCGAAGTAGACGTCGTCGTACTTCGACCAGTACGTCTCGCGGTAGCGCTCGTCGTCCCCGAAGATCCCGCGCAGCATCGCGGGCCACGGCCGTCGCAGGACGAGGTAGCCCCCGCTGCCCGGCTCGACCTCGTTCCCGGACTCGTCGTAGACGGCCGCCTCCACACCCGGGAACGGCTTCGTCGCCGAGCCCGGCTTCAGAGTGGTCACGCCCGGGAGCGGGGTGATGAGGATCATGCCGGTCTCGGTCTGCCACCACGTATCGACCACGGGCGTGCGCCCGCCGCCGATGTGGTCTCGGTACCAGACCCACGCCTCCGGGTTGATCGGCTCCCCGACCGAGCCGAGCAGCCTGATCTTGGAGAGATCGTGCTGCTCCGCGTACTCCGGCCCCCACTTCATGTGCGAGCGGATAGCCGTCGGCGCGGTGTAGAGGATCGTCACGCCGTAGCGCTCGGCGATCTCCCACCAGCGGTCTTTGTCGGGGAAGTCCGGCGTCCCCTCGTAGACGACGCTCGTGGCGCCGTTCGCGAGGGGCCCGTAGACGATGTAGCTGTGCCCTGTGATCCAGCCGATATCGGCCGCGCACCAGTACACGTCATCCTCGGGCTTCAAGTCGAAGATGTAGTGGTGCGTGCTCGCTACGCCGACGAGGTAGCCGGCCGTCGTGTGCACGATCCCCTTCGGCTTGGCGGTCGTCCCGCTCGTGTACATGAGGAAGAGGAGATCCTCCGAGTCCATCTCCTCGCACGGGCACGACTTCGGATCGTCCGAGGCGTTCGCGGCGAGCTCGTGGTACCAGACGTCGCGTCCCTCTTGCATGCCGGCGTCCGTGTTCTTGCGGTGGACGACGAGGCACTTCTTCACTCCGGGCGCGTCCGCCATCGCCTCGTCGGCCGTCTTCTTGAGCGGAACCTCGTTCCCCTTCCGCCAACCGGCGTCCTGCGTGATCAGGACCTCGCACTCCATGTCGTTCATCCGTCCGGAGAGTGAGTCCGCGGAGAAACCGCCGAAGACGACAGTGTGCGGCGCTCCCAGACGGGTGCACGCGAGCATCGCCGCGGGTAGCTCCGGGACCATCCCCATGTAGATCGCGACCGGCGTGCCCTTGCGGACGCCGATCTCCTTGAGGACGTTGGCGAAGCGGACGACGTCGCGCTGCAGCTCCGTGTACGTGATCTCGCGGCGGTCGTCCTCAGGCTCACCCTCCCAGAAGATCGCCACCTTGTCGCCGCTGCCGGCCTCGACGTGCCGGTCGACGCAGTTGAAGCAGACGTTCAGCTTGCCGCCGAGATACCACTTCGCGTACGGGAGCTCCCATTCGCAGAGCGTCTCGAAGGGCGTGAACCACGAGATTCGCTCCCGGCCCTCCGTCTCCCAGAACTCGTCGAAGTCGCGGTTGTAGATGTTCGCGTCGGCGTTCGCCTGGGAGGTGAAGTCCTCCGGCGGCTCGTAGCGGCGCTCCTCCAGGAGCAGTGCGTCGATTGCAGATCCTGTCTCAGTTCGAGAGCTCATGTGGCTGCTATCCCTCCGACCTTCGCGGCATCGGGCTCGTCGCGCGCGCCGGCGCGGGGAGACTTCCCCAGAAGGGCTTGCCGACAGGGACGAGGCTCGTGGGCGAGAGGCTGTTCGCGACGCCGGCCGCCGAGGCGTACCAGGCGACCGCTGCGGTCACGATCCCGGCCCAGCCGCCGGCCTTGAGGATCGTGTCCGAGCCGCCGTGCGCGAGATTGAAGAAGCCGATCACGAGCAGGATCTCCGTCACCTCCAGCGTGAGGAAGACGCCGAAGACGGCGATATTCACGCGCATGCTCCAGAGGAGCATGTAGGTGTTGAAGATCGCAAACGAGACGAGGAACCAGGCGAGCGCGTTGTCGGTGTTGTCGACCGCGTCGCCGAGGGACGTCAGTTCGATTAGGAGGACGAAGCTTCCCAGCCCGAGCCAGAAGCCACCGTACGTCGAGAACGCGGTCGCGCCGAAGACGTTTCGGTTCCGGAACTCCCACATTCCCGCGAGCAGCTGAATGATTCCGCCGTAGAAGAGCGCGAGCCCGACCCAGGCGATGTCGGGGATGAAGCCCGCGTTGTGCCCGCTGAGCATGAACGTCGTCAGCGCGAAGGCGCCGAGGCCGAACGGCGCGGGATCGGCAACGGGCAGAATCGGCCGTGGCTCTTCGATCACCGCCTCGTCAGGTTCTGCGCCCCCGTATCGCTCCTGAACGCGATCCCGAATCTCCGCCATGATGCACCCCTTTCTCTCGTGTGAGGGGCCGGAGAAGGCGTCAGATCAGGGCCCTCCGTCGGAGGGTCAATCGTGATCCGATTTTCCGTTCCCGAAGCGTGTAACCTCAAACATCGAGCTCGCCTACGCCGCTGAACGGTTCCGAGCGCGGCTCGGCACGCCAGCGCTCGTAGATCGCGAGCGCCACGGCGAGGTCCTGGACGGCCAGACCGGTGGAGTCGAAGAGCGTGATTTCGTGCTCGTCGCGGCGCCCTTCCTCCTCGCCGGCGAGGACGCGCCCGAGCTCGGCGACATCCTCGCGCTTGAGGCCGTGGTCGAGCGCCTGGGCGATCTCGCCGTTGTGGCTCGCCTGCTCCCATTCGTCGCACACGACGTGTGCGCGCAGGAGCTCGTCGACGGCGATCTCGGCCTTCCCGGGCCCGTCGGCGCCCATGAGGCTCACGTGCTGGCCCGCGTGCAGGGAGCCGGGCTCGAAGAGGAGCTCGAAGCCGGGCGTGACCGTGGCGAGGATGTCCGCGGAGAGCGCCTCCGCGGCGTCGACGGCGACCTCCGCGCCCTCGCCGAGCTCTTCGGCCGCGGCTTCTGCTGCCTCGCGGCGCGCGTCCCAGAGGGAGACGCTGCGGCCACGGGCCAGGAAGGTGCGCGCCACGGCGCGGCCGTTCACGCCGGTGCCGACGACGGTGGCCGGCGCGGGGGTTGGCCGAGCGAGCGTCTCGGCGGCGAGGACAGCCGCTGCGCCCGTCCGCAGCGCGGTCACCGAGGCCGCGTCGAGGAGCGCGCGGAGCTCTCCCGTGGTCGCATCCGAGAGAAGAACGACACCGGAGACCGTGGGCAGGCCGCGCTCGGGGTTCTTCGGAAAGGACGTCACCCACTTCAGCACGGTGTGTCCCGCGCCCATGGCCGGCATGGCGCGGAAATCTCCGTCCGGCGGGGCCGGCACGTAGACCTTCGAAGGCATGAACCACTTGCCCCGGGCGTGCTCGAGGAAGGCGGCGCGGACGGCCTCGACCGCCTCGTCGGGAGCGAGCGCAGCGCGGACGTGCTCTCCGGAGAAGAACGGTACGCTCACGGCGGCGAGACTATGGCAGCCTCCGTGACGATCTGCGACGTCGGCCCGCGCGACGGGCTCCAGAACGAGGCCGAGACGCTCGCTTCGGAGCTGCGCGCGGAGTTGGTGAACCGGGTTGCCGCCGCCGGTCTGGCGCGCATCGAGGCGGTGAGCTTCGTCCGGGCCGAGAGCGTGCCGCAGATGGCAGGGGCAGAGGACGTCGTCGCCGGCATCGACCGGCGCGAGGACGTCGAGTACTCGGGGCTCGTCCTCAACGGAAGGGGCTACGAGCGGCTCTCAGCGGCAGGTCTCGACGCCGTCCACTTCACGCTCGGCGCCACGGACGAGTTCAACCGCCGCAACGCGAACCGCACCGTCGACGAGTCGGTCGCCGAGCTCGAAGGGATCGAGACCGATCTGCCTGTGAGCGTCTCGATCAGCGTCTCGTTCGGCTGCCCGTTCGAGGGGAAGGTCGACCCGGAGACAGTCATCCGCCTCGCCGAGCGCTGCGTGGGCGCAGGCGCGGGTGAGATCGTCTTCGCCGACACCATCGGGGTTGGCGTTCCGCGGCAGGTGAAGCAACTCCTCGCGGAAGGAGCGCAGCTCCTGACGCGACTGGGCGTGCATCTGCACAACACGCGCAACACCGGCTTCGCGAACGCGTACGCGGCGCTCGAGGCCGGGGCGGAGGTGTTCGAGTCCTCGGTGGGCGGGCTCGGCGGCTGCCCGTTCGCGCCGCGGGCGACCGGCAACATCGCGACCGAAGATCTCGTCTTCCTCCTCCACGGAGAGGGCGTGGACACGGGGATCGACCTCGACGCGCTCATCGGCGTCTCGGAGTGGCTCGAAGGCGTGCTCGGCCGCGCGCTGCCGGGCCAGGTCTACCGCGCGGGTGCGTCGGTCGGCTAGCCTCCCGCGCCTCGCGGCGTGGGGGGCGGTGGCGGGCGCGTGTGCCTACCTCCTCGTCGAGCTCGTCCCGGACGTCCGCTCGAAGCCGCTCTTCGAGGACGAGGCCGTGTCGGGGCTCGTCTCCGCGCGGCCTTTCGGTGAGGTCATCGCCACCACGATGTGGGATCGCGGCGGCGCGCCGCTCCATTTCGTCCTCGTCCACCTTGCGTTCCTCTTCGACTCGTCGGCGGACGCTCTCCGCTGGGTCTCCGTCGTCTTCGCTGTCGGCGCGGTGCTGCTCTGCTACGACCTCGGCCGCAGGCTCGACGGGCGCGCCGCCGGAGCCGCCGCTGCGGTCGTCGCCGCAGCCTCTGGGATGCTCGCCGTCTACGGGAGCTTCGGGCGCATGTACGCGCTCTTCGCCTTCGCGGCCGCGCTCGCCGTCGACCTCTTCGTCCGCTGCGTGCAGAGGCCGGCGACGGGTACGGTCGCCGCCGCATCCGCTGCGGCCTGGCTCCTGCCGGCGGTGCATCCGTACGGAGGGATCGTCGCCGCCGTCGAAGCCGCCGTCGCGCTCGTCCTTTGGCGCGGGCGGCCGTTGCGCCCCGCCTGGCCCGCGCTGGTCGCCGCGCTGGCGATGATCCCCTTCGCGGTCGCCGATTTGCGCCTCGCCGATCGCTTCGAGTTGAGCTCCGAGCAGAAGGGACGCCTCGCCACGTGGACGGAGGCGCGGAATCAGCTCGAGGACGCCGTGCGCGGCTTCGGCGGCGGCAGCGGCTGGACGTTCGTCGTCTTCCTCGTGCTCGCGGCCTGGGGGATAGCCATTCTTCTGCGCCGCCGGCCGGAGCTCGTCGCCTGGGGGCTCATTGCCTTCGCCGGGCCGCCGCTCCTTTCCACGCTCGTCCGTACCGGCCGCGCGCCGGACCTCTCGCCGAGGCATCTGATCTTCGCCCTGCCGTTCTTCGCGGCTTTCGTGGGCGTCGCGGTCGCGCGCATCCCCGGCCGGCCGATTCCGCTTGTCGGCCTGGCCGTCGTCGCGGCGCTCTCGACGCAGGGAATCCACGATCCGCGCTCCATCACCTACACGGCCGCCCTGGGAAGTCGGGGTGCAGTCGACACGCCCGCGGCCTGGTTGCGTGGTCACGTCGAGTCGAACGACGTCCTGTACCCCTATTCGTCGATCTACCTCGCGGCGCTTCCGGAAACGGGGGAGGCGCGCGGGCTCCCACGCGCTCAGGCGCAGTCGCTTCTCGCTGCTCTCGACCGCGTGGACTATCCGTCTGGGGACCTTTACGTCGCAGTGCCGGCCGGCAAGACGCCCCGGCGTGTGCCGCCCGAACCCATCCGCGGCCTGGCCGACTTCGGTTCGTGGATCCTCATACGCAAGGACGGGCC
>JBKPRJ010000107.1:0-20638 GCA_046734455.1 Actinomycetota bacterium | reverse complement strand
CCAGAAGGGCAAGAAGCGCCCATCCCTCGACGAGTTCACCGCGCAGAGCGGCGTGAACGTCCGCTACATCGAAGAGGTCAACGACAACGAGGAGTGGTTCGGCAAGTACCAGGCCCAGCTCTCGCAGGGCCAGGACATCGGGCGCGACCTCACCGTCCTCACCGACTGGATGGCCGCACGGATGGTGCGGCTCGGCTACGTCCAGAAGAAGGACAAGAGCGCGATCCCGAACGAGTCCAACCTCGTCTCGACGCTCCAGCACCCCACCTGGGACCAGAACCGCGACTACAGCCTTCCGTGGCAGTCCGGCATGACCGGAATCGCCTACAACAAGAAGGAGACCGGCCCCGTCACTACGATCGAACAGCTCCTCACCGATCCGGCGCTCAAGGGGAAGGTCACCTGCCTCACCGAGATGCCCGACTGCATGGGTCTCATCATGCAGTCGAACGGCGACGACCCGACGACGGTCGACCCGGCCGCCTTCGACAAGGCGATCGCGACGCTGCAGGACGCGGTCGACTCGGGTCAGATCCGCCGCTTCACCGGCAACGACTACGGTGACGACCTGTCGTCCGGGAACGTCGCGGCCGCGATGGCGTGGTCGGGCGACGTCGTGCAGCTCCAGCTCGACAACCCGGACCTCGAGTTCGTCCTTCCCGAGGGCGGCGGGATGATCTGGACCGACAACATGCTCATCCCGACAGGCGGCGACGTCTTCACCGCGTCGACGTACATGAACTTCGTCTACGACCCGAAGGTCGCAGCGGAGATCGAGGACTGGGTGAACTACATCTGCCCGGTGAACGGGGCGAAGGACGAACTCCTGAAGCTCGACCCCGACGTCGCGAAGAATCCTCTGATCTTCCCGACGGACGACATGCTCGCGAACGTGAAGTCCTTCGATCCGGAAGCCGCGGACAACCCGGACTTCAAGGAGAAGTTCCAGACCGTCACGGGCGCATAGGGAGGGGGCAGGCCTGCTCCACCGCCACCGCTGGGTCACACCGTACCTCCTGCTCCTACCGGGGCTGCTCTGGCTTGCCCTGTTCTTCCTCGTGCCGATGTACTACCTGGGCTACACGTCGCTGCAGTCGGGAGACCTCTTCTCCGGCTACACGTTCACCTGGGCCTGGGACAACTACTCGGACGCCTGGACGCTCTATCGGGACCACTTCATCCGCTCGTTCGAGTACGCGGCGATCGCGACGCTCATCGCGTTCCTCATCAGCTACCCGCTCGCGTACTGGATCGCCTTCCGCGGGGGCCGCTGGAAGAACCTCCTGCTGCTCCTGATCATCGCGCCGTTCTTCGTCACGTACCTGATCAGGACGCTCGCGTGGAAGACGATCCTCGCCGACGACGGCATCGTCGTTTCGGTCTTCCAGCACCTGCACCTCATCTCGTCGGACGGCCGGCTGCTCGCAACGACGACCGCCGTCATCGCGGGGATCACCTACAACTTCCTGCCTTTCATGGCGCTGCCGATCTACGTCAGCCTCGAACAGATCGACCACGGGCTCATCGAGGCGGCGGAGGATCTCTACGCGAACCGCGCCAAGGCCTTCTTCAGGGTCACATTCCCGCTTTCGCTCCCGGGCGTGTTCGCGGGGACGCTGCTCACGTTCATCCCGGCAGCGGGCGACTTCATCAACGCCCAGCTCCTCGGGACGCCGCAACAGCTGATGATCGGAAACGTGATCCAGAGGCGGTTCAAGGACGTAGCCGACTATCCGCAGGCGGCCGCGCTCAGCTTCGTCCTCATGGCGATCATCCTCATGCTGATCATCGTCTACGCGCGTAGTGTCGGCAGCGAGCGCGTGACGACGGGAGTCGCATGACGAGCGCGGTCGAGACCGTCTCCGTACGGCGCCACCGGCCGAGCGCGCTCACACGGGTCTGGGCGTTCGTGCGGCGTCACACGCTCACTGCCTTCGCGATCGTGGCGTTCGTCTATCTGCTGCTCCCGATCGCGGTCGTGATCGCGTTCTCGTTCAACGATCCGATCGGCCGATTCAACTTCACCTGGCAGGGCTTCACGCTCGACAACTGGATGCACCCGTTCGACTACCCCGAACTCGGACCCGCCGTCCGCCTGTCCCTCGTCATCGCGTTCTTCTCGAGCGTCATCGCGACGGCAATCGGCACCCTCATGGCTCTCGCTCTCGTGCGCTACCGGTTCCGGGGGCACGGGTCCACGAATCTGCTCATCTTCCTGCCGATGGCGACCCCCGAGATCGTGATGGGCTCCTCGCTCCTCACGCTGTTTTTGAACTTCAGCGTGCCGCTCGGGTTCACGACGATCCTGATCGCGCACATCATGTTCAACATCAGCTTCGTCGTCGTGACCGTGCGCGCCCGCCTCGCCGGCTACGACCGGCATCTCGAGGAAGCGGCCGCGGACCTCTTCGCCAACCCCTGGACTGCCTTCTACAAGGTCACGCTGCCGCTCATCTGGCCCGGGATCCTGGCGGGCTTCCTGCTGGCCTTCGCGCTCTCCGTGGACGACTTCGTCATCACGTACCTCGTCTCCGGCGCCGACCAGACCTTCCCGCTCTTCGTGTGGGGCGCAGCCCGCGTCGCTGTGCCGCCGCAGATCAACGTCATCGGCTCCGCCATCTTCTTCATCGCGATCGCGTTCATGCTCGTCAACGTACTGTGGCAGTGGCGCCGTCAACCGAAAGGAGCAGTGTGAGTACCCCCGTCGCATCGCTTTCCCCCGCCGAGCTGCAGAAAGCCGCCCGGGATCACCTGTGGCTGCACTTCACGCGCATGTCCAGCTACACCGGCGAGGACATCCCCATCATCGTGCGCGGGGACGGCTGCTACCTCGAGGACATCAACGGGAAGCGCTATCTGGACGCGCTCGCAGGCCTCTTCGCCGTCAACATCGGCTACGGCTTCGGCGACGAGATCGGAGAGGCCGCCGCGGCGCAGCTGCGCGAGCTCCCCTTCTACACGAACTGGAGCTATGCGCATCCGCGCGCGATCGAGCTCGCGGCCGAGGTGGCGTCGCTCGCGCCGGGCGACCTGAACCGCGTCTTCTTCGTCTCGGGCGGCTCCGAGGCGGTCGAGTCGGCCTGGAAGCTCGCGCGCCAGTACTACTCGGCGCGCGGCGACAACGTGCGCGCCCAGGTCGCCGAGCGGATGGCGGCCGGCGAGCGCATCGAGCAGCGGATCCCGAGCCAGCGCCGCTGGAAGGCGGTCGCGCGCCGCATCGCCTACCACGGCACGACGATGGGCGCCCTCTCGATCAACGGCATCGCCTCGCTCCGGATCCCGTTCGAGCCGCTCGTCCCCGACGTGATCCACGTGCACAACACGAACCGCTACCACCGCCCTTCGGAGGAGACCGAGGCGCAGTTCACCGCGTTCCTCCTCGAAGACCTCGAGGAGGCGATCCTGCAGGCCGGGCCCGAGACCGTCGCCATGGTCATCTTCGAGCCCGTGCAGAACGCCGGTGGGTCCTACACGCCGCCCGAGGGCTACTGGAAGGGCGTGCGGGAGATCTGCGACCGCTACGAGATCCTGCTCTGCGCCGACGAGGTCATCACCGGCTTCGGACGGCTAGGTGCCTGGTTCGGCTCCGAGCGCTACGACATCCGCCCGGACATCATCACCTCGGCGAAGGGCCTCTCCTCGGCGCACGCCGCCATCGGCGCCGTCATCGCGCGCGACGCAGTGATGGAGCCCTTCCTCGAGGGCCACGAGATGTACAGCCACGGCATCACCTTCGGCGGCCATCCCGTCATGGCGGCCATCGCGCTCAAGAACATCGAGATCATGCGCCGCGAGCGCATCGTCGAGCACGTGGCCGAGAAGCAGGACTACTTCCACGAGCAGCTGTCGACTCTCCTCGACCTGCCGATCGTCGGCGATCTCCGCGGAACCGGGTTCTTCTACGCGCTCGAGCTCGTGAAGGACAAGGAGACGCGGGAGACGTTCTCGGACGAGGAGTGCGAGACGCTCCTGCGCGGGTTCCTCTCGCCGCGGCTCTTCGAGGCGGGCCTCATCTGCCGCGCCGACGACCGTGGCGACCCCGTCGTGCAGATCTCGCCGCCGCTCGTCGCGGACACGGCGGAGATCGATGAGATCGTCTCGATCCTCGGCGAGGTCCTCACCGAGGCCGGCCGGCGCATGAACGGTTAGCCGCTAAGCGTTCTTGTAGGCGAAGGGGGCGTACTCGGCCTGCTTGCCCGAGTGGTCGTACGACACCCCGTCGTTCACCCGGAAGACGCTCGAGGCGGCGCACCAGCCCTCGCTGAACACGAGGCCTGTGGGCAGCATGACGCCGCTCCGGATCTCGTCGCCGGTGACCGGATTCTTGATCGGTTCCATCTGAAGCTCGGCGAGATCACCGATCTTGTAGCTGCTCCGCTCTCCGTCGATCTCGAGCGTCACCGGCGTCGCCTGGACACCGCCCAGCTCGTACGTGTTGATGAAGATCCCCCACGGGCCCCCTTCGCCGCCGCGCAGCAGCGCCTCGAGGGCGTCGGACTGGCGCTCGTCCGCCTTTTCGTCGTAGAACGCCACGGCCTTGCCGCCGCCTTCGTGGATGGCGCCCGGCCAGTCGGCGAAGAGTCCGAGTGTCAAACCCGACAGGTCGACCCCGTCGTAGGTCCCCTTTTCGATGTGCCAGACCCAGCCGCCTTCGCAGTCGCCGGTCGTCGGCGGCGCGTTGAAGTTGCAGGGGCAGCCAAAGTCGCAGTTGCAGCCGACCAGAACGGTTCCCTTGAGCTCCCATTCGGCCATTGTCAGCCTCCTCTCAGAACGCGACGGCGATTCCGGCCGCGATCAATCCTATCCCTCCCGCAAGCGCGACCAGCCGGCCGAAGGGCAGGAGCTTCTCGGCGGCGACGACGAGCGCGATCGCAGCGACCCAGACGAGCCCCATGCTGCCCGAGACCACGAGCACGGCCATGAGCCCGATGCAGCAGCCGACGCAGAACATCCCGTGCTCTACGCCGAGCCGGAGCGCACCGCCGAGGCCGGGGTGCCAGTGCCGGACGAGGAAGTCCGCCGGGGTCCGGCAGCGGCGAAGGCATGTGTCCTTGAGCGGTGACAGTTGGTAGAGGCCCGCGAAGATGAGCACTGTGGCAGTCGCGGTCGGGTGCTCCATGCCGAGCGCCCGGTCGAGCGCGTAGGCCGGAATGCCGACGAGCGCCCAGATGCCGAGATAGCCGGCCGCGAGGAATCCCGGCGCCGCCGCGTTCTGAGTCCCGCGAGCGTAGAGGAGGGCGAACGGCGCAACCGAGGGCAGCATCATCGCGGCCATCATCACCGTCCAGGAGCCGAGGTACGTCGCGATCCCTGGCATCTCCATCGAATCGCTCGAGGTGGCGAGCAAAATCAGCCACGCGGCCAGGGTGGCGAGGACGAGCGCCGCGATCGCAAGGGAAAAGGCACTCGGGGCCGCTCGGCCCTCCCGTTGTGTCCAGGAAGCCCAGCCGGCCACGCTCAGCTCTCCTTCGCCCTGCGGCGCTCTCTGTCGTAGACGGGATGGGTGACCACCTCGCCGCCGACCCGGTCCTCGCCGATCTGGACGTCGATCGACTGGCCGACGTTGCGCAGGTCCTTGCGGACCTTGGCGAGCCCGAGAGTCCTGCCGCCGAGGTACGGCGACTCGACCGCCTGGGTGACGAGCCCGACCTCTTCGCCGTCGACGAAAATCGGCGCGCCGGAGGCCTCGTCGCCGCCTCGTTCCAGGACGACGCTGGTGAGACGGAGCTGCGTCGCATCCTTGTCGCGTTCGAGCGCTTCGCGGCCCTGGAACTCGCCCTTGTCGAAGTCGACCGACCAGCCGAGGCCGCATTCGAAGGGGGAGACCGTGGGGTCGTACTCGATCCCCCCGATGATGAAGCCGCCCTCGATGCGGAAGAGGTCGAGGGCGACCATGCCGATCACCTTCATTCCTTGCGGCTCGGTGTGCGCGACGAGCGCGTCCCAGAGCTCGAGCGCGCGATCGGCGTCCACCCACAGCTCGTACCCCAGCTCGGCGGTGTAGCCCAGCCGGGTCATGAAGACCGGGATGCCGGCGATCTCGACGTCCTCGCGGAAGGTGTAGTACGGAAAGGCGTCGTTTCCGAGGTCCTGGTTGGCGATCCCCTGCAGCATCTCCCGGCTCTTCGGGCCCTGGAGGCAGAGATGCGGCATCGCGTCGGTGAACTCGCGGACGGTGATCGATCCCGGGGCCCGCTCGCGGAAGATCTCGTAGTCGCGGTCGTTCGCGCCGCAGAAGCGGATCTTCGACGGCGAGCGCATCATCGACGTGCAGTCGTCGACCATCTTCCCGTCCTCGTTCGTGAGGGCGCCGTAGGCGATCCGGCCGGGTGTGAGCGCGGAGACATCGCGCGTGACGATGGAGTTGACGAAGTCCTGCGCGCCCTCGCCCTCGATGTCGACCTTGCGGAGCATCGTGAAGTCCATCAGGCCCGCGGTCTCGCGCACCGCGCGGTACTCCTCCGCGGTGTCCGTCACGACCGTCGGCGCCCAGTAGCCGAACAGATCCATCCACTCGTCCGTCATGGCCTTCAGGCGGGGATAGAACGCGGTCTCCTTGCTCACAGAGGCTCCTTTTCGTGGGAGGACGGGTGTAGCCTAGGGAACCGATGGCCGTCGAGTCCACGCGACCTCTCGTCGAATCGCTCGGGAACCCGCGTGCGGAGGCACGCGTCGGCCCGGCCGACGCGAAGGCCTACGAGCTCGCGGCCGGTGAGTACGTGCAGATCGAGGACATCCAGGGCTGTCAGGTCTCGGATTTTCTCGCCTTTCACCGTGGTCGTCGCGGGATCGGCATCTCGACCACGGTGACGCGGGCGCTCGTCGACGGGCTCTTTCCGCTGCCCGGCCAGTGCTTCTACGACGGCGAGGGGAACGCGCTCCTCGAGCTCGTCGAGGACACGGTCGGGCGACACGACACGTTCGGCATCGCCTGCAACCGCGAGACGTACGAGGCACTCGGCGTCCCCGACCACGTGAACTGCACGGACAATTTCAACCGCGAGCTCGCGCCCTTCGGCTACGCGCCGCGCCGCTTCTGGGAGCCGGTCAACTTCTTCTACAACACGAAGATCGGCCCCGACGGGCGCATCGTGGAGATCGAGCCTGCCCTCTCGCAGGCGGGCGACTACGTGCTGATGCGGGCGCTCACGGACCTCGTCGTCGCCTCGTCCGCGTGCCCGGACGACATCACGCCGACGAACGGCGGCAACCCCACCGACATCATGGTGCGCATCTTCGGCGCCTAACCTGCGCCGCGGCCGGGTACGAGACGGTCGTCACATGTGTAGCCTGGGCGGCGTGAAGGGCCCGAAGCGGCGGTCCCTCAAGGCTCTGGGTCTGGTCATTCCGGCCCTCGGTCTCGCCGTGGCCGCCGGCTGCTTCGGCGGCGGCAACGCAGCTCCCGAGCCACCGCCGCCGGTCGCGCTCATCACCGACGCCTGCGACAAGGACCTGGACGAGCTCGACGGCCAGGCCGCAGACGCGCTCGAGCCGGTGGCCGCCAAGGAGGAGGAGGTGGCCGCCCGCAGAGAGGATCTCCAGCCGTCCCTGGACAAGGTGAAGGCGGCGCTTGCGCGGGTGAAGGCCACCGCCAAGCCGCTGCGCGAGTTCGGCAAGGCCCATCCCGAGACGTATCTCCCGCAGTCGCTCTACGACCAGTGGGTCGGACTGCGCGACGCGTACCAGACGGCGTTCGACGCCTACAAGGAGCGGCTCCGCCATGCGCGTCCTTTCACGCGCCGTCTGCGGGCAACGGCGCACGAAGCGCACGCTCTCTGGAAAGACGAGGTGCGCGTCGTCAAGTCCTACGACCGCAGGCTGGAAGGGTGCCTCGGCCCCCGTCCCCTGCTCGCCCGCGCCGAGGCGGGGCGGATCGCGCGGCTCGAGGAGTTCCTCTCCGACGTCTCCGCGGACGTCGCCGGGCGGCCGGTCACGCTGCACTGCGAGACGGCGACCGAGTGGCGGGCGACCGAGGATGCCTCCAAGGTCGAGGGACATCTCCTCGGCTACGTCTTCGAAGGCGGTCGGGCGGTGCACCTTGCTCCATCGCTCTGCTACGCGCTTCACCGCCTCCGCTATCTGCACCGGAACCCGGATCTCTCGTGCCTCGAGCGCTCCCTCGACGCCAAGGAGCCGCTCTGCGCCCCCCGCGCCAGCGAGCTCATCCGCTCGGCGGTCACGCTCGCCCACGAGGCGTACCACGTGGGCGGCGAGCTGAACGAGAAGCGCGCGCAATGCTGGGGTCTGCAGGGAGCCGCGCACGTCGCGCAGCGCCTCGGATTTCCGCCGAGCGTCTCCGACCAGATGGCCTGGTACGCGTGGAAGTTCTCCGAGGCGCCGAAGTCCTACGACTCCCCCGAGTGCCGGGAGGGCGGGAAGCTCGACCTCGATCCCGATTCGACGACGTTTCCCTAGCGGCCAGGAAGGGCGCCGTGATCACCGGCGGCGCCGCTGATCTCTAAGACTCCCAGGCGAACTCGATCACGTACCCGTCTGGGTCCTTGCACTTGACGCTCACGTAGTCGGCCTCATCCGAGAACCCGGCGATCTCGACCCCGTCGCCGGCCAGGCGATCGCGAAAAGCGCGCACTTCCTCCGGACCGGTCGCGGCGCGAAAGCCGAAGTGGAGGAAGGCGGGAACACTTATTGGCTCCCCGGTCTTTCCGAGGGCGAGAGTCGCGTCTTTCGGGCCCTGGATCAGGAGTACGCCGTCCTCGGCGATCCGCGCCGTCGCCGGGTCGAACTCGAAGTACGTCTCGTAGAAGCGGCGCGAGCGTTCCTGGTCTCTGACGGCGAGCGCGATGTGCGCCATCAGGGGAGCGCAAGCGACTCGTGCACCAGCTCGGAGAGCTCCCGGAGCTCGATGTCGCCCTGATGCCCGGAGGTCTTGATCGCGTCCTCGTACATCGTCACGTCCTTCGGGCAGGCGACGACGAAGTAGTCGATGTCGCCGAGGCCGACGGCTTCGTCGATGCGCAGCTCGCTCGGGCGCGGGGAGTCCTCGCCCTTGAGCTCCTTCATCCAGATCCGTCCGCCGCCGGCGCCGCAGCAGAGCGAGTTGTCCCGGTTCCTCGGCATCTCGACCAGCTGCGCGCCGATGGCCTCGAGCACCTGCCGCGGCGCGTCGTACACGCCGTTGTAGCGGCCGAGCGTGCAGGGGTCGTGGTAGGTGACCCGGTACCCGAGACCCTTCTTCACCTTCAGGCGCCCGTTCTCGATCAGCTCGAGGAGGAGCTGGGAGTGGTGCCAGACGTCCCACGCGCCGCCGAACTGCGGGTACTCGTTCTTGAGCGTGTTGAAGCTGTGCGGATCGGAGGTGAGGATCCGGTCGAAGCTGCAGCCCGTGATCGTCGCGACGTTTTCCGCGGCGAGATCCGCGTAGAGGCCCTCCTCGCCGACTCGGCGAACGTCGTTCCCGGCTGTGCGCTCGCCGTCGTAGAGGATCCCGAAATCGACGCCGGCTCGGCGCAGGATCTGCGCCAGGGAGCGGCTCACCTTCTGGTTGCGCGGATCGAAGGACGCGTAGTCGCCGACGAACCAGAGCACTTCCGCAGGGCGCTTGCGGATGTCCTTGACGTCGAAGTCCAGATCCCTCGTCCAGCGGCCCCGCTTGCGGCTTGTCTCCCCGAAGGAGTTCCCGCTGGTGTAGATGGTCTCGAGGGTCTGCTGCAGCTGCCCGTCCATGTCGCCCTTCTCGACGAGCGCGCGGCGCATCTGGTTGATGATCGGGACGTGCTCGATCCCGACCGGGCAGATCTCGACGCAGGCCATGCACTGCATGCACGACCAGAGCGTCTCCGGCTTGATCGTGCCGATCAGCTGCGCGTGCTCCGGGAACGTCGGCTCGATGCCGAGCGCGGCGCGGTTCCCCATCGAGCCCTCGGCCACCTCCCGTAGGTCGAGGACGAGGTCGCGCGGCGACAAGGGGTACCCCGTCACGGTCGCCGGGCAGGCGGCGTGGCACTTGCCGCACTTCGTGCAGGCGTCGAGGTCGAGGAGGTGCTTGGGGAGGAGCGAGTCGATGAAGGCGTAGCCCACGTCGGCGGCCTTCGCGCCGGCGGGGAGCGGAGCGAGCCGGTTCCCGGCCCGGTCGTCCTTGGCCGCGACTCCGGCGGGGCCGGCCAGCATGTGCACGGCCTTGGTGAAGGGAATCGAGGAGACCCAGAAGAGCGCGAACACACCGTGCACCCACCAGTCCACCGCGCGTGCGTCTGCAGCGGTGCCGTCCTCGAAGCCGAGCGCGCGGAAGCCCTGGCCGATGGCGTAGCCGACGGGCGACCAGACCTCGAACCCCGGGTTGTCGGCCGCGATGCGGAACGACTCGAGCAGAAAGCCGGTGAGCGCGAGGAAGAAGAGACTCCCGAGAAAGACCCAATCGCCGAGCTCGTAGCGCCGCGGCTGGTTCTGCAACGGCTCCGCCGGCTCCGCCGGCCTCCAGTAGCGCAGACGGAACGGTCTCAGGATCCCGCGCTTGACGGCGAAGAACGTGAGCCCGACGACGAGCGCGGCCCCGAAGACGTCCAGGAAGAGCGAGTAGAGCTTGTAGAACCAGCCGTGCCAGAAGTCGAAGCTGAGCACGGGGTTCGCGAAGTCATCCTGGAACGCGAGAATCACGGTGCCCGCGAAGAGCACCATGAAGCCGTAGAAGACGAGCAGGTGGCTGAGGCCGGCCATCGGGTCGCGGCGCCGGATCCACGCATGCGTCAACACGACCCTTGCGACGCGCTCGGCACGCTCGCGCCGGTTGCCGAGCTTCTCGTGTCCGCGACCGCGGCGGTACTTGAGGAAGAGGCGAAGGACGCCGTAGACGAAGATCGCGACCGAGAGGACGATCAGCCCGTACCAGAGGGCGATCTGCCAGGTCTCGAGTCCCGCGAAGGTATCGCGGGTGGCCGTCAATACAGCTTCTCGAGCTCTTCCGCGACCTCGAAGAGGTCGGCGACGGCGCCGTAGTGCGCAACGTTGAAGATCGCGGCCTCGGGGTCAGTGTTGATCGCGATGATCGTTCCGCTGGTCTTCATGCCCGCGAGATGCTGCACCGCGCCCGAAATGCCGAGCGCGAGGTAGACCTTCGGCTTCACCGTCTTCCCGGACTGGCCCACCTGCCGCGAGCTCGGCATCCAGCCCTGATCGACCAGCGGGCGGGAGACCGAGAGGGTCGCGCCCATCTTGTCCGCGAGCTCCTCGAACTGCCCGAGGTTCTCCTTCTCGCCGACGCCGCGCCCGACCGAGAGTAGGAAGTCGGCCCCCGTGATATCGACGTCTTCGCTCGCGGCGACCTCCTGGAAATCGACGTGCCGGGCGCGCGAGCCCGCGATGGTCACGTCGAGCTCGGCGCTGACGGCCGCGCCTTCACCCTCGGCCGGCGGCCAGGCGGTCGGCCTGATCATGAGGAGGACGCGCTCGTTGTTCGGGAACTCGAGCTCGGCGTTGACCTTGGAGCCGTAGAAAGAGCGCTCGGCGACGAGGTCGTCTCCGTCGCGGCGGAGCGCGAAGACGTCAGAGGCGAACCCAAGGCCCAGCTTGGCGGCGAGAGCGGGGGCGAAGCCCATCGAGTCGATCGAGAAGCCGACGAGCACGACGTCGGGGTTCCGGTCGGAGATGACCTGCTCGAGTGCTTCGCGGTAAACGTCGTTCTCGAACCCCTCTGGGTCGACCTTGATGCAGACGATCTCGTCGACTCCCTCGACGTCGACCTGGTCGGCCAGCGTCGCCGGGTCATTGGCGATCAGGGCGACCACGGTCTCGTCTCCGAGCTCCTTCGCCGCGGTCACCATCTCGAGGGTGATCGGCCTCACCCTGTCACGACGGTGCTCGGCGACGACGAGAACGCTCATTCGGTCGCCTCCTGTGCGCTCTTGTCACAGTGCGGAGCCCACGCGCGCGCGTTCGAGAAGTACGCTGAAAGCGGGTGGTGGTGTGGGGTGGCCCCGGTCACGCCATCTTCTCCTGGACGATCTCCTTGATGCGCTGCGCCACTTCCGCCGCGCCGCCGTCCAGCATCTCCGCGCCCTCGCCCTTCGGGGGGACGAACATCTTCCGCACGCGCTGCGCCTGCGGGCCGAGGTCGCCCGGCTGGCGGACGTCGATCTCCTTGTCCTCCGCCTGCTTGATCGCGCGAAGCGTCGCGTAGCGTGGCTCGTTGATTCCCGTCTGGATCGTAATGACCGCGGGCGTGTCCACCTCGACGACGTCCACGAGCCCGCCTTCGAGCTCGCGGTTGACGGTCGCCTTCCCGTCGCCCAGCTCGATCTTGGTCACGACCGCGACCAACGGCATCTCGAGGAACCCCGCAAGCGCTCCGCCGGTCGCGGCCTGCACCGAGTCGCTCGACTGCACCCCGGCGAAGATCAGATCTGGGCTCTCGCTCTGGACGACCTCGGCGAGCGCCCGCGCCACCTGGATGGGGTCGAGGGTGCGTACAGCGTCGACCCGGATGCCGCGGTCGGCGCCCATGGCGAGACATCGCCGCATGCAGTCCTCCGCGTCCTCGTCGCCGACCGAGACCACCACCACCTCGCCGGACCCGGCCGCCTCGACGAGGCGTAGCGCCTCCTCGGTGGCGTACGAGTCCCACTCGTTCAGCGCAAAGTCGAGGTAGTCGGGATCGACGTCCCGCTCGTCTTCGGTGAACTCGACCTCGTCGCCGAGGACGGCGACCTGTTTGACGCAGACCAGAACCTTCAAGCTAGGCGAGCACCGCCTCGCGCTCGATCACGTGGCGCTCGCGCTTGAACGGCAGGGGCACCTCGGGATTGTCGGAGTCGATCTCGCGTGCCAGCCTGTGCCCGTCGAACACGCAGTCCGCTACGAGGCGAGGCGCGACACAGTCGCCGATCCGGTAGAAGCCGGTGATGCCCTCGGCCTGCAGCGAGTCGATGCCCACGCTGTCCTTCAGTTCGCGATAGAGCGCTTCGTTCGACCGCCGCTGCGTGACGAGGACGACGGAGTCGACTGCCCACTCGGTGAGGTGCTCCTCGTCGTAGACATGGGCGGACGTGACGTTGCCCTCCGACATCTGCGTCGGGATCTGGTACGTGACGATCTCGACCTTCAGCTTGTGCAGCTTCCGGTGCATGTTCGGAGCCTCGAGCGTGAAGTGCATGTACGGCGCGATGTGCCCGAGGTGCGTCATGAGCGTGACCTGCTTGCCCTCCTCGGCGAGCTTCTCGGCGAGCGAGACGCCGGTGAAGTATCCGTCGTTGTCGACGATCAGCACCTTGTCGCCCACGGCCTTGTTCTCGACCATGATCTGCTCGGGCGTCGCGCACCACGACTGCGAGGCGTCGGCGCCCGGGATCGTGTCGTGCGTGCAGCCGTTGAGCCCATCGGTTGCCCAGTACCCGCCGGTGGCGACGATGACGATCTCGGCGCCGTAGCTCTTGATGCCCTCGGCGTCGAGCCTGGTGTTCGGGATGAACTCGACGTTCTTCAGCTTGTCGATCTGGATCTTGCGGTAGTTGACGACACGCGCCCACTCGCCGAGGCCGGGGAACTGCGGGATCCAGCGCATGATCCCGCCCATGTCGTCCTGCGCCTCGACGAGGTGGACGCGGCGCATGCCACGCTCGCCGAGGACGCGCGCACATTCCATTCCGGACGGGCCCGCGCCGACGATGAGGACGTCGTTGTCAGCGTTCGCGGCCTGCTCGAACCTCTCCGGATGCCAGCCGCGGCGGTACTCCTCGCCGGCGGTCGCGTTCTGCGTGCAGATGACCGGCGGCCCGCCGATCTCCCAGCGCGAGATACAGATGTTGCAGCCGATGCACTCGCGGATGTCGTCGAGCCTGCCCTCGTCGATCTTCTTCGGGAGGAACGGGTCCGAGATGGACGGGCGGCAGGTGGCGATGATGTCGAGCGCGCCGTCGTTGATCGCCTCGACCATGAGGTCGGGGCTCGTGAAGCGTCCGACGCCGAGCACCGGCTTGTTCGAGACGCTCTTGACGGCCTTCTGCCACGGGAGCAGGCGGCCGGACGCGTAGAAGCGGGACGGCGTCGCATCCTCGCCCCACTCGGAGATGCCGGAGACGTTGATGTCCCAGACGTCGACGATGTCGTCCACCAGCTCGACGAACGGGAGGCAGTCGCGCTCGAGCTGCGTGCCCGCCTCGCCCATGAACATGTCGGTGGACATGCGCACGGCGATCGCGCAGTCGTCGCCGACGGCGTCGCGCACCTGCTCGATCGTCTCGCGCCAGAAACGGGCGCGGTTCTCGAAGGAGCCGCCGTACTCGTCGGTGCGGCGGTTGTAGTACGGCGTCAGGAACTGCTGCGGGAGGTAGGAGTGCGACCCGTAGACGTAGACGATGTCGAAGCCGGCCTCGCGGGCGCGCTTGGCGGCCTCGACGTAGAAGCCCTGCACCTCGCGGATGTCGTCCTTGTCCATCTCCTTCGGATACGTGAGGTGCTCGAAGTCGCTCGGGATCTGTGATGGCGCGCGCGGAACGCAGCGGGTTTCCATGCAGGGCGCGTGCGGGCCGCCATACCAGAGCTCGGCGGCGGCGAGCGCGCCGTGCTCGTGGAGCATGTCGCACATGAGCCCGAGGTTCTTGATGTCGTCGTCGTCCCAGAGGCGCGCGGAAACGCGGTGCGTGTCGTCCGACTCCGGATGGATGGAGCAGTACTCGGTGCAGACCGCGGCGTAGCCGCCCTCCGCCTTCATCGCCCGGAAATACGCCTGGTTGAGCGGCTTCTCCGACCCGAAGCCGTTGCAGTGGGGGATCTGGTAGAAGCGGTTCTTCATGGTCTTCGGGCCGATCTGGATCGGCTCGAAGAGGATGTCGTACTTCGGGTCACGCGCCATTCGCGGAAGCCTCCTTTGGACGCACTGGGAACGCGATTCTCCAACCGCTGGCGAAGTGTTGCAAGCTTCAAGAGTTGCGAGCGCTCAGTCGGCCGGGACCCAGACCAGGCAGGGCGGGTCCTCGCTGATCCGCTTGACCGCCTTGCGGAAGGCGCGCTTGCCGAGCTCCTTGCGGTTGGCGCCGAAGACGAGGAGGCCGATGCGCTCCGTGCGCGCGACCTCCAGGGCCGTCTTCACGGGCTTCGGGTTGTGGAACGCGAGCTGCGTCGTCGTGACGCCCTGCTCGCGTGCCCGCCTGGCGACCGCGTCGAGGTGCCTGCGGTTCATCTGCTCGGCGTACTGGCGCGCGACGTGCCCGACGTAGTTTCGGAACTCGAGCGGGATGGCGTCGCAGATGTAGAGCTCCGCGCCCGCTTCCGCCGCCGAGTCGATCGCGAAGGCGATCGCAGGCTCCTCGAGCTCGACGTTCAGGGTGAGGAGCATCACCGGACGCACGCTCCGCGCGGCCGGTCCCGTTGCGGGGAGGGCCGGCCGGTCGAGCGTCTCGCGCGTCACTGGTTCGAGGCTTCGAGCTCGACCGTGGGGAGCTCCCCCGGCGAGGGGACGTACCGCCGCATGAACCAGCGGCGGACGTACCAGAACCAGAACATCGCGACGAGCGGCACGGTGATCGCCGCCGCCCAGAAGTCCCAGACGAGGAAGGCAGCCACGCCTGCACCGAGGACGAAGATGGCGCCGATCCTGACGTACAACCTCGCCTTGGCTTGGTGCTCACGGACCTGCGGGAAATTGCTCTCCGCGACCTTTGAGGTATCGAAGCTGCGTCCACACGAGCACTCGACGACATCGCCGAGCTTCGCCTTGTGGGTCTCGCCGCACTCACACCGGACGGTTATTGGAATGGCCATGCGGTCTCCCGTCGATTGTAGTCCCGAAACGGCGAGGGACGGGTTCCCCCGTCCCTCGGATCCTCGTCTTGAGCTTCGCCGGCGTTCCTAGCCGACGCGAATCAGCTTCTTGTTGACGAACTCGTCCATGCCGTACTTGCCGAGCTCACGCCCCCAGCCGGATCGCTTGACGCCGCCGAACGGCAGCTCTGCGCCGTCGGCGCCGACGATGTTCACGTAGACCATGCCGGCGTCGATCTGGTTGGCCACGCGTTCGGCCTGGTCGGGATCGGTCGTGAACAGATAGGAGCCGAGCCCGAACGGCGTGTCGTTCGCCAGCTTGACGGCCTCCTCTTCGGACCCGACGCGATAGACGACGGCAACCGGCCCGAACAGCTCCTCGCGGTAGGCGTCGTTGTCGGGGGTCACGTCGGTGAGCACCATGGGGGAGAAGTAGTTGCCGTCGCGATCGCCGCCGGCGACCACCTTGGCGCCGCCCTTGGTCGCCCGGTCGAGCTGATCCTGCAATCGCTCGGCAGCCGTGCTCGAGGAGAGCGGTCCGATCTCGGTGCCGTCGGCAGTGGGGTCGCCCGTCTTCGACGAGGTCATCGCAGCCGTGAACTTCTCCAGGAACGGCTGATACAGCTCGTCGATGACGACGAACCGCTTGGCGGCGTTGCACGACTGGCCCGCATTGTCGAGGCGCGCTGCCACGGCCGCGTCGACCGTCGCGTCCATGTCGTCGGTGCTGAGCAGGATGAAGGGGTCGGAGCCGCCCAGCTCCAGGACGACCTTCTTCAGGTTCCTGCCGGCAACCTCCGCAACTGCCGCACCCGCCCGCTCCGAGCCCGTGACGGACACGCCCTGCACGCGCGGGTCGGCGATCACCTGTGCGATCTGGTCGTTGGTGGCATAGATGTTGACGTAGGCGCCCTCCGGGAAGCCCGCCTCGAGGTAGATCTCCTGCAGCGCGGCGGCCGTCTCCGGGCACTGGGGCGCATGCTTCAGGAGCACGGCGTTGCCGATGACGAGGTTCGGCCCGGCGAAGCGAGCGACCTGGTATGTCGGGAAGTTCCACGGCATGATGCCGAGGATCACGCCGTACGGGCTGCGGCGGATGATCGCCGACCCCTCGCCGGCGAGCAGCTCGATCGGCTCGTCCTTCATCAGATCGGGCCCGTTGTCGGCGTAGAACGAGTAGATGTCGACGCAGAAGTCGACCTCGCCGAGGGCCTGCTCCAGCGGTTTGCCCATCTCGCGCGTCGTGATCTCGGCGAGCTGCTCGCGCCGCTCGGTGTGCAGCTCTCCGACCCGACGCACCAGCTTGGCGCGATCCTCGACGGAGCTCGTTCGCAGCCAGTTCTGATAGGTCTCGTACGCCAGGGCGATAGCCGAATCCAGCTCCTCGTCCGTGATCGTCGGGAAGGCCTTTACCTGCTCTCCAGTTGCGGGGTTGGTCACCGCGTAGTCGGTCATCGTTCTCCTCCCTTTGGCGTTGCTCAGCCGCCTCGCCCACCAGCGGCGCTCTTCAAGGAACTCGTCTGCCTCTTATATCTCAGGCGAACACGCCGAGGGGCGGGTTGCCCCGCCCCTCGGGTCGAACGCTCGTGAGCTACGACGCGGTCGCCGGAGCCGTCGTGGTCGGGGCGCCTCGCGCCGCCGCTGCGTCGATGGCCTCCTGCGAGGGCTGCTCGTCGCTTGGATCTGTCCAGCGAACCGGCTTGCCCCATTGCCGCTGGGCCCAGATGTACCCGGCGACGCCGCACACGAGCACGAGAACCCCGACGATGATGATCGCCGGCACGCGCGCCGTCGGGCTCGGGACCGGCCCCGTCCCGGCCAGGAACGCCGCGTACTCGTCGCTCAGGTAGTCGAAGCCGTACCCCGTGTACTTGAGCCCGTACACCCCGAAGATGATGAAGAGGGTGTTCGCGGCACAGAAGATCCCCGCGAGCCACATCCACGCTTTCCCGAGCTTGATCGGACGTGGCCAATTCGGACGGTCTCTGCGCAACCACAGGATGCCGGAGAGCGCGATCACATGCGACAGCATGTACCCGAGGTTGCCCGCCGCGAGGATGAAGTAGATGTTCTGGAAGTAGAGGAGCAAGAAGATGTTCAGCAGCATGTCGACCGTCATCGCCCTGCCAGGCACGTTGTGCTTGTTCAAGACACCGAGCTGCTTGACCGTCATCTTCTCCTCGGAGAGGGCATAGAGCGCCCGCGAGCCGTCCATCGTGGCGGTGTTCATCGACAGGAGCAGGCCGCCGCACAGACAGACGACGAGGAACTTTCCGAACCCCTCGCCCGCGATCGTGTTGACGACGTCGGTGAGCCAGACGACCCCAGTGAGGTCGTTGTAGAGCCCGTTGTAGCCGATCGACCCGATGACGACGATCGGGAGCATGATCGAGAGGAAGACGTTGAGCGCGCCCACCGAGACCAGGGCCTTGCGGGTGTCGTTGACGGTGTCCTTGTACTCCGGCGCGAACGTGGCGCCGGCTTCGGGCCCATAGGTCGACCACCCCAAGATGTAGAGCCAGACCATGATCATCACGAACTGGTTGAAGAACGTGGCTTTGTCGCCGTAGAACTCGACGTTCGCCGCGACGAAGTTCGAGCTGATCTCGTGATTCGAGAAGTCGCCCGTGATGAAGCCGCCGATGGCGATCACGAGGATGGGCAGGATCATGAGGGCCCCGACGACGTAGCTGAGGCCGACCGCGGGCCGCATCCCGCGGATGTTGAAGACCCAGCAGAGCACGATGCAGGCGACGCCGATGAGCTGCGCCCAGCCGAGCGGCTGGATGATGGGCGGGTTGTAGACGGCGGTCGCGAGGTAGCCGTCGCCGCCGAACTCGGCGAGCAGCAAGTAGCCGATCAGACTGCCGTAGATCGCGAGTACGCTCGACCAGGCGAACCAGTAGCCGAAGACCGCGATCGGGCCGGCAAACGAGAAGTGCTTGCGCCATCCCTCTCGCGCGTAGACCGAGAGGCCTCCCGGCTTGTCCGGGAACATGGCAGCAGGCTCGGCGTAGATGTAGGCCTGGAGGGCCCCGATGATCGCCGAGACGACGAAGAGCACAGTCGCCCATGTGCCTCCCAGCGCGATGATCGAGCCCCAAAGAGCGATGAGCAGGAACCCCGGGTTGGCGAGACCGATGACGAACCCGTCCCACCAGCGGATCGTCTTGAGGAGACGTCGTTCGTCTACAGCAACTTCAGCCATGCAACCTCCTCTGGATCGAAGACGCCCTAGCCGGGTCCCGACTCTAGACGCCAGATCGGAGTGCGACACCGCACGAGTTGCGCGACGCTAACACTCGCGCAAAGCAAGTTCAACGCAGGGCTCCGGCGTGCGAGACTGCACGGGACGAATCTGAAAGGAGCGACATGGCGGTAGCGATCCGACAGGACGTGTACATCGGCGGCGAGTGGCTTCCGGGCGACGGCGAGGAGATCGAGGTCAGGAGCCCTGCGACGGACGAGCTCCTCGGCACCGTCACCGCGTCCTCTCCCAAACAGGTCGAGTCCGCGGTCCGGGCTGCCGCCGAAGCGTTCCCCGCCTGGCGCAAGGTCTCCCTCCTCGAGCGGGTGGAGCTCTGCCGCGCAGCCTTCGCCATCTGCATGGAGCGCGCCGACGAGATCGCAGAGATGATCACGAAGGAGGTCGGCAAGACGATCCGCGAGTCTCGCGAGGAGATGGTCGAGTACACCGCTGACCACTTCCGCCGCGCGTCGGAAGACGTCCTTCGCCATGCGGGCCAGGTCCTGCCCTCGACGCAGGAGCGCTCGAACGCGAAGCGCATCATCGTCGTGCAGGAGCCGGTCGGGGTCGTCGCCGCCGTGACGCCGTGGAACTTCCCCGTCGACATCGCGGGGATCCCGATCGTCTACGGCCTCGCCGTGGGCTGTACCGCGGTCTGGAAGCCGTCCGAGCAAGCACCGCTCTGCGCGAACATGTTCGCCGAAGTCATTCACGACGCGGGCTTCCCGCCCGGGACGCTGAACGTCGTCCACGGCCGCGGTGACGTCGGGTCGGCGCTCGTCACCCATCCCGACGTCGCCTCGGTCGTCTTCACCGGCTCGACCAAGACGGGCGAGCAGGTCGCCCGCGACGCCGCGCTCAAGAACCGCGTCCTCGAGCTGGGTGGCAACGGGCCGCAGATCGTGCTCGCGGACGCCAACGTCGCGAAAGCCGCCGACGCGGCCATCGTTGGCTGCTTCTACCTCGCAGGCCAGTGCTGCACGGCCGCGGAGCGCATCCTCGTCCACGAGTCCGTGAAGGACGAGTTCATCCAGGCGCTCGTCGAGCGGACGAAGGCGCTCCGCGTGGGAGACCCGCTCGACGAGGAGACGGACATGGGGCCGCTCTGCACCGACGAGGTGCTCGCGCGGGCGATCGAGCACATCGAGGACGCCGTCGCCAAGGGCGCGAAGGTCGTACACGGGGGCGGACACGACGGCCGCTTCCACGAGCCCACCATCCTCGAGGGCGTCACGAGCGACATGCTGATCGCCAGGGAGGAGACCTTCGGCCCCGTGGCGCCGATCATGACCTTCAGCGACCTCGACGAGGCGCTCGCCGTCGCGAACGAGACCGACTATGGCCTGACCGCGGCCGTCTTCACACGCTCACTCCACGACGCCTGGCATGCCGCCGAAGAGCTCCGTCACGGAACGGTGCACATCAACGAGACGACGAACTACTGGGACCAGCTCGCCCCCTTCGGCGGCGCGAAGAAGTCCGGCGCGGGCCGCGAGCTCGCGGGCTGGATCATCGACGCGCTCACCGAGACGAAGCAGATCACCTTCGACCTCGCCGACTAGGCCGGGGTCGGCTGCAGGCGCGCGCGCTCGATGAGCCGCGCGGTGCAGCGCAGCGAGTTGGCGCAGATGGTCGACGTCGGCGCCATCGGGCCCGACGTCGGGAAGACCGCGCCGTCGA
>JBKPRJ010000106.1:0-25477 GCA_046734455.1 Actinomycetota bacterium | reverse complement strand
GACCCGTTCGGTCGGGAGCTCATGGGTTGCCGAAAGGGCGGCGAGGCCGATGAGGGCCGGCCATCCCTCCGCCTGCTGGACGAGCGCCTGGACCTCCTCCGTCGAGCGGCCGTCCAGGACGAGAGCCGCCTCTTCGGTCGTCATGGCGAGCTGTCCGCGATCGAGCTCGTAGATCTCGCCGTACAGGATTCGCCGCGCGGAAGCCCACTTGGGTCGCCGGCGCGCAGTCACGAGCACCCGGAGTGCGGGCGTCAGCGTCAGGAGCCAGTCCATGAACTCTTCGACCGGGGCCGAATCGACCACGAGGTGGTAGTCGTCGATGATCAGGACCGCATCGGAAGGCCAGCCGGCCAGGTCTTCCGAGAAGATCTCCGCCAGCGGCCGCGCAGCCCGCTCGGGCGTGTCAGCCACCCGGAGACGCTGCCTCAGCCGATCGCCAACACCCGGGACGAGCGGCTCGATCACATCCGCGAGCCCGGCCGAAAAAGCCGCGACGTCGGCCGAGCCTGAGGTCGCCCGGTACCAGACGACGTCATCGCGACCCTGGACCCACTCCGCGGCCAACGTAGTCTTGCCGTAGCCGGCTGGAGCCGTCACGACGATCGTCTGCGCCGTGCTCTCGTCGAGCAAGCGCGTGAGCCGGGGACGCCGGGCGTGGCGGCGGAAGAGAGGTGGATACGACTCCCGGAGCGCTTCCATCGCGGCCGCGGCTCCGCGCCGACGGCTCACGAGATTAGCGCGATTTGCAGGAGGGCTCCAACCACGGATATTCCGGCGCCCACGGCGGGCCGCGGGCGCCGGGCCGTTATCCCCCGAGCGGTCAGTCGGGCGTGCGGGAGTCGTCGCGCAGGCCTACCGCCGGCTCGAGGCCTTCGAGAGGGTTCTCGCCGGTCGCATCTCGGAATGCGAGCGGGATCTGCCGTCGCCGGCTGACCCGCAGCTTCGAGCGCAGGATGTCCGAGTGCGCCTTCACCGTTCGAGGTGAAACGCCGAGTCGATCCGCGATCTCGACGTTCGAGCAACCCTCAGCGATCAGCTGGATCACCTGTCGTTGACGCGGAGTGAAGCGGATGTCTTCGCCGAGAGTGATCATCGGCGGCATGTTGTCGCGGAAGGGGTGGCCCCGCTATTGGCCGGGGGAGCGATTTTTCTGCCCTACTCCTTTGTGCTTATGAAGGACGCATCGTGGCCGCGCGCGTTCACTGCGCCCAGATCCTCTTCCGACAAAGCACCTGTGCGCAGGAGCAATTCGAGCTCGTCGCGCAGGTGCGTCCGCATCATCTCGGGCCCGTCTGTGGCGATCGTGAAGGCGACGCCGCGGTCAGCGAACGTCCTGATCGTGTCCCGGAGCGCGTCCTCGTCGGCGAGCGCGCGGGTGAGCAGGTTCGAGGTCGGGCAGATCTCGAGGACGGTGCCGGAATCGGCGAGCGCCCGCATGACCTCGTCGTCCTGAGCGGCGAGGATGCCGTGGCCGATGCGGGATGGGTGGAGGGTCTCGACGACTTCGTCGACTTCCTCGATCCCGTGTGCGCCGCCCTCCTCGCCGACGTGGATGGTCACGCCGAGGCCGGCCGAGCGCGCCGCGTCCGCCAGCGGCGCGAGGTCGCGGTAGGGATAGCGGCCGCCGTTCGGGCGCGGGCCGGCGATGTCGATGCCGACGATCCCGCGCTCCGCGTAGCGAGCCGCCTTCTCGACGATCACCTCGTTCTGCTCGTGCGTGAACGTCCTGTCCATCATCAGGATGAGGCCGGCGCGCACGCGCGGGTACTCGAGCCGGGCGCGGTCGAGCCCGCGCACCGCGGCCATGATGATGTGGTCGAGGTCGCGCTCGCCGCCGCGGTTTCGCTTCATCGGATTGAAGCGGAGCTCGAGCGTCGTGATGTTCTGGGAGATGTAGGCACCGCCGATCGCGCCGTGCACCGACCGCTCGACCGCGAGCGGGCTCGACTGGATCAGCTCCGTCCACCTGTAGATCTGATCGAGCTCCGGGAGGCCCTCGACGCCGCGCGGGTCGACGGTGACGAGGTCGACGAAGTCCCAGTAGTCCTTGACGGGCAGCGTGATCCCCTGCTCGTGGGCGAGCGACCACATGACCGCGGGATCGACCGAGCCGCCGAGGTGCGTGTGCAGCTCCGCGAGGCCGCCGCGGGCAATCTCCGCGACGACGGCCTCGGTTTCAGACTCGACTCGCAACGGCCTCCGCGAGCTTTGACCCGGCGACGCGATCCGGGATGGTCTCGAGCCGCTCGACCGGCTCGGCGCTGAAGACGAAGCGGACGTAGCGCGCGGCCACCTCGTCGCCCCAGCCCGTCATCGGCGTGGCGGCGATCCGGGCGTCTTCGAGCAGGATCCGCGAGGCCTCCGCCGGTTCGAAGCCGAGCGAGGCGACGTCGAGAAGAAGCGACCAGCCGCCGGCCGGGCTGACGAAGGGCCAGCCGGGGAGTCCGGAGAGCATGGTGTCGCGCCGGCGCTTTAGCTCGGCGACGCACTCGGCGACATGGCCCTGGTCTCCGCGCAGGACTGCGGTCGCGGCGAAACGCGAGATGGCCACCGGCATCGTCGTGTTGTAGACGTGCGCCCAGCCCGCGTCGGTGACGGTGTCCGCCGGGCCCGCCACCCAGCCGACGCGCCAGCCGATCATGCGGTGCTCCTTGGAGAGCGAGCCGACGACAATCGTCCGCGCCGGCATCCCGTCCATGCCGAGCGGGTGGATGAGCGGCTGATCGTCGAAGAGGAGGCGCTCCATCGCGGCGTCGTAGATGAGGAAGAGGTCGCGCTCGCGGCAGAGGTCGCACACCGCGAGCCAATCGTCCTCGTCGAGCCAGCCGCCCGAGGGCATGGACGGGCTCATGAGCAGGAAGCCGGTGGTCTTCGGGCCGACGAGGTCGGTGAGCCGACTGCGGTCGAAGCGCCAGCCTTCCTCCTCGGCGAGGAACGGGACGAACCGCGGCGTGCCGCCGGCGAGCCGGATGCGGTTGACGATTCCCGCGTAGGTCGGGTCGGTGACGATCACCTCGTCGCCGGGATCGACGGTGCAAAGGAGGGCATTCAGGAGCCCTTCCATCCCGCCTGCCGTGATGACGATCTCCCGCTCGGGGTCGTAGCGGTGGCCGGTGCGCTCGGCGGTGAAGTCGGAGATGGCGGCGCGGAGATCGAGGTCGCCCGTGAAGGGGAGCCAGCTGTTCGATTTCGGATCGTGGAGCTTCGCGCGCGTGACCTCGAGTGCCTCCGGCGGGAGCGGAAGGTCCGTGTCGAGGTTCTCCATCCTCAGAATGGGACCGCCGTGGCTCCCGCCTTTCTCCTCGGACGAGGCCGCGACGCGGTCGATTCCGAAGCCGACGATTCCCTCCAGCCTGGCCGCCCGTTTGATCATGAAGACGAGTCTATTCCGGGTATGGTCTTGCCATGAAGGTGGGCATCGTCGTGCCCTACTCCTGGTCTTTCTGGGGGGGAGTCCAAGAGCACGCTGACCACCAGGCGCGGGCACTCCGAGACCTCGGTGTCGAGGCCAAGATCCTCATGGGTCACGATCCGCCTGGGCGCCTGACGAAGCTTCTGCACCCGAAGGAAGGCCGGCACACACGGCCGCCGGAGTACGTGATCCCCGTGGGGCGATCGGTGATCGTGCCCGCGAACGCCTCGCTCCCGAACATCATCCTCTCGCCGCCCGCGATGCTGCGGATGCGGCGGATCTTTCGGGAGGAGCAATTCGACATCGTGCACGTGCACGAGCCCTACGCGCCGATCCTCTCGGCTTTCGCGCTCGTCGTCGCGGACTGCCCGACGGTGATGACCTGTCATGCGGCCGGCGAGAGGCTCGGCTGGTATCCGCTGGGAAGGAAGATGTGGGGAGTCGCGGTCGACCGGGCCGATTACCGCATCGCGGTGTCCGAGTCTGCGCGCCGTGCGGCGGAGCCCTACGCGGGCGGGCCTCTGGAGGTGATCCCGAACGGGATCTCCGTTCCGGAGCGGTTCGACCCGGCCGGCCGGAACGGCAACGTCGTCTTCATCGGCCGCAACGAGCGGCGCAAAGGCCTGGAGGTTCTCCTGCGCGCCTGGCCGGAGGTGGCCGCGAAGACGGATGCGCGGCTGCGCGTCGTTGGCGCCGATCCTCTGTCCGTGCGCTGGCTCGCGCGGCGGCAGGGGCTTTCGCTCGAGCGCGTCGATTTGCTCGGCGGCCTGCACGAGGGGGATCTCACCGCCGAGCTGGAGGTGGCGAGCCTCCTCGTCGCCCCCGCTCTCGGCGGCGAGAGCTTCGGGATGGTCCTCACGCGAGCGTTCGCCTCGGCGACGCCGGCTGTCGCCTCCGACATCGAGGGCTATGCGGCGGTCGCGGACGAATCGAGCGCGGTGCTCGTCCCGCCGGGCGACGCCGGCGCGCTCGCCGGCGCCTTGATCGAGCTCCTCACGGACGAGCCGCGCCGCGAGGCTCTTGGTGCAGGCGCCCGCAAGATCGCGGAGCGCTACTCGTGGGATCGCATCGCACGTCGCCTCGTCGAGATCTACGAAGGGCTGGCGGTCGGCGCAGCGCCGGAGCGGGCGGCCGCCTGATGAGGTTCCTTCCGCAGAGTCGAGCAGGACGCTTCGCCCTGCTCGGCGTCCTGGCCGGGATCGCGATCGGCCTCTTCTTTTGGCACCGGCCTGACACCGAGCTTCTCGCCAACGCCTTCGAAGCTGTCACCTGGAGCTGGGTCGCCGTCGCGGTCGGCCTCAATCTCATGTCGGTCGTGGTGCGGTCATCCGCCTGGCGCGTCGTCATCCTGCAGGCGATCCCGAAGCCGTGGCCGTCGTGGCGTGTCGTCTTCTCGGCGTTCTGCGTGGGCATGCTCGGCAACGTTGCGCTGCCGGGGAGAGTGGGGGAGCTCGCCCGTGTCGCCGTGCTCACGCGGCACCTGCGCCGCCGCCCGGGGACCTGGGCGACGATCGTGGGCACGGTCTTCGCACACCGCCTTTTCGACGTCGTCGCCGCGACAGGGCTCGTCGTCTACGTCCTCTACACCTCGCGAATCCCGGAGTGGGCGAAGCCCGCACTGGCTGTGGTGATCGGCGTCGGCCTCGGCCTCCTCATCGCGGCGTTTCTCCTGGCCAGGCGCCATCCTCAGCCGACGCAGGAGGCGCCCGAAGGCTCCGGGTACGTCCGCCGCCTGATCGCGATGGCGCGCGCGGGCCTCACCGTCCTCCGCCGTCCGGCGCCCGCAGTCTGGGCGCTCTGCTTCCAGCTCCTCGGATGGACGGCTCAGCTCTTCGCCGTGTGGGCCGCGATGCTCGCGTTCCAGATCCACGCGGGGGTGCACTCGGCGGCGCTCGTCCTCCTGCTGATGAACGTCGTCATCCTCTTCCCGTTCTGGCCCGGCAACGTCGGCCTGCTGCAGGCGGCGATCGCGTTCGCCCTCCTCTCCTACGGCGTCTCCTATGCGCACGGGTTCGCGTTCGGGGTCGGTCTGCAGGCGGTCGAGGCGTCGGTCGGCGTGGGACTCGGCCTCTTCTATCTGGCGCGCGAAGGCTTCTCCTTCGCCATGCTGCGGCGCATGCCCGAGGTGACGGACGTCGAGGTCGAAGAGGACGGGCGAATCGAGCGGATCGCCTAGAAGGTCAGCGGCGTCCGGTAAAAGGCGATCGCGGCGACGGTGAGCACGAGGATTCCGGCGCCCAGAACGACGAGCGCGGCGTACGCGACGATCACTCCGCCGGTCACCGGCCTGCCGCCTCGGCGGCGGTCCCGTCCGGCGAGCACGGCGCTCGCGGTGGCTGCGACGAGTCCACAGGGAATCGCGAGCACGACCGCACTGTCGACGTGCTGGTGGGGGAGCACGAGGGCAAGCGCAATCGGAAGCGCGATGCCGAAGGCTGTCGCGGCCAGGAGGCCGATGTCGTTCGAGGCCACGTGGCAACGGTAGGCGACATTCCGGACCGAGCCAGAGTCGTCATCTGTCCCGGCCCGCTCAAAGGCGTGTTCAGCGCCGCGGCGGCCGCACACGCTCTCGCGTCCGGGCTCGAGCGCGCCGGTCTCGACGCGGATGAGGCGCCGATGGCGGACGGTGGCGAGGGAACCGCGACGGCTCTTCGCGCAGCATTGGGAGGGGAGTGGCTCTCCGCTTCGGTTTCGGATCCCTTCGGACGGTCGATTCAGGCGCGCGTCGCCCTGCTGCCGGACGGACGAGCGGTCGTCGAGGGCGCGGAGGCGATCGGACTTGCGCGGCTGGGGCCGGGGGAGCTCGACCCGATGCGGGCCTCGAGCCGCGGCCTCGGCGAGCTGATCGCCGTCGCAATCGTGGGAGGGGCGACGGGGTTGATCATCGGCCTCGGTGACAGCGCGACTGTCGACGGCGGCGCCGGTCTCCGCGAGGTTCTCGGCGGCCTGCCGGACGATGCCGTGGTCGCATGCGACGTGGCCAACCCGCTGCTCGGCCCGCGAGGTGCGGCGAAAGCCTTCGGGCCGCAGAAAGGAGCGTCGCCGGAGCAAGTGGAGGAGGTCGAGCGGCGGCTCGCCGCAGACACGGCGCTCGCGCCCTTCGCCGACCTTCCAGGCGCGGGTGCCGCCGGAGGTCTCGGTGCGGCGTTGGCGTTCCTCGGCGCGACGCTCGTCCCCGGCGCAGAGCTCGTCGCCGAGGCCATCGGCCTGGCCGGGCGGATGGAGGGCGCGTCGCTCGTGGTCACCGGCGAGGGCACCGTCGACGCGGCCTCCCGAGAGGGGAAAGTGACGGGTCTCGTCGCAAAGCTCGCTGCCGAAGCGGGAGTCCGCTGCGTCGTCTTCGGCGGCCTGGTCGAGGGGCAGATCCCAGGTGCGGACGTCGTGGCGCTCAGCGGAGACCCGGCGCGCGCCGAAGCCGACCTCGAGGAGCTTGGCGAGCGGTTGGGGAGGGAGCTCTAGCCGGTGCCGGGCGGACGCGGCTCTTCGATGGTCTGCTCGTCGCGGGCCTCGTGCGCTTCCTCTTCGAGCTCATCCGCGACCTCTTCGTCGGGCGCGGGCGCCCGTGCAGCCTGGTCGTCGGTCGTCTCTCCCTTCCGGCGGCGCCAGAGGTTGTCGAACCAGCCCATGAGTCCCCCTTTGCTAGTCCTGCGCTTGTGCGGCGCGCAGACGCTGGGCGAGCGTCTTCAGGAGCGCCCACGCCACCTGCGGGTGATCCTCGACGAACGGCTTGAACTCCCACGAGGTCATGCCGTATGCGGTCACATCGGTCGCGGCCGTGATCGTGGCCGAGCGGGTGCCCTCGTCGATGAGTGCGATCTCGCCGAAGTAGTCGCCCGAGCCGAGCGTCGCCCTGGCCTCGCCGCCGACGCTGACTGTTGCGCTCCCTTCCGTGATGACGAAGAACCCCGCGCCTCCGCTGCCTTCGCTCGTCATCGGGCTCCCTTCCGAGAACCGGCGCTCCTTCATTTGGTTCGCGAGGCCGGCCAGATCCTCCTCGTCGAGATCGGCGAAGAGCGGAACCTGACGGAGAACGTCGACGGGCGCTGACATCGCGCGGGATGATAGCGGCGAGGAGGGCAACCGCGAAGCGCGGCGAAGTTCGCGCCGATGCGCACGCAGGCGGCCCTCTACGAGGAGATCGACCTCGAGCTCTCCTGGTCCGAGCAGGAGCTGCCCGAGCGCGAGCGGACGAAGCACGTCCACAGACTGCATCCGTACCTCGGCAAGTTCGTCCCCCAGCTCGCCGAAGTCTTCCTCCGCCGGTATGCCTCGCCCGGCCACCTCGTGTGGGATCCATTCGCCGGTTCCGGCACCACTCTGGTCGAGGCGAACGCCTTCGGCGCCCGGGCGGCGGGTTGCGACGTCTCTGCTTTCAACTGCTTGCTGATGCGCGCGAAGACCGGTTCCTACGAGCCCGCGGCGCTGCTCTCGGACGTCGTGCGTCTCTCGGATGGCGAGGGCAGTCGGACGGCACGCGGCGGCGGCCGTTACCTCCGCAGCTGGTACGCGCCGCGGGCGCTCGCCGAGCTCCTGTCGTTCCGGGGGCGGATCGAGGGAACCGCCTATCCAGAGCTCTGGCAGGTCGTCCTCTCCCGCTCGGCGCGCTCGGCCCGCCTTGCCCGGCACGACGATCTCGACTTTCCCGCCGAGCCCGTGGCCGGCGAGTACTTCTGCCACAAGCACCGGCGTGTCTGCCGGCCGGTCGGCGAGGCGGACAAGTTCCTCCGCCGCTACGTGCGCGACGCTGTTCAGCGCGTGCAGGAATTCGCAGACGTTCGCTCCGAGTCGCCCGTCGACGTCCTCCACGGTGACGCGCGCTTGCTCGACCCGCCTGGCCCGGTCGACCTCGTGCTGACGTCGCCGCCGTATCCCGGCCTCATCGACTATCACGAGCAGCACGCCTACGCGTACGAGCTCCTCGGCCTGGAGCGGCGTGACAGTGAGGAGATCGGCCGCGGAGTGAAGGGCTACTGCGACGACATCGCCGCCGTTTTGGCCCGCGCGCGTCGAGCGTTGCGGCACGGCGGCAAGATCGTGGTTGTCGTCAACGACCGCCGTGGTCTCTACGACGGCATTCTGGCCGCCGCTGGACTTCGCCTGGAAGACCGCCTGCTCCGCCACGTGAACCGTCGGACCGGGCGTCGCAAGGGCGAGTACTACGAAGAAGTCTTGATCGCGACGCCCTGAATTCCACTGCGCACGAGCGGATGGCTCCCCGGGATCCGCACGTCGTGCACGCCGGCAACGTCGAACCCCGCGGCGGCGACTGCCTTCTTGGTTTCGCGGTTCAGGTGGCAGTTTCCGAGCTTTCGGTGGAATGGCGTCATGCGGTCCTGCCACCGCGCGACCCGACCCTCGCCGCGCACGTGCTCCAGGAGAACGAGACGACCGCCCCGGCTGAGCACGCGCCGCACCTCGGCCAGCACCGTTCGCGGATCCTCGACCGAGCAGAGCACGAAGGTGATGACGGCCGTGTCGAAGGCTGCGTCCTCGAAGGGGAGCGCGTCGGCAGAGCTCTGGACGATCTCGACCGGCACGGTGGCCTCGGTGACCTTCTTGCGCAGCTGCTTCGCCATGCTGGCGTCGGGCTCGACCGCGACGACGCGGTTTGCCCGCTCGTAGTGGGCGAGGTTGTTTCCGGTGCCAGCGCCGAGCTCGAGCACGGCTCCCTCGAGCTCCGAGAGGAGCTCGTGCCGTCGCGCGCCGAGCTCGCCCTTCTCCACGCCGCGACCGACGAGGTCGTAGAGCCAGCCGATCACGGCTTTGCCTCTTCGACTCGCTTGCCCAGCTCTTCGATCTTCCCCTGCGCCGCGTCGAGCTTCCCGACGCACCTGCGGTAGAGGATCTCGCCCCGCTCCCACAGGGCGACGGCCTCCTCGAGGCTCGCCTGGCCGCTCTCGAGCTTCGCGACGATCTGCTCGAGCTCCCGCCGCGCGTCTTCGAAGGAGGGCTCTGTGCTCAGGGCCTCGTCTCCTCGACGCGCGCCCCGAAGCCGCCCTCGGCGAGCTCGACCTCGACGCGGCGTCCGGCCTCGAGCTCGCACCCGGAGCGCACGATGCCGTTGTCCGTCCGGACAATGGCGTATCCTCGAGCCAGTGTTTTCCGCGGCGACAACGCCTGTAACCGGCCGGCGAGGGCCTCGAGGCCCGCCCGCTTGCGCTCGACAAGCAGAGCCGGTGATCGGTCCAGCCGCTCCCGGTCTCGGGCCAACGAGCTGCGGGCGCGTTCCAGAGCCGCCCCCGTCCCGCGGGCGAGCGCGGCGCGCGCGGCATCGAGCCGCTCCCGGAGCTCGCGCTCGTCAGGGACGACGAGGCGTGCCGCCGCTGTCGGCGTCGACGCGCGCAGGTCTGCGGCGTGGTCGCACAGCGGTGTGTCTTGTTCGTGCCCGACCGCGGAGACGACGGGAACGGCGCACTCGGCGACCGCCCTGACGACACGCTCGTCGCTGAAAGGGAGGAGGTCCTCGAAGCTTCCACCCCCGCGCGTGAGAACGATCACGTCGACCTCGGGCTCGCGCGCGAGCGCCTGCAACGTGCCTGAGATCGCCCCCGGCGCTGCTTGTCCCTGCACATACGTCTGCGCGACGAGAACATTCGCAGCCGGAAAGCGGCTCTGCACGGCCGTGACGAAATCGCGCTTCGCTGCGGCTTCGTTCCCGGTCAGCACCCCGATCCGCCGCGGGAGCACCGGCAGCTGCCGCTTCCGCTCAGGCGCGAAGAGGCCCTCAGCAGCCAGCTTGCGCTTGAGTCGCTCCAGGCCCGCGAGGATCGCCCCGAGCCCGAGCGGCTCGATCGAGAGCGCGCGCAACTGGAAGACACCGCGGGCCTCATAGAGCTCCGGGCGGCCGAAGACGTGGACCGACATACCGTCTGCCAGGTCGAGGCGGAGACCGTCGAAACGGCCGCGCGGCATGCTGACGGGCAGACAGGCGCCGTCTGACGGATCCTTGAGCGTGAAGAACACGCTCTGCCAGCCCTGCTGCCGGCGGAACTCCGTCACCTCGCCCTCGACCCAGATCGAGGGCAGGCGGGCCACCCACGACGCGACGCCGCGGTTGAACGCGGAGACCGTGTAGACCTTGCGGTCGCCATAGAGGAGCGGTTCGACCTTCACCCGCTCGAATCTAGCTCAGCCGAGCCGGTGTCGAAGAAATCGGCGCGCTTTAGAGCAGGATCTGCGCGGCGACGTCCGGAAGACAGCCTCGGGGGCCGACGAGCTCGACCGCCTCGTGCAGGTCGGCGTCGCTCTGTGCGATCCGCTCGGCGATCGGAAGCGGATAGCCGGCCTCCATGAGGACGTGGAGACGCCAGCTTTCGACCTTGCCGCGTTCGTCCTTTTCACGCTCGAGAGTGGTCAACGTCTCTTCCATTCCGCGTAGGTTCGGTCTCTTTAGGACGAACCCTCCCCGCAAAAGTCAGTTTCAATCTCGGTCGAGACTGCGCACCGATGCGTCGAGCTCGGCTTCCATGGCTGTCTGGCGCTCCTCCGCTGCGGCGAGCGTTTCCTCCAACCGCGCGGCAAGATGCCGGACGCGTTCGGCCGCGGCTTCGTGCTGTGCTTCTGCGGAGCGTGCAACGTCGTTGATGCGGCGCTGAAGCCGGTCCGCGGTCAAACGGGCCATCTCCGCGATGCGGTCGGCGACGTCTCCTTCCGCCTGGCGGGCGAATTGCTCGATTGCCTTGTCGAGCTCGCGTGAGAGACGCTCGGCCGCCTTCTCGCGCGACTCCTTGATCTGAGCGTCGAACTGCTTCTCCGAGTACTCGGAAAGTCGTGTCGCGGCGCGCTCGAAGGCGCGGTCGAGGGCGGCGAGATGGCGCCGCTCGCTTTCCTCGAGCCCCGCGGCGATTCGCGCTCTCGCCTCGGTCTCGTCGCGCTCGAGCTGCTCCCGTAGCGACCTCTCGCGCGCGCGAAGTCGCTCGCTCACCTCGTGCAGGGCTCGGCGGCGCTCGGCGGCGTGGATCTCGATCTCGGACCGCCCCTCCTCGAGGAACGAGGTGCCGAACCGCTGCAGCTCCTCGCGGAGCTTGGCGACCGCCAGCCGTTGTTCCTCGCTCGCGGTGTCGACGCGTTCCGCATCCGCCGCCAGCCGGGCCTCATACGCGGCGAGCGCTTCGCGCTGCTTCTGGCCGAGCTCCGCGAGCTTCTGCTCGAGCTGGCGCTGACCCCGGTCGAGGTCCGCCGCCCACGCCATGAGCCGCTGCTCGAGCCGTTCCTGCACCGATGCGACCGTCTGCGTGAGCTCGACGCGCGCTCGCTCGGCCTGGCGTTCGACTGTGTCGCGGCGCTCCTCCGCGAGGCGCCGCTCCTGCTCGCTGAGCTGGTGGCCGGTGTTCGCGCGCTCGCGGGCAAGCATCCGCTCGAGCTCGAGAATTCGCTGCCGTGCCTCCTCCTCGGCGAAGGCATGAACCTCGGCGCGTGCGGCTTCTGTGAGCGACTCGATCTCCTGCATCCGGCGCAGGCCGCGGTTGAGCGCGAGCAAACCCGCCTCCGCGACAGCCGCGGCACCAAGCCCTCCCGCAACGAGGATCAGCGCATCGGTATCTCCGTAGGAAGCCACGAGATCGATTCCGAGGGCAACGACGCCGACTGCGGCGCCCACTGCCAAAGCAATGGTCACTCCGAGGAGCAGCCGGTCGCTCGCTCTCCCCGTGACGACTGCGAGAAAGGAGAGCGCTACGACGCCGATCGCCGCTGCGAAGGTGATCTCGAGGGCGAGAGCCATCGTCCCATCCTAGGCGCTAGAAGAAAAACAGACGACCCCTCGCGCCTCTCCGCGAGGAACCCGTCTGCGAGAAACGGTCGAGCGCCGCCTGGGCGATCTTCCCTGCGAGGATGTCCGAAGAAACGCCGACGCCGGACGAGCTGTACGTCATCACCACGGCCACCAAGCCGCCGCCGTTCCAGAAGACGAGGCCGCTGTCGTGCCGCGCCACGCTGATCCATCCGGCCTTGTGCAGGACGGAGACTCCCGGCTTGTCTCCGATGTAACGGTCGAGCTTCCCGGGGTCGCGGACATGCGCCAGCGTCCAGAGCATGTAGCGCGCGTCGCTGGCCGAGAAGCGGCCGGTGAGCCCGAGCAAAGGGCCACGGCCGACGGCGCCGCGGTGGAGGAACGTGTGGATGCGGGCGAGATCCCAGGCGGACGTGTACTTCCCGGTCGAGTAGTAGGACGGCTGCTCGTTGACCTTGAGCGGAATCGGCAGGCGGTCGGCCGTGCCGAGGATGTAGCCGCCGTTGATGTACGTGTCGTCGAGGCCGAGCGCTCGCATGGTTGCGGTGACCTTCGCGCTTCCGTTGTAGATGGATCCGCCGCCCAGCCAGACCTGGAGGTCGTTTGCGGCCTTGTTGTCGGAGTAGACCAGCATGCGATTGAAGAGCGTTCCGATCCGCGAGTCGGCGGCCGGCTTGCCACCCAGGACGCGGAGAACCTCGATCGCGATTCCGAGCTTCAGCGTCGAGGCACCCATGAACCGGGCGCGTGCGTTCCAGGCGGCGCCCTTGCCGGTCCGGAGATCCTGCACATAAACAGCCGATGTCCCTGGAAAGGCGTCGACGAGATTGCGGATATGCCGTTGCAGTCCGCGGTCGAGCGATCCCTTCAGCGCGTGCGGTCTCGCCGCGCGGGGGAGTCCGTAGACCGGGCTGACCGTCGCCGATGCACGATCACCCATCGCGTTCACGGAGGTGACCCGGATCTTCACGTCCCGGCTCGGCAACGAGAGCGTCTTCCAGAACCGCCGGCCGTCGAGGTACGCATGGCCCTTGTAGACGCCGTCGACACGGATGCTGACGATCCTCGTCCCGGCCGAGACCCGGCCCGCAATTCGCCCGAAGGAGACCTCCCGCGGTGACGGCGCGTAGATCGCCGGCGGGGTCGGAGGCGGTTCCGAGGGAGGCATGAAGGCGAGCGTCACCACACCCGCATCATCACCAACGCGCAGGCGAGCGCAATGACTGCGACGGAAAGGACGCGAAGCCCGCGCTCGGCGGGCCCCATGATGAGTTCGACGGTGACGTCTTCGCTGCTCCCGTCGCTGCGCTCGACCGTTCCCCGGACCCGCCGTACCCGGCGACGCATGTCGCGAACCTGTGTGGACAGGACGCGCTGGGCCAGGCTGAGCGCGAAGGCGAACACGGCACCCGCCAGGGCGGCGGCGCCAATCGATTCGGCGGTGGCGAAGTACGCGGTCAGCAGGGGGAACGAGCCCCAGGCGAGCGCGAACCACCAGTCGTCGTGGAAGCGGCCGCCGAAGGACTCGAGGTTGTAGGCGACGACGATAAAGGCTCCGGCGACGACGAATGCCGCGATCCACGGGTCGAATTTCACTGCGCCCACGATCCCGATCGCGATTGCGCCGGCGATCGAGGATGCCGCGAGGAAGACGAGAACGCCGCGCGGGATCTCTGTTCGGAGGGGACGGCCGCTCAGCTCGTCGAGCGCGTGCGCGCCGATGCCCACCGCGAGGAAGAACGCCGCCAGCGTGGGCAGGAAGCGCGACCACGAGAACTGCGCGCTCAAGGCAGCGCCGATGGCGACGTAGCTGAGATGCCAGGCCGTGTAGGGCGGGTGGAGCAGGGTGATGTAGTCGCGCCAGCCGCCCGAGCGCAAGGCGTAGAAGGCCGGCCGCGATGTCTCAAGCGCCACGGGTTCCCCAGAGGACGATCCCGCCGCCGAGGCTGAGGCGCCGGCCGCGAACGTCGACGATGCCGGCCTCCGTCCAGGTGCGCACGACATCCTCGACGGAGTGCTCCGCCCAGAACCCGCGGATGCTCGGGCCGAGGAAGTCACCGACCTCGCCCCAGCCCGTGGAGATCGCGCGGCCGAGAACGGGAAGGCCGACGCGGACATAGAGCTCCCACGCGGGGCGGGCAAGCCGCACCGGGACGAAGAAGTCAAGCATCGCGACGCGCCCGCCCGGCCGGACGACGCGTGCGAGCTCTCTCATCGTCTGCCCGGGGTCGTCGACGTAGCGGAGCAGGTAGGTGAAGGTCAGCGCGTCGAACGAGGCGTCGTCGAAGGGCAGCGCCTCGGCACGGCCCTCCTGCAGCTCGATTCGCTCCGCGAGCCCGGCGCCCTCGATCCGAGCTCTGCCCGCGGCGATCATCTCGGCGCTCTGATCGATGCCGACGACGCGGCAGCCGTAGCGGCGAACGAGCTCGAGCGACACCGCCGCCGTCCCGCAGGCGACGTCGAGGACGGTGTCGGCGGGCTCAGCCTCGATCCGCTCGACGAGGAAGGATCGCCAGCGCGGATCCTGTCCGAACGAGAGCAGGCGGGCATAGCGGTCGTAGGTCTCGCCGAGAGGGGCGAAGAGCGCTTGTGCGGCTCGGTTGCGCTCGCTGAGGCTCTCGGTCACGGGGCTATTGTTGCCGCTGTGGGGCTCGAGGCGGAGATTGCGGCGGCGGCCGAGGCTGCCTCCCTCCACGCGGCGGAGGGGGAGGAGCTCGCAGGCGTCGTGCCGGCCGAGCCGGGTGGCGGTGCGCGGGTGTACCTCTGCGCCTACCGAAGCGGTGCCGAGCAGGCGTGGCTGGCTCTCGATGCCGAGCATCGGCCGGTGGGGGATCGGGCACTCGTCCGCGAGGCGGTTTCGATCGCGGCCATGTGCGAGCTTGCGGAGGAGAGCGCCGGCGGCGGCGACCTCGGCGACCTGCGCGCCCGGCTCGTGGAGCTGCGTCTGACCGAGGCGCCCGAGGGCATCGAAGAGGCAGAAGTCGCCGCGGCCGAGCTCCAGGAGACGATCAGGCCGGCACCGCGGCTCGCGAGCGTCGCGTATCTCGACGCCATCGGGCTTGCAGCGGCCAAGCTGGAGCAGACCCTCGGCCAGGTCGGCGGATCCCCTTTCGCGGACGCGATGAAGAGCGGCATGCCGGCGGCAGACGAGCTCGCCGCCGAGGTCATCCGCTCCTACAAAGGCCCGCTCGGCTAGCTCGGCTCGTAGCGGTAGACGTTCGTCTCCCGCGTGTGGAACCCAATCTTCTCGTAGAGCGCGTTGGCGGCCGTTCGCGACGGGCGCGAGGTCAGGTCGACACTGCGGACGCCGAGCTCGCCCGCGAGCCGGATGGCCTCGTCGACGAGCGCTTCTCCGGCGCCCTGCCCGCGCGCGGCCTCGTCGACGACGACGTCCTCGATCCATGCTCGACCTCCCGTCGGCGTCCGGAACACGACCAGGGTGAGGGAGCCGATGATCGCGCCCTCGTCGTCCTCGGCGAGCAAGATCGTTGTCTCGGGCGACGCGACGATCTCCTCCAGCTCAGCGCGCGTCGGTGCCTGCGCGGAGCTCGAGAGCTGCGGCACGAGCCGGGCGAAAGCAGCGACGAGCTCGTCCGAGACCGTGGTCGCCCGGGTGACTGCCACGTCCGGCTAGAGCGCTCCGCCTGCGGCGGGAGGCGCCGTCGGGTCGACCCCGGCGTCGCCGATCTGATTCCGGGAAAGATGCTCCTCGGCGAGGAGGAGGTTGTCGGCGGCGCGCTCGACCACCGCGAGGAGCGCGGACATGCTCGCAACTTCCTCGCGCTGCTCCTTGAGGAACCAGTCCATGAACTGCGCGCCGACGAGGTCGTTTTCCTCGCGGGCGAGCGCGGCGAGCCGCACGATCTGCTCCGTGACGGTCCGCTCCTGCTCGAGAGCGAGGCCGACGGGACCGGCGGCATCCGAGAAGTCGCCCTGCGGCTCAGCGACCGCGGGGATCTTGACCTTCTCCCCCGAGTCGAGCAGGTACTGCACCAGCATCATCGCGTGGTTTCGCTCCTCGAGCGCCTGGCGGTAGAAGTGCGCCGCCAGCTGCTGGAGGGTCTCCGAGTCGAAGTAGACCGCGATCGCCACGTACTGGTTCGATGCGGCGAGCTCGTAGGCGATCTGCTCGTTCAGTGCGCTGATGAAGCGGCTCTCTGACATCGGTGCGTACATTACGGGTGATCGACGAAAGGAGCCCGATGGAGGGCGGCGGATTCGGATTCCCGTTCGGGGGCGACCCGGACGATCTCATGCGCGGCCTGCGCGACTTCGCGGAGCGGCAGACGGAGGCGATGCAGGAGACGCAGCGCGAGCAGTTCGCGACGCTCACGCTGAACACAGCGGTCGAGCTGACCGGCGCTGCGCTCAAGCGCTTCCAGGTGGCGGGCTCGCCTGACGAGCAGGCCATCGCCCTGCGTGATGCGATGCGCGTTCTCTTCCCGGAGGCGGTCGCTCTGGTCTCGGCTGCGCGGCAGGGCTTCATGCGCGAGTCAGGCTGATGCTTCCCGACAGCGGGGCGCTCGCGGTCTTCGTCGCCGCCGCGCTCGTCCTCCTTGTCATTCCTGGGCCGGCCGTCCTCTACATCGTCGCCCAGAGCATCAGCCGCGGGCGGCTCGCGGGAATCGTGTCGATGCTCGGAATCCAGGTCGGCGGCCTCGTGCACGTCGCCGCTGCGGCGGCCGGACTGTCGGCGCTCCTCGTGCGCTCGGCGGTCGCGTTCGACGTGGTCAAGTACGCGGGCGCCGTGTACCTCATCTTCCTCGGTCTCAGGCGCATCCTCGGAAAGGAGGAGGCGGAGGCCCTGGGCGCCGCGCCCGAGAAGAGCCTCCGCCGGCTCTTCGCGCAGGGCGTCGTCATCAACGTCCTCAACCCGAAGACCGCGCTTTTCTTCTTCTCGTTCCTGCCGCAATTCGTCGACGTGAATGCCGGCTCGGTCGCGTTGCAGATCGCCACGCTCGGGCTCGTCTTCATCGTGCTCGCGACGCTGAGCGACGGGATGTATGCGCTTGCCGCCGGGTCGGCGGGAGGTTGGCTGCGCGGCCGCTCCGGGTTCGTTCGCGGTGAGCGGTACGCGACGGGCGGGGTGCTGGTCGGGCTAGGGCTCCTGGCCGCATTTTCCGGTGCGAAGAGCAATCGATAGTGGGGCCACCCCGAGCCACCACCCGCTTTCGAGCGTAATCCCCGACGGCGGGCGCGTGGCGCGCGGAATGTGCCGAACTAGAATCGCCGGCCCGTGACCATCCTCGATCGCGCGATCGTCCGAGCGCTCCCCGCGGTGCCGCGGCCCGTCGTCAAGCGTCTCTCCAGCCGCTACATCGCCGGGACGACCCTCGCCGAGGCCTGCGAGACCGTCCGCGAGCTGAACGCCCAGAGGAAGGAAGCGACCCTCGACGTCCTCGGCGAGGAAGTGACGCTTCGCGAGGAAGCCGCTGGCCTCCGCGACGCCTACCGGCGCGCCCTCGACACCATCGAGGAGGACGGGCTGCGCTCGAACATCAGCGTGAAGCTGACCGCGCTCGGCCTCAAGCTCGAGCGTGACCTTTGCCGCTCGAATCTGCTCGCGCTCGTCGAGGAAGCCGCCCAGTTCGGCAACTTCGTCCGCATCGACATGGAGGACTCCTCGACCACCTCCGAAACGCTCGCGCTCTACCGAGACCTCAGAGAAGAAGGCCACGACAATCTTGGAGTGGTTCTCCAGGCCGCGCTCAAGAGAACGCTTGGTGACATCTCGGCCCTCGGCGATCTGCAACCGAACGTCCGGGTCTGCAAAGGGATCTACGTCGAGCCGCCGGAGATCGCCTACCAGGAAGACGAGACCATCCGGCTCAACTTCCTCGACGCTCTCGGGGCGCTCCTCGATCTCGGCTCCTACGTTGGCATCGCCACCCATGACGACTGGCTGATCGGCGAAGCGCTCGCGCTCGTCGAGCGGCGCGGGCTCGCCAGGGGCACGTACGAGTTTCAGATGCTTCTCGGCGTGCGCCCCGAGCTCGGAGACGAGCTCGTCCGCCAGGGCCACAGGCTGCGGATTTACGTGCCGTTCGGGCGGCGCTGGTACGAGTACTCGATCCGCCGACTCCAGGAGAACCCGAAGCTGGCGGGGTACGTCGCGCTCGACACCCTGAAGAGACTGCGCCCGTGATCTGGGCGGAGGCTGAGGGGTGCGGTGTTGTCGATTCGGAAGGGCGCACCTACATCGACCTCTCGGGCGGCTTCGGCGTCGCGGCTCTCGGCCACCGAAACCCCGAGGTCCAGGCGGCGGTAGTCCAGCAGGCTGCCCGCTGCATGCACGCTCTCGGCGATCTGGCCGAGGCCGATGTCACCTCAGAGCTGAGGGCCCGTCTCGGAGGCGACGAGCGTGAGGTCATGCTCGGAGTCACCGGAGAGGACGCGGTCGAAATCGCTCTGCGGACAGCGCTTCTTGTCACCGGCCGCCCGGGCATCGTCGCGTTCACGGGCGCCTATCACGGCACCGGCTTGCTCGCGCTCGCGGCGGGCGGCTTCGAGCACTTCCGAAGCCCGTTCGCACCCTGGCTCCCCGCCCAGGTGCATCGCCGTGCTTTCGGGGAGGATCCCGGCCCGCTCCCTTCCGACACCGGGTGCGTCGTCGTCGAGCCGATTCAGGGCCGGGCCGGCGCCGTCGTCCCGCCCGCCGGCTTCCTCGAAAGGCTCCGCGAACGCTGCGACGAGGTGGGTGCGCTGCTCATCGCGGACGAGATCTACACGGGGCTCGGACGAACGGGCACGCTCTGGCGCAGCGGCGATCTCGCCGACCTGGTCACCTGCGGTAAGGCCCTCGGCGGGGGGCTTCCGATCTCGGCCTGCCTGATGAGCCCCGATCACCGCAAGGCCTGGAACCTCGGCCCGGAGGACGTGTATACGCACACGCACATGGGGAACCCGCTCGCTGCGGCGGCCGCGCTCGTCGTCCTCGAACGCGTTCCGGCGCTCCTCGACAGGGTCATCGCGGCCGGCGAGCGCTTCGAAGCTGCCGGCTGGCACGGGGCCGGACTCATGCGGGCGAAGGAAGGAGACGCCTTCGCGGCCTGGGAGCGAGGGGTGATCGTCATCCCGGCCGGCGAGGACGGCCGCTACATGAGCGCGACGCCGCCTCTGACCATCACGGACGAGGAGATCGACGGGGCGTTGGAGCTGATCGCATGAAGTACTCGTGGCGCTTCGTCGTCGTGGCCGGATTCTTCGTCACGGGGCTCGTGGTCTCGAACATCATCGCGGTCAAGCTGGTCGCGGTCTCGGGCCGCGTCTTCCCGGCCGGTCTCGTCATCTTCCCGCTCTCCTATGTCCTCGGCGACGTTCTCACCGAGGTGTACGGGATTCGCGCCGCGCGGCGCGTCATCTGGCTTGGGTTCGCGTGCAACCTTCTCGCGGTGGGCGCGATCCTGGCGGCGATCCACCTGCCGGCGGCCGACTTCTGGGAGGAGAACCAGGGCGCCTACGAGCAGATCCTCGGCACCACGTGGCGCCTCTTCCTTGCATCACTCGCCGCGTACATCGCCGGCGAGCTCGCTAACGCGTACGTGCTCGCCTACATGAAGGGCATGACGCGCGGCCGCTGGCTCTGGACGCGGACGATCGGATCGACGATCGTGGGCGAAGGACTCGACTCCCTGATCTTCGTCACCATCGCCTTCGCCGGGACCGGCGCGGGCCTCGCGAACCCGATCGTGACGACCTGGCTGATCAAGGTCGGCTGGGAGACGCTCGCCACGCCGATCACCTACTGGATCGTCGGTTATCTCAAGCGCACCGAGGGCGTCGACGTCTACGACTTCGGCCGGCCGCTCGAAGCGCGAACCTGATCCTCGGGCTCGGCGAAGAGGCGGCCGAGAGTCTCCAGCGCGTCGGCGAGCTGGCGGCGCTCGACCTCGGAGAGATCGTCCGACAGGCTCTCGAGGGCGCGGAGGAAGCGTTGGTAGCGCAGCCTGTGCTCCCGGCGCCCCCGCGCGGTGAGCACGACGCGAACCGCGCGCGCGTCGAGCGGGTCGGGCTCCCGCCGGACCAGGTCGGCCCCGACGAGCGCGTCGACGGTCCTGCTCGCCGTCGCCATCGTCACGCCGAGATGCTTGGCGAGCGAGCCGATGCGCTGCGGGCCCTCGAAGATGACAAGCCGAAGCGCCTGCGCCTGCGACGTCGTCAGCTCGTGCGCCGAGACCTCGCCGGCCTCCTTGCGGCGCTGCAATTCCGTTCGCAGTCGGATGAGGCCGTCGGCCATGCGCTCGAGGGTGTCCTGCCTCATGCGGCCTCCCGGAGGAGCTCAGGGCTGGTCGCCGCCTCCTCCATCGTGTTGCGCAGCTCGATGTGGGGGACGAAGGAGACAGCGGCGAGCGCGACAGCAGCCAGCCCGATGGCGAGGAAGAAGATCGGGTGGAGAGCGCTCGCGAGGGCATCGGGCGTAACCCTTCCCGTGTCGGCGCCGCCCAGGCGCGCGGTCACGATCGCTCCCATCACGCTCACGCCCGCCATGGCTCCGACGGTGCGGAAGAACTGAACGGATGCCGTGGCGACGCCGATCCGGCGGCGGCCGACGGAGTTCTGCACGGCCACGGTGAGAGTCTGCATCATCAAGCCGACACCGAAGCCGACGATAACCACGTCGCGGGTGACGGTCAGCTGGGAAGTCCCCACGCCGATCTGCGTGAGAAGAAGGAAGCCGGCGGCGAGAAGCGGAGGGCCCGCCATGAGCACCGGCCGGTAGTGGCCGGTCCGCGAGACGATCTGACCCGCGACGATGCTCATCGTGATGATGCCGAGCATGAGGGGGGTCAGCACGACGCCCGAGGAGGACGCGCTCTCGCCGAGCACGCGCTGCACGAAGAGCGGCACGTAGATGATCGCGCCGAACATCGCCGCTCCGACCGAGAACGAGGCGACGGTTGCAGCCGAGAAGGTCCGGCCCTCGAAGAGATCGAGCGGAAGGATGGGCTCCTCCGTTCGGCGCTCCCAGAGAACGAAGGCTGTCCCCACCAGGGCGGCTGTCAGGAAGAGGCCGATGATGACCGGCGAAGCCCAGGGATACTCCGTCCCGCCCCAAACCGCCGCCAAGAGACCGGCCGATGCGGCGATGGTGAGGAGCAGCGCGCCGACGTAGTCGATCGAGTGCTTCTCGGGGGCGGGCCGGCGCACGAATCCGAACCAGACCACGGTGAGAGCGAGCCCGGCGAGCGGGAGGTTCACGAAGAAGCACCATCGCCACGACCCGTTGTCCGTCAGCCAGCCACCGACGGCAGGACCGAGAACCGAGGACGCGGCGAAGACGACTCCGGTGAACCCCTGCCACTTGCCGCGGAGACGCGGCGGGATGATGTCGCCGATGGCGGCGATCGCAAGCGGGATGAGCCCGCCGGCTCCGAGGCCCTGGATCGCGCGGCCCGCGATGAGCATCCCCATGGAGGTCGAGAGGCCGCAGATGATCGACCCCGTGGAGAAGAGCGCGATGCCGATCAGGAAGAACGGCCGGCGCCCGTAGATGTCTGAAAGCTTGCCGTAGAGCGGGACCGTGACGGTCGCGCCCAGCATGTAGGCGGAAAACACCCAGGAGTAGTGCTCGAACCCGTCCAGGTCGTGCGTGATCTGCGGAAGGGCGGTGGAGACGATCGTCTGATCGAGGGCAGCGAGCAGCATGCCGAGCATGAGCCCGAAGAAGACGATCAGGGTGCGGCGCTTGCCGAGCGGATAGACGGAGCGGTCATTCATTTCGTTACGTAACGTAACTATATCGAACGTGACCGCCCCGACGTCCCTCGGAAGGGGGCTTTCTACGCCAGTTTCGAGTAGCCGCCGTCGACGACGAGCGTTTGCCCGCGCACCATCGCGGCGGCCGGCGACGCGAGGAAACAGACTGCGTCGGCCACGTCCTCCGGCTCGACGAGGCGGCCCGCCGGAGTGCGTTCGCGGTAGAAGCGGAGCATCTCGTCGCGGTTCGGAAAGTAGTCGAGCGCGCCCGTCTCGACGAGCCCGGCGGAGACGGCGTTCACACGGATGTCCTGCGGCGCCAGCTCGACCGCGAGGTAGCGGACCAGCGCCTCGAGGGTCGCCTTCGAGACCCCGACGAGGACGTAGTTGTCGAGCACGCGGTCGGCGCCGAGGCTGGAGATGGCGACGATCGAGCTCCCCGCCGGCATCGTCGGCGCTGCCTCGCGCGCGATGGTGAAGAGGGCGCGTGCGTTGGCGTTGAGCGTCCAGTCCCAGTGCTTCTCGTCGAGCTCCTGGAAAGGGCGGATGACGCCGGTCGCTGCATTCGAGACGATCACGTCAAGCGGCCCGGTCTCCTCGAGTAGCGCCTTCGTCTTGTCCGGGTCGCCGAGGTTCCCCCGTAGGAGGACTGGCTCGGCGCCGAGCTTCCGGATCTCCTCGGCGGTCTCCTCCGCCGCCTTGTCGTTGCGGAGGTAGCTGACCGCCACGCGCCCGGCTCCCTGCTCGGCGAAGCGGAGCGAAATCGCCCTGCCGATCCCGCGCGAGCCGCCCGTCACCAGAACGGACTTGCCCTCGAAGGTCATGACTTGGGCGGGAGTGGGTCCGATGCCCGCCCGTGGCTGGGGATCTCTTCCCAGCCGAGGCGGGTCGGCGGTTCGAGGGGCCCTTCCGCCGCCTTCGAGCTCGCAAAAGCCAGCCGCTCGAGGAGCTCGATTTGCTCGTCGCCGTAGCTGCGGACGGGGTGATCCTCCGGTAGGTCGCGGATCAGGGCCCGGACGCGCGCCCGGATCTGCATCGCGAAGTGCGGCGTTGCCGGCCCGACCAGGGCGTCGATGTCGTCTCTCGTGGGCTCCGCCACGCGGGCGACTCTATCCGTTCGCGCGCGGCTTACGAGTACACGTAGAGCTCGTTGGCGTCGGCGTTGTCGTAGGCGCCGTGCGCGTCTTTCCCTCCAAAGTCGTGGTAGGTCGTATGTGCGGACCCGAGGTCGTTGGGGAAGCTCGCAACGGGGCTCGGCCTGGACAGCTTGATGCAACCGTTCGAGTAGTAGTCCGACTCGCGCTCCCAGCAGAACGGGTCGTCGTAGGTCGAGGTGCACGACTGACCGTTCGAAGCTGTCTCCTCGCTGTGGATGAAGAGCTCGGTTCGCCGGGTCGATCCGTCCCTGCAGGTCTTGTCTTGAACCCACCAGACACGGCCTCTCACCTTGGAGCCGTCGTAGTGGTCCCAGTGGCCCTTCTGCGCGTACCACCCGGATGGGAGCCAGCCGCGGCCGATCTCGCATTCGTCCATGGTCGTCCCGGAGCCGCCGCGCCAGCTGCGGCTGTACTCCGCAGGGCTCGGCGGATACGTCCACTTCCAGGTCAGCGTCGAGTTGAGATTGGTGTTGCGGTTGAAGGTCCACCAGCCGTTGGCGGCGGGGGCCGGCGCGGCCGTCCAGAGGACGAGAGCGGCCAGCAGGGCGATGCGCATCTCACTGCTCTCCTTCCTGCGGGCGGCTCGGGTTGTAGACAGGGCGCCTCCAGGCGGGGAAGCCCTTGACGCCGTGCGTGCTCCGCAACGGGACGGCGCGTGTGCACCTGCCCGTCGCCCGGTCGCAGTCGACGAACGCGCCTCCGGAGGAGGAGCTCGTCCAGCCGGTCACGCGGCTCGCGCCGACGAAGCGCGGCTCGGCCACCCCCTGCCCGGCGGCGGCGCGGATCGTCCGGGCAAGCTCGATGCGCCCGCCCGCGACGCGGAGAAGCGCCAGGCCGGACGCGGATGGCGCAGCGACGAGGTCGCCCTGCCAGTCGCCCGAGTAGCCGACGACGCCGACCGACGGGTCGACACTGGTCAGGTCGAGAGAGCCGAGCTTGGCGCCGTTCGAGACGGCGAGCAACTCGACCCGCGGCGGGCCCGTCTCCGGCCCGTGCTCGACCAGGGCGCTGGCACCGTCGGGGCTGATGGCGACGAGGCCGGCGTTCGAGGCGAGCACGCGGCGCTCGCCTCGGCCGTCGAAAGCGAGGACGTCGAGCGCCTCGCCCGCGCCCACCCGGTAGACGAGCAGCGTCGACCCGGCCCAGGCGGCGACGACGTACCGGTCGGTCTTGGGCGTCCAGCGCAGCGCCTCGCCGTCCACCGAGTCGCGGACGAAGACGTCGCCGACGTAGCGGACGCCCGCGCGGTACTCGGGCTCCGCTCCCTTGAAGTAGGCGATCGCGCCGTCGCTTCGCCACGCGAGCGAGAACCCACCTTCGACGTACGTCCGGTCGGATCCCGTCTCGAGATCGTGCAGCCGGATCGAAGGACGGGCGAGCGGGTCGCCGGCCGAGATGCCCTGGTCCTCCCAGGAGAGCGCCGAGTCGTCCTCGCGAAGCTGGTGCCATGCGTTGTAGGCGACGTAGCGCGCATCGGGCGAGGGCACGGCGACGGGGGTGAGCCAGCCGGCGAGTGGAGTGACCGGGGCCGTGGCGAGCTCGACGCGATCGTGCCCAGGCAGGCCCAGAAGCGTGCGGCCCACTGTGTAGACGGCAGGCGGACGCGGAGCAGGCCGCGCCGCGCCCTCCCTTTTCGCAGAGCCGCATGCGCTCGCCACGAAGGCGAGGAGAACGCAGAGCAGGAATGTCGTGCGCGCCGTCACCGAACGCTCCTTGTGTCGGTTGCGGTCGGCGGGCGCGACCTCCAGACACCATGACTGGATGGCTGCGGTTTTTCAATTCGCTCTTTCGGACCTGTCCTTAAGCGCCGCTCTAGGGTGCCCGCGTGCGCCACCGCGTCCCGCCCGACGTCCTCCTGCTCGTCACGGTGCTCTTCTGGAGCTTCAACTTCACGGTGGTCAAGTACGCGCTCACGCACGGGTGGCAGCCGCTCGCCTACTCCTCGGTCCGGTTCGCGATCGGCGCGCTCCTCTTCTCGGGCTACACGTACGCGCGCGAGGGAAGCCTCGCCGTCCGCCGCCGCGACGTCGCCTTCATGACCGGCGCCGCGCTCTCGGGCATCTGGCTCAACCAGCTCTCCTTCGTCTTCGCGGTCAAGCTGACGACCGCGGCGACGGTCGCCCTCATGTTCGGGACGCTTCCGATCTTCGTCGCGCTGATCTCGTGGGCCTTCCGGCTCGAACGGTTGCGCCTTCGGCACTGGGCCGCGACCGTGATCTCGTTCTCGGGCGTCGCGCTGGTCGCAGCGGGTGCGACGAGCGGGCTCTCGGGCGACCTCGGCGGCGTCCTCCTCGGCCTCGCCGCCTCCGCGACCTGGGCGCTCTACTCGGCCGCGATGGGCCCCCTCATGCGCCGCTACTCGCCCTATCGGATCAGCGCGTTCATGGGGCTCGTGGGCTCCGTGCCGCTCCTCGTCACGTCCATCGTCCAGATCCAGGAGCAGGACTGGGACGCGCTCGGGGGCATCGCTTGGGCGTGCTT
>JBKPRJ010000105.1:0-6231 GCA_046734455.1 Actinomycetota bacterium | reverse complement strand
GAGGCCGAGTCGCAGAAGCTCATCCGCATGGAGGACGAGCTCCACAAGCGCGTCATCGGCCAGAACGAGGCGATCGTCGCCGTGTCGAAGTCGATCCGCCGCGCGCGGGCCGGCATCAAGGACCCGAAGCGCCCGACCGGCTCGTTCATCTTCCTCGGCCCCTCGGGCGTCGGGAAGACGGAGCTCGCGCGCACGCTCGCCGAGTTCCTGTTCGGCGACGAGGACGCGATGATCCAGGTCGACATGTCGGAGTACATGGAGAAGCACTCCGTGTCCCGGCTGGTCGGCTCACCCCCGGGCTACATCGGGTACGACGAGGGCGGCCAGCTCACCGAGGCCGTGCGCCGCAAGCCGTACTCCGTCGTCCTCCTCGACGAGATCGAAAAGGCCCACCCGGACGTCTTCAACATCCTGCTCCAGATCCTGGAGGACGGGAAGCTGACCGACGCCCAGGGACGCAAGGTCGACTTCCGCAACACGATCGTGATCATGACGTCGAACATCGGCGCGGCCACGATCTCGAAGAACCAGTCCCTCGGCTTCACCGTCGGAGACGAGACCGGCCTCAGCTACGAGGACATGAAAGACCGGATCATGGGCGAGCTCAAGAAGGTCTTCCGCCCCGAGCTCCTGAACCGCATCGACGAGGTGATCGTCTTCCACAAGCTGACGAAGCAAGAGATCAAGACGATCGTCGACCTGATGATGAAGCGGCTCAAGGAGCAGATGGGCGAGCACGAGGCCGCCATCGAGCTCACCGAGGAGGCGAAGGAGCTCCTGGTCGAGAAGGGCTACGACCCGGCGATGGGCGCCCGCCCACTTCGCCGCGCGATCCAGCACTACATCGAGGATCCGCTCGCGGACTTCGTCCTCGGCCGCTCGCTCAAGCCGGGCTCGACGATCATGGTCGACCGCAAGGACGACGAAGAGGTCGGCATCTCGGTCATCGACCCGCCCGAAGAGCCCGAGCCCGAGAAGGTCACGGTTCCGCCGGAGGAGCCGTCCGCCGAAGCCGGCGACGACGAGTCGCACGACGACGAATAATCTCCTCGTCGGCGGGTAAGAACCGCCACAATGCCTGCCACTAAGGAGAACTGATGCAGGCGACGATCAAGGAGAAGCGCGAGGTCGCGAAGGGGACACTGTTCGTCACCTTCGATCTCGGCGGCGAGGAAGTCGACTTCACTCCCGGCCAGTACTTCTGGGTCGAGCTGCTCGACCCGCCCTACGACGACGAGAAGGGGCCACGCCGGCACATCACCGTCGTCACGTCGCCCACGGAGAAGGGCGTGCTCGGGCTCGCCACGCGCATCCGCGACTCGGCCTTCAAGAAATCGCTCGTCGAGATGCCGGAGGGCGCTCCGGTCGACGTGGAGCAGCCCAAGGGGAGCTTCACTCTCCCGGAGGACACGTCGAAGCGCTACGCGTTCATCGCGGGCGGGATCGGGATCACCCCGTTCCGCTCCATGCTCCGCTATATCGCGGACAAGGGCCTCGACTACGACATCACGCTCGTCTACTCGAACCGCGACGTCGAGTCGACCGCGTTCCTCGACGAGCTCGAGGAGCTCGAGTCCGTCGTCCCGAACTGCCGGGTCATCTTCACCATGACGGACGACCCGAGCTGGGATGGGGACACGCGCATGCTCGACGCCGACGTCCTGCGCGACCTGCTCGGCGACCTCGAGTCCTACCACTTCATGATTGCCGGGCCGCCGCCGATGGCGAAGTCCGTCGAGGCTTCGCTGCTCGAGGCCGGGCTATCCGAAGACCAGGTTCAGGCCGACAGCTTCTCCGGCTACTAGGCGCGTGCGCGTAGCGGTCGTCGGCGGGGGCGTTGTCGGGCTCTCGTGTGCCTTCGCGCTCAGGCGCGGCGGCGCGGACGTCACGGTCTACGAGCGCGGACGCGTCGGCGAAGGCTGCTCCCGCGGGAACACGGGCTGGATCTGCCCGGGACTTTCGGCACCGCTTCCCGCGCCCGGCGTGATGGGCGGTGCGCTGCGTGGGATGTTGCACCGCGACAGCCCTCTGCTCATCAGTCCTCTCCTGGGCCCCTCCTTCCTGCGCTGGTCGTGGGGCTTCTGGCGCGCGTCGTCGCGGGAGCGCTATCGGGCCGGGCTCGAGGCGACTGTCGCGCTGACGAAGTCGGCCTTCGCGGACTACGACGACCTGCGGGCTGCGGGTGTCGAGTTCGAGATGCATTCCCCCGGGATGCTGGTCGCAGCGCTGACCGAGCCGGGCCTGGACGAGTACGCCGCGATGCTCACCGAGGCGGAGGAGGCGGGCTACGAAGGGCCAGTTCGCGTGATCAGTCGTGACGAAGCGCGGGAGCTCGACCCGGCGCTCTCGAAGGCCGTCATAGGCGGTGTGCACGCGCCGAGCGAGCGCTACGTGCGGCCGGAGAGCGTGTCCAATGGCCTCGCGGTCTGGCTCCGCGCGAACAGCGCGAAGGTCGAGGAGGGCACCGCGGTGAACGACGTCGAGGACCTCGACGCCGACGCCGTTGTGGTTGCCGCCGGCGCGTGGTCGGGCGAGCTCCTCGGCGAGAGCCGCTTCCCGATGGAGGCCGCGAAGGGCTACAGCATCACCGCGAAGTCGAGCGGCACGCTCCCGCGCCACGCGCTCTATCTCTCCGAAGGGAAGGTCGGGACGAGCACGTACGACGGCGAGCTGCTGCGCATCGCGGGCATCTTCGACCTCACGGGCATCGACGAGGCGCTGAAGCGCAAGCGGATCGACGCGATCGTGCGCTCGTCCGCCGCGTTCCTGAAGGACTGGGAGCCTGAGGAGATCGAGCTCGAATGGGCGGGGCTTCGCCCCTATCCGTCCGACGGGCTCCCGGTGGTCGGCGCGGTGCCCGGGCGCGAAGGCCTCTACGTCGCGACCGGCCACGGGCGCATGGGCATCACGCTCGGGCCCATCACCGGAAAGCTCATGGCGCAGGTGATTCTCGAAGGCGCATCGCCCCGCGAGCTCGAGCCGTTCCGCATCGAACGCTTCGGCTAGCGCGGTTCGTGCCGCATCGTGAATCCGAGAGAAGGCTTCCTCCGTAGAGCCGTATAACCGAGGGCAGGCAAGGAGGGAGCATGAGAAAGACGCTCGTTGCGCTCCTCGCTGGTGCTCTGCTTGCGGCTATCGCGGCAGCTCCGACGTTGGCAGCGCCCAATCCGGCCGGCACAGGACAGCCTGGAGCGGAGTGCGGTGAAGAAGGCGCCACCGTAGAGCCCCACGGCTTCACAACTGCTGGGTTCGCACATGCGGAGACGGTCTACGCGGGCAGCGAGGGCACACCTTCAGCCGCAAACGGCAGCGCGCACGCGGTTTCCCAGTACGACGTAGCTTGCTACCAGGTGACGTCGAATCACTGAGGACTGGTTCGGGCCCCGGCTCGGCCACGTCACGTGGCCGAGCCCCGAACCGCCCGCCGGCTGGCACGAGCCCGGCTACAGGTCGCTCAGAGGGCGGCCATCGACCTGCTCGAGCCGTTCAAGCATTCGCCGAGAAGACTGAGGCTCTCTCGTCACAGGCTGAGCGGTTTCGGCGTCAGGACCTAGCCATAGACTCGTCCCATGGCGAAGGCCGCGGCCATCCAACACGCCTGCTCCGAATGCGGGTACACGACCGGCAAATGGCTGGGCAAGTGCCCTGCCTGCGGAAGCTGGGGAACGCTCGTCGAGGAGCGGATCGCCGCGGCGCCCAAGGGCAAGACCGCGACCGCCGGCCGTCCGCTGCTCCGCCTCGTCGACGTCGAAGCGACCGATGCGGAGCGGATCCCCACCGGCGTCACGGAGCTCGACCGCGTCCTCGGCGGCGGGCTCGTGCCGGCAAGCCTCGTCCTCGTCAGCGGCGATCCCGGGATCGGCAAGTCGACGCTTTTACTCATGGCGCTGCGCTCCCTGAGCGTCGAGCGACGCGTTCTCCTCGTCACCGGTGAGGAATCCGCGGCGCAGGTCAAGCTGCGAGCCGACCGCCTGGGCGGAGGCGCCGACGTCCACATCCTCGCGGAGACGAACCTCGACGAGGTCTGCGCCACGCTCGAGCGCGAGCGGCCGGACGTCTGCGTGGTCGACTCGGTGCAGACGCTGTATGCGCCCGAGCTCGGCTCGGCACCGGGATCGGTCGCCCAGGTGCGTGAAGCGGCCGGACGCCTCCTCCGTGTGGCAAAGGAGCAAGGAATCGCCACGTTTCTGGTCGGCCATGTGACGAAAGAGGGCGCCGTGGCGGGGCCGCGGGTCCTCGAGCACCTCGTCGACTGCGTGCTGCAGTTCGAGGGCGACCGCTACCGCTCGCACCGCGTCCTGCGTGCGGTCAAGAACCGCTTCGGCTCGACGAACGAGCTCGGCGTCTTCGAGATGACGGGAGCCGGCCTCGAGGGAGTCGAGGATCCCTCGGCGATCTTCGGCCGCTCGCAGGACGACCAGCCCGGATCGGCCGTCGTCTGTGCGCTCGAAGGGACTCGCCCGCTCCTCTTGGAGATCCAGGCGCTCGTCTCCCCGAGCGACCTTGCCATGCCGAGGCGCGTCGCGACCGGCGTCGATCCGAAGCGTCTCTCGATGATCGTCGCCGTCCTCGGCCGGCACGCCGGAGTCGGGCTCGGCCAGGCCGACGTCTTCGTCAACGTCGCCGGCGGCGTGCGGATCGACGAGCCTGCGGCTGACCTCGGCATCGCGCTCGCGATCGCCTCTGCGGCCCGTGGAGTGCAGGTTCGCGACGACCTTGCGTGCTTCGGCGAAGTCGGCCTCACAGGGCGCCTGCGGCCCGCGAGCCAGGCCGACCGGCGCCTGGCCGAATGCGTGAAGCTCGGCTTCGCTTCCGCGATCGTGCCGGAAGGCACCGAACCCCGTGGCAAAATGCGTCTGACGGCAGCGGAAACGCTGCGTCAAGCCATCCAAGCGGGGTTAGATGCGCGCGGATCCACGAACTGACAAGACTCTTCTCGCGGCTCTGAGCCGGGTTGCGCCCGGCACTGCCCTGCGGGCGGGGATCGACGACATCATCCGCGCCGAGCTCGGAGCGCTGCTCGTGATCGGGGATCCGAACGCGCTCTCGTTCCTGTACTCGGGTGGGATGCGGCTCGACCTGCCCTTCACGTCTCAGCTTCTCTACGAGCTGGCCAAGATGGACGGAGCGATCATCCTCAACGAGCAGGCGCAGAAGATCGTCTACGCGAACGTGCAGCTCATGCCGGATCCCTCGATCGCCTCGGAGGAGACCGGCACGCGCCACCGCACGGCCGAGCGCGTCGCAAAGCAGACCGAGGCGCTGGTCATCTCCATCTCGCAACAGCGGGAGACCGTCACGATCTTCGTCAGAGACCTCCGCTACCAGCTCGGTGAGATCTCGGACGTCCTGGCGCGCACGAATCAGGCGCTCGGCACCCTCGAGACCTACCGGCAGCGGCTCGACCAGGGCCTCACACGACTCACGGCGCTCGAGTTCCAGAGCGCTGTCATGCTCGACGACGTCCTCGTGGTCGTCCAGCGGGCCGAGATGACGACGCGGATGGCCGAGGAGATCGAGCGCAACTGCGTCGAGCTCGGCGGCGAGGGACGCCTCATCCGCATGCAGCTGGACGAGCTGATGGAGGACGTCCCGCGCGACAAGGCCTCGATCGTCTACGACTACGAGCCCTCGGGCGAGCCCCAGAAGGCCGCCGAGGTGCTCGAGCGACTCGCCGCGCTCTCACACACGCAGCTGCTCGAGTTCGAGGAGCTCGCCGAGGTGCTGGGCTATTCGCGCGACACGAACCCGCTCGACTTCGGCGTTCAGCCGCGGGGCTATCGAGTCCTGTCGCGCATCCCCAGGCTGCCGGACAACGTCATCCGCCACCTCGTGCAGGACTTCTCCTCGCTCGACGCGGTCATCCGGGCGAGCCACCGGGACCTCGAGGCCGTGGACGGCGTAGGCGCGGTCAGGGCGCGCGAGATCCGCGAAGGGCTCCGGCGCCTGCAGGAGCACAATCTCGTCGACCGCTATTTGCAACTTTAAGCGGCCGAATTAGACGCGCCGAGGTTGAAAAGTGCCCGCAATCGGGCACAAAATCCCTGGAAACTTGGCGTTTTAAGTGCATTTTCGGTACAATGGCTGAGTTCCGCAGGCATCTGGCGCGGCTTTTTTTGGGCCCGGGAAGAGGAGGAGAGCTTGTACAAAGTCGGCGATAAGGTCGTCTATCCCCATCACGGCGCTGGCACCGTGGTGAAGAAGGAGAAACGAACCATTCTGGGGCAGGAG
>JBKPRJ010000104.1:0-8752 GCA_046734455.1 Actinomycetota bacterium | reverse complement strand
GACCTGGTTCGGGCGCTGGCCGAGCACGGAGTCGAAGACCTCGGTCGCGATCGGGACGAGGTCGGGGTGCGCGACCCACGTGCCGTCGAAGCCGTCGCCGGCCTCGCGCTCCTTGTCCTCCCGCACGTTGGCGAGCGCGGTCGCGTTGACCTCGGGATCACGCCGACTCGGCACGAAGGCGGCCATCCCACCCATCGCGTGCGCCCCCCGCCGGTGGCACGTCCTCACGAGGAGCTCCGTGTACGCGCGCATGAACGGCACCGTCATGGTCACCTGCGCCCGGTCCGGGAGAACGAAGTCAGGCCGGTCGCGGAACTTCTTGATGATGCTGAAGATGTAGTCCCAGCGGCCCGCGTTGAGGCCTGCCGAGTGGTCGCGCAGCTCGTAGAGGATCTCCTCCATCTCGAACGCGGCGAGAATCGTCTCGATGAGGACAGTGGCCTTGATCGTCCCGCGCGGGACGGCGAGCTCGTCCTGCGCCGCTTCGAAAACCTGGTTCCAGAGACGCGCCTCGAGATGGCTCTCGAGCTTGGGGAGGTAGAAGTACGGGCCGCTCCCCGAGTCGAGCAGCCGCTGCGCGTTGTGGAAGAGATGCAGGCCGAAGTCGAAGAGACTTCCCGAGATCGGCTCGCCGTCGACGAGCACGTGGCGCTCGGGCAGGTGCCAGCCGCGTGGGCGGACGATCAGGACCGCGGTCTCGTCGTTCAGGCGGTACGTCTTGTCGGGAGTCTCGAGCTCGATCGTGCGCTCGATCGCATCGCGGAGGTTCACGTGGCCGTCGAGGCAATTCGTCCAGGTGGGCGAGTTGGCGTCCTCGAAGTCGGCCATGAAGCAGCGCGCGCCCGAGTTGAGCGCGTTGATCATCATCTTGCGCTCGACCGGTCCGGTGATCTCGCAGCGGCGGTTTTGAAGGTCGTCGGGAACCGGAGCGACCTGCCAGTCGCCGTGGCGGATCTTCCTCGTCTCGGCCAGGAAGTCCGGGAGCTCGCCCGCGGCGATCCGGTCCTGGCGCTCGGCGCGCGCGGCGAGAAGCGCGTGCCGCTCGGAGTTGAAGCGCCGCTGCAGGCCGGCCACGAACTCGAGCGCCTCCTCGGTGAGAACCTCCCGGTGTCGCCCGTCGACGGGCGCGCGAAGCTCTACCCCCCTCACCGACACGGACTCCACCTTCGCTCTAGTCTCGGTCGTGGTCGCGCTCGCACCACTCGGGGCAGGTGCAATCCGCGATCTCGGAGGTGCTCAGGTAGGAGAGGCGGCGCGGAGGGTCGGGCTGCTGGCGCTCCTCGCGCTCGTCCAGCTCCACGTCGAAGGTGAATGCCGCTTCCATGAACTCAAGGTACCGACCTGGCCGATATTTACACAATGATTTGTTTCGATCATCGATATCAGTAAAATCTATCGATGCTTCTGAACCAGATCTCGGCCTTCATAGAGACGGCGCGCCTCCAGAGCGTGAGTCGTGCCGCGGAGGCGCTCTTCATCTCCCAGCCGGCATTGACCGCGAGACTCAAGGGTCTGGAGGCCGACCTCGGCGCGCAGCTCTTCGTCCGCGGCCCGCGCGGAATGCGGCTCACGGATGCCGGCGGCGCGTTCCTCCCCTACGCCGTGCGGTCGCTCGAGACGCTCACCGACGGGCGGATGCAGGTGAACGCGCTCGAGCGCGGCGGGGCTGGGCGGCTCGCGATCGGCGCCGCCCCGGCCGTCTCGACCTACGTCCTGCCCCCGCTGCTGAAGCGCTTCACAGAGGGGTATCCGCGCGTCTCGGTGAGCGTGCGCACGGGCCACTCGGAGGAGATCCTCGATCTCGTTCTGCGTGAGCAGGTCACGGTCGGCCTCGTCCGCGTCCTCCAGCACCCCGACATCGTCTCCACGCCGCTCTACGAGGACCGCCTCATCCTCGTGGTCGAGCCCGGCCACAGCTTCGCGACCGAAGGGCGGATCCGGATGAAGGAGCTGGCCGACGAGCAGCTCGTCCAATTCGACCGCACCTCGAGCTACCACGATTTGACGAGCGCGCTCTTCGTCACCGCGGGGGTCTCGCCGGCGGGACGGATGGAGCTCGACAACATCGATGCCGCGAAGAAGATGGTCGAGCAGGGCTTCGGAGTCGCTCTCCTCCCTCAGACGTCCGTCGCCGACGAGCTCGAAGCCGGCACGCTCGCGGAGGTCGAGATCGTCGACGCCTCCCCGGTCCGCCGCAAGATCGTTGCGATCACGAGGCGTGACGCAGGCCCGCCTGCCGGCCAGGCGAAGGCGTTCCTCGCGACGTTCGAGGAGATCCGCGACGAGCTCACGAGCTGGCCGCGTCCGCCCGCCGCAAAGCCTCGTCACGGGGGAGGGCGACCAGCACGGTCCAGAGCTCAGGCCCGCGGTCGGCCCCGGTGAGCGCGCGGCGAAGCGACTTCAGGTTGCCGCCGACTGCCTTCAGCTCACGCAGGATCTCCCTCGCAGCCGCCTGATCCAGATTGTCCTCGGCGCCTCCGCGCAGCTCGCGGAAGCGGGCCAGTGTCTCGGGATGGTCGGTCGGCTCCGGCGCCGGCGTCGCGAGAAGCGTGTGCGCGATCTCCCGCGCCTCGTTCAGGTCGCGCGCCCCGCGTAGAGCCGGGACGACCTCAGGCGGAGCCTCGGCCGCCGCGGCGAGCTCGTCGTCACTGAGAGCCCCGATCGCGTCGAGCGCGAGCCGCCGCAGCCGTGACAGGTCGTAGTGGACGTCGTGACGAGGGACGCCGAGCTCCTCCAGATACACGCGAACCGCCGAAGCGGGAAGGCCCATGTCCCTGAGCGAGCCCACAGTCGCTCCGGCCGCGCGCTTGGAGAGCTTCTTGCCGTCGTCCCCGAGGATCAGACCGTGGTGGACGTACTGGGGAGACGTCGTCCCGAGCGCCTCGTGCAGCCGGCGGTGCAGATCCTCGTTGGGCCGGTGGTCGTTGCCGCGATACACGTGCGTGACGCCGAAGTCGGCATCGTCGACGACGCTCGCGAGGTGATAGGTCGCGGTGCCGTCTTCGCGCAGGAGCGTGATCCCGTCGAAGCGGTCGGTTCCGATCTCCTGCGCGGCCTCGCGGTACCGGTCGAGGCGCTCGCTTTGCCGCACCGGCCCTTCGTCCCACGCGATTCCGAGCCAGCCGAGATCGCCGAGAATTGCCTCCTCGCCGCCCTCGACGTTCCGCGCCGGATCGGTGTCGTCGATTCGGAGCAGCATCCAGTCGCCTGCGCGCCGGTTGACCACCGCGCTGAGCGCGTTGCCGACGTGGAGCGAGCCGGTCGGGCTCGGAGCGAAGCGGACGCGAACCATCGGATCAATCTAACGTTGTCGTGGCAGCCGAATGACGTTTTCCGCCGAAGACAGCCTCGCCCTTCTCGCCATCGTCGCTGCAGTCGCCCTGCTTCTCATCGCGGCGGAGCGTTCGAATGTCCCGTACCCGATCCTTCTCGTCGTCGGCGGCCTCGGGCTCGGGTTCATCCCCGGCATACCCGCGATCGAGCTCCCGCCGGACCTCGTCCTCATCGCAGTCCTGCCGCCGCTCCTCTACGGCGCGGCGTTCTTCACATCGCTCCGCGACCTCCGCGAGAACGCCTTCGCAATCTCGCTGCTCGCGATCGGGCTCGTGCTGTGCACGATGGTCATCGTCGCGGTGGTCGCGCACGAGCTCATCCCCGGCCTGGGCTGGGGCGAGGCGTTCGTGCTCGGCGCAGTCGTCTCCCCCACGGATCCGACCGCCGCCACCGCGATCGCCGAACGCCTCGGCCTTCCGCGGCGCCTCGTGGCGCTGATCGAAGGGGAGAGCCTCGTGAACGACGGCACTGCGCTCGTCGCCTACAAGTTCGCGGTCGTCGCAGTCGTGAGCGGGACGTTCTCGTTCGCCGATGCGGCCGGCAACTTCGCGGTGAGCGTCGTCGGCGGGATCGGCGTCGGTCTCGGGGTGGGCTTCGTCGTCCGCAACGTGCGCAAGAAGATCCACGATCCCGCGCTCGCGATCACGGTCTCCCTCATGAGTGGCTACTTCGCCTATCTGCCGGCCGTGGCGATGGGTGTCTCGGGAGTGCTCGCCGCCGTCACGATCGGCATCTACATGGGCTGGTACACGCCGGAGCTGACCACCTGGCAGACGAGGCTCCAGGGCGTCGCCGTCTGGGAGATCACGTTCTTCATGCTGAACGCGCTCCTCTTCGCGCTCATCGGCCTGCAGCTGCCCGTGATCGTCGATGCCCTCTCCGGCTACTCCCCCGCAAGGCTCGTGGGCTATGCGGCGGAGGTCTCGCTCGCGGTCATCGCCGCGCGTTTCCTCTGGGTGATCCCCGGGACATACCTGACCGCATGGATGCGGCGTAGGAAAAGGCCCATCCAGAACCCCGGCCGGGCCTCCCTCATCCTCGGCTGGTCCGGGATGCGCGGCGCCGTCTCACTTGCCGCAGCGCTTGCGCTTCCCCTCACGACGGACACGGGCGGCGCCTTCCCGAACCGCGAGCTGATCATCTTCCTCACGTTCGGGGTGATCCTCACTTCGCTCGTCGTCCAGGGGCTTTCGTTCCCGGCGCTCCTCAAGCTCATCGGCATCGAGGACGAGGGCCGCGCCGAGAAGGAGGAGAACAAGGCGCGCATCTACGCGACGGAGGCGGCGCTGGCCCGCCTCGAGGAGCTCGCGGACGAGGACTGGGTGCGCGACGACACACTCGAGCGCGTGCGCGGGATGTTCAACTTCAGGCGCCAGCGCTTCCGAAGCCGCTTCGACCCGGAGAGCGACGGCGACCTCGAGAGCCGTTCGCTCGACTACCAGCGGCTCCTGCGCGAGCTTCTCGTCGCCGAGCGCCGCGCTGTGTTCGACCTGCGCCGGGAGCAGAGGATCGACGACGTTGTCATGCGCCGCGTCATCCGGGACCTCGACCTCGAAGAAGCCCGGCTCGATGGCTGAGTTCGAGCGGCTCCTGCTCGACTGGTACGTCCTCGAGGGACGGGACCTGCCGTGGCGGCGGACGCGAGATCCCTACGCGATCCTCGTCAGCGAGGTGATGCTCCAGCAGACGCAGGTGGAGCGGGTCGTGCCGCGCTACCTTCGCTGGCTCGAGCGCTGGCCGACCGCGGAGGCGCTCGCGGCCGCACCGCGCTCAGAGGTCATCCGCGAGTGGCAAGGGCTCGGCTACAACCGCCGCGCCGTCAACCTGCACCGCGCGGCCGAGCGGATCGCGGAGTCGGGCTGGCCGGGCGACCTGACCGAGCTGCCGGGAGTCGGGCGCTACACCGCCGACGCGGTCGCGCGCTTCGCGTTCGAAGAGGACGTGCTTCCGCTGGACGTCAACGTGAGCCGCGTGCTCGAACGCACCCGTGGCGAGTTCGGCCCCTCCGCCGCCCACGCGCTCATGGACCTCGGCGCGACGATCTGCCTGGCCCGCATCCCGCGCTGCGGCCCCTGCCCGCTGGCCGCAGAGTGCCCGTCACGCGGCCGCCGCTACGAGCCCCAGCGCAAGCAAGGCCGCTTCGAGGGCTCGTTCAGGCAGTTGCGGGCGCAGACGCTCCGTCTCGTCGCCGAGCGGGCGCGGCCTGCGATCGAGCTGGATGGGGACGCCGTCGCCGCGCTAGCGCGCGACGGCCTCGTCCGTCTCGACGACGGTCTGGTTCGCCTGCCGTAGAACAGGCAGCCCGGCCTTCTTCCAGTCCTCGACGCCGCCGATCACGTCGGTCGCGTCCTCGAAGCCGATCTCCTGCAGCTGCGCCGCGGCGAGCACGGAGGAGTAGCCCTCCCGGCAGATCAGGATCACCCGGGCGTCGAGCGGGATCTTCTCGTTCGAGGTCGGGCAATCGGGATCGAGGCGCCAGAGCAGCGTGGACAACGGGTGGTGCACCGAGCCGGGAAGGTAGCCCTGCTCCTGCCGCTGGTCGGGCGAACGCGTGTCGACCAGGATCGCGCCCGCACGCATCTCGGCCCAGGCCTCGACCGGACTGAGCCTGCCGAGCCGGACGGCCGCGTCGTCGAGGATGTCCTCGATCCGCTTCCTCATGCCTTCTCCAGCGTCAGCTTGGCCACACGCCCAAGATTGACCGCCCAGCCCACGCCGAAAACCCGGTCGGTGAAGATGCGCGGATCGTCGGGGCTCCACCACGCAGCCCGGAGGCGGTCGAGAGTGGGCGGCCGGAAGTCGTACGGCACGAAGCCGGCCACACGGCCGTGCCACGTCCGTTCGGAGCTCGGCTTGCGGAGCTCCTGCGCCACAGCCGCGGCGACGAGCGCAGCGGTTGCGAGCTTGATCACGCTCCTCCCCCTCACGCCGAAGATCCTACTCCTGCCTGCGAAGCAGGGCGACCGCTTGCGCAGCGAGCCCCTCGCCCCGGCCCGTGAAGCCAAGTCGGTCGGTCGTGGTCGCGCGCACCGTGATCCTGTCCAGGTCGACGCCGAGGGTCCCGCTCAGCCGCTCGCGCAGCTCACCGCGCACCGGCGCTATCCGAGGCTCCTCGCCGATGAGGACGCAGTCCGCGTTGACGAGCTCCCAACCGGCATTGCGAGCCTCGTCGTAGGCAGTCTTCAGGAGGTCGAGGGACGAGACTCCTTTCCACTCCGCGCCGCCCGAGGGAAAGAGCGCTCCGATGTCGTCGAGGCCGGCAGCGCCGAGGATCGCGTCGATGAGGGCGTGCGTGAGGACGTCTCCGTCCGAATGGCCCGCCAGCCCGCTGCCCGGGAGCTCGACGCCTCCGATGACGAGCCTCGCCTCGTCCGAGAAGGCGTGCGCATCCAGTCCGATTCCGACGCGAAGCTCACTCATTGGCGAGCAGAGTCTCTACGAAGGCGAGGTCAGCCGCGGTCGTGATCTTCACGAGGCGCGGGTCGCCCTCGACGACACGGACTCTTCCGCCCGCCTGCTCGACGAGCCCGGCGCAGTCGCTCGCGCCCCCTCCCCGCATGAGCGCGTCGCGCAGAGTGGAGACGCGGAAGGCCTGCGGCGTCTGGATCGCGTAGAGACCGGTCCGGTCGACGGTCTCGGCGACGCGGCCGTGCTGATCGACGCGCTTCAACGTGTCTGCGAGTGGCAGTCCGGCGACCACGCCGTCCCAGTCCTCGCCGAGCCCGCCCAGCACGCGTTCGATCACCTCGCCCGGAAGAATTGGCCGGGCCGCGTCGTGGACGAGTGCGATCAGCGCGTCGTCCGGGATCTCGGCCACGCCCGCGCGCACGGAGTCGGCCCTCGTCGCCCCGCCGGGAACGGCCGACTTGACCTTGCCGGCGTTCAGCTCCTCGGAGAGCAGGATCGCCGGCTCCTCCCATTCCTCGGGCACGACGACGACGATCGCATCGATCCACTCCGAGGCTTCCAGGCGCTCGAGACTCTCGGCGAGGAGCACGCGCTCCCCGAGACCCATGAACGCCTTCGGCCGGTCGCCGCCGAGCCGCTCTCCGCGGCCGGCCGCAACCAGGACCGCCCACGTGCTCACTGCTGGAGCGCGACGAGCTGCCCGTTGCGCTCCTCGAAGAGCTCGGGGCTGAGCGGGTTCTTCCCGGTCGTGAACTCCTGCAGGACCCGGTTCTTGATCACGGGCGCATAGTTTCGCGTGAGGGCGACGAACACGCTCTCGAGCGGGACCGCGTAGACCGCGGGGCCGCCCAGCTCCTTCACGATCTGCCGCCTGAGACCCGGCACGAGCATGCGGGTGGCGTCGTAGCCGTCGCCGGAGGCCCAGCCGCAGAGCTTCTGGCCGCCGGAGGGCTCGCAGAGGAGCTTCTGGTTCTTGTTCGTCGCTTTCTCGAGGTTCGCGAGCGCCAGGGAGTCGATCTGCCCGGCGGACTTCCCCCAACGGTCGAGGTCGTCCTTGGTCGCGACGGTGAAGTAGTGATCGCCCTGCACCGCGTAGATGACGTCGAGGTCGTCGAAGGGCCGGACCGCCGGCGCGTCCTTGATGCGGCTGACGTCGATCCGGCGCTTCAGCATCGGCATCAGCTGGTCCTGAACCTCGGAGAAGCTCCGTTTCTTGTTGCCTTCGTCCATCTGCCTGACGACCTGCTGCACGAGGCCGTGGACGATCTCGTCCTGCCGGTCGGGATCGGACGTGTACTGCTTGTAGGCGTCGCCGAGCTGGAGCTGGATGGTGTCGAGCCCCTGGGTCTCGCTGACGTTCACCGCGAGCCCGAAGGCCAGATCGGCCTGGAGATCGGTTCCCGTGATGATCGCGGCGGCGACCTTGTTCTTGAAGTCGCGCTCGGTCAGCGTGTCCTGCGTGGTCGTGCCGCCGCCCGTCCCGGTCGTGGCCACCGTGTCTCCGGTGGTGCCACTGCTGCTCCCGCCGCTGTCGCAGGCCGAGACGGACGCAGCCAGAATCGCCGTCAGCGCAAGGAAGAGAAAGACGCGCACGCGAATAGGATGCCGACGGCCGCGCGGCGCACGTCGCAGTTGTCTCGCGCTTCGCCTAGGCGGGTGCGGCGACAGACTCGAGCACCTCGTCGAGCCAGACGCCTGCCGCTTCCTCGTCGAGCCCCTTCGCGTACATGAGCTCACTCGCGAGGATCTTCTTGGCCTTCACGAACATCTGCTTCTCACCGGTGGAGAGGCCCTTCTCCTGGTCCCGCAAGGACAGGTTCCGGACGACCTCGGCCAGCTCGAAGATGTCGCCGGTCTTCATCTTGTCCCGGTTGTGCTTGAAGCGGCGATTCCAGTTCTTCGGCATCTTGGTGCCACTGCCGTGCAAGACCTCGAGCACCTGCTCGACCATCTCTTCGTCGATCACCTTGCGGAGGCCGACTCGCTCGGCGTTCTCCGCCGGCACGTTGAC
>JBKPRJ010000103.1:0-39836 GCA_046734455.1 Actinomycetota bacterium | reverse complement strand
CAGTTCTCGGAGCGGGCGCAGTTCATCGTCGTCACGCACCAGAAGAGGACGATGGAGGCCGCCGATATCCTCTACGGCGTGACGATGGGCGCCGACGGAGTCTCCCAGATCGTGTCGAAGAGGCTGGCCGGAGAGCGCGAGAGCCTGCACGCGCTCTCGGCGTGACGAGCTGGTCCGAGTTTCTCGGCGACGACGCCGAGCCCGAGGTGGGATACGAGGCGGAGGGCCGGCGCGGCTGGTTCGGGCGCCTGCGCGAGTCCCTGGCCGGTAGCCGCAAGGCGCTCACCCAGGATCTCTTCTTCAACCCGGCCGATGCGGAGTCGTGGGAGCGGGTCGAGGAGGCGCTCATCCGGGCGGATGTCGGTGTGCCCGCCACCGTAGAGCTCGTCCAGCAGCTCGAGGCGCGCGAGCCCGCGAGCGAGGGGGAGCTCGTCGAGGGCCTGCAGGAGCTCGTCACGGGGATGATGACCCCGGACGGGAGCGGACGGCTCGCGCTCGGCGCGGATCCCACCGTGATCCTCGTCGTCGGCGTCAACGGGACCGGGAAGACGACCACGATCGGCAAGCTCGCCTCGCGCCTTCGCGATCACGGGCATGCGGTGGTCGTCGCCGCAGCGGATACCTTCCGCGCGGCAGCCGACGAGCAGTTGGAGATCTGGGCCGGTCGCGCGGGTGCCGACTTCGTCGGCTCCACGCACGGTGCCGACCCCGCCGCGGTCGCCTTCGACGCCATCGAGGCGGCGCAGGCGCGCGGGCGCGACGTCGTCATCGTCGACACGGCCGGCCGCCTACACACGCAGACGAACCTCATGGAGGAGCTCGCGAAGATCCGCCGCGTGATCGCGCAGCGGCTCGACGGTGCTCCGCACGAGACGCTGCTCGTCGTCGACGCGACCACCGGCCAGAACGGGCTCCAGCAGGCGCGGCTCTTCGGCGAGGCGGTGCAGGTCTCCGGCGTGGCCCTCACCAAGCTCGACGGAAGCGCGAAGGGCGGCATCGCTGTCGCCATCGCGCACGAGCTGGGCCTGCCGGTGAAGCTCGTCGGCGTGGGAGAGTCCCTCGACGACCTGCAGCCGTTCGACGCCGGCGAGTTCGCGCGGGCACTGGTTTCTGCCGACTGACGCCCGGGCACCCTCGGTCGACTCACGCGTCCCGCTCCCTCGGTTCGCGCACAAAGCGGGCCTTGTGTTTCACGCGCACAAAGTCCATCCGTGTGAATGTGCGATTTTCGGACTGTTCGGAGGTCGAGATCGTGAAACACAAGGCATGGAGGTGAGCGACTAGGGTGGCGGGCGCAAGATGACGGATTCGGACAAGGTCTTCCTCATCACCGGCGCCTCGAGTGGGATCGGCGAGGCGACGGCGCGCCGCGCGGTCGAGGCCGGCTATCGCGTCGTGCTCGGCGCGCGGAGCGTCGACAAGCTGGAGGCGCTTGCGGCGGATCTCGGTGGCGAAGGGAAGGCGGTCGCGCAGCGTTGCGACGTGACGGAGTGGGCGGATCAGGAGGCGCTCGTCGCCACCGCCCTCGACCGGTTCGGACGGCTGGACGTGGCGCTCGCGAACGCGGGCTTCGGCGCGAAGCGCGGCTTCCTCGAGGAGAGCCCGGAGTTCTGGAAGAGCATGGTGCTCACGAACGTCTACGGCTGCGCGCTGACGATCCGCGCTGCCCTGCCCGCCCTGAAAGAGTCGAAGGGCCACCTGCTCCTGACCGGCTCGGTGGCGGGCCGGCGCGCGCTAGCCGGGTCGCTCTACTCGGCGACGAAGTGGGCCGTGACGGCGATGGGCGAGGCCGCGCGGCAGGAGCTGAACGGCACGGGCGTCCGCGTCACTCTCATCGAGCCGGGGAGCGTGGACACGCCGTTCTTCGACTCACCGCCCGAGGGAGCCCTCGAGCCGGACGACATCGCGCGCGCGATCCTGTACTCGGTCGCCCAGCCTCCGCACGTGGACGTGAACGAGCTGCTGATCCGCCCGACCCAGCAGGAGAACTAGACTCACCGGCCCCGCGCGCATACCCTCTCGCCATGCACGCGAGGCTCGTGCGCTACGAGGACGTCTCTCCGGACAACTGGGAGATCGGGCGCAACTGGTTCACCGAGGACTATCTCCCCGTCGCCATGCAGACGGACGGCTTCTGCGGCGCCTACCTCCTCCACGACGACGAGCGCATGTGCACGGTCAGCGTCACGCTCTGGACGGACGCCGAGACCGAGGCGGCGAGCGGCGAGGCCGTGCAGCAGCATCTCGACGCCTGGGAGCAGATGACCGGGATCAAGGCGAGCGTCGAGACGTACGCGGTCGTCTTCGCCGACCTCCCGACGCGCGCGATCTAGCGTTCGACGCCGAAAGCGATATCCACCGTTGTGCGGAAGAGCGTGATCTCCTCGTTCTCGACGACGGCGCTCATCTCGACGACATGGGCGCCGTGGATGTCGCGCACAGTCTTGCCGGCCTCCTGAACCGCCACCTTGGTCGCCTCGGCGAAGCTCGTCGGCGACTGCCCGATCACCCGAATGACCTTTGCGATCTCTGCCATGCCTGTCTCCTTCCGATAAGGACGGGAAAACCCTGTGCTGGATGGGCCACTGGCTACACTTCCCGGCCGGCATGTTCGACACACTTTCCGACAAGCTGCAGGCGACTCTCGGCGACCTCCGAGGGCACGGGACGCTGTCCGAGGATGACCTCGCCAAGGCGATGCGGGAGATCCGCCTCGCGCTCCTCGAGGCCGACGTCAACTTCCAGGTCGTCAAGGACTTCGTCGCGCGCGTGAAGGAGCGCGCCGCCGGCGCCGAGGTGACGAAGAGCCTCACGCCCGGGCAGCAGGTCGTGAAGATCGTCCACGACGAGCTGACCGCGATCATGGGTCAGGGCGGCTCGAAGCTCGCCTTCGCAGGTCGTCCGCCGACGATCGTCCTGCTCGCGGGTCTTCAGGGCTCGGGCAAGACGACCGCGGCTGCGAAGCTCGCGCTCCTGCTCCGCAAGGAGGGAAAGGCGCCCGCGCTCGTGGCCGCAGACCTCCAGCGCCCGGCGGCGATCGACCAGCTCGAGCAGCTCGGCAAGCAGATCCAGATCCCGGTCTACCTCGACCGCTCGACGAAGGACGCCGTCAAGGTCGCGAAGGAGGGGCTCGACCAGGCGCGTGCGCAGGGCCGCGACGTCCTCATCGTGGACACCGCCGGCCGCCTGCACATCGACGAGGAGCTGATGAACGAGCTCGCGGCCGTCCGCAAGGAGCTCAAGCCGCACAACATTCTCCTCGTCCTCGACTCCATGACCGGCCAGGACGCGGTCTCGGTCGCAGAGGCTTTCGCCGCCCGGATCGACTTCGACGGCATCGTGCTGACGAAGCTCGACGGCGACGCGCGCGGCGGTGCGGCGCTCTCCGTGAAGGCGGTCACCGACAAGCCCGTGAAGCTTGCCTCGACCGGCGAGAAGCTCGACCAGCTCGAGTACTTCCATCCCGACCGCATGGCCTCCCGGATTCTCGGGATGGGCGACGTCCTCACCCTGATCGAGCGGGCGGAAGAGGCGGCGCAGGAGGACGAGCAGGCCGCGCTCGAGAAGCGGCTCATGCAGGGCCGCTTCACCTTCGAAGACTTCCTGCAGGCCTACAAGATGATGCGGAAGATGGGGCCGATGAAGAGCCTCATCGGGATGATTCCCGGGATGGGCAAGCAGCTCCAGGGCGTCGACGTGGACGAACGACAGCTCGCGCGCGTCGAGGCGATGGTGCTCTCCATGACCGCCGAGGAGCGGCGCAACCCGGAGATCATCAAGGGCTCGCGCCGGGCGCGCATCGCCACGGGCAGCGGCACGAGCGTGCAGCAGGTGAACCAACTGCTGCAGATGCGCAAGCAGATGGAGAAGATGATGAAGCAGATGGGGCGCGGCAAGATGCCGAACCTCCAGTCGATAGTCGCCCAGCAGAGGCGCTAGAAAGGAACGAATGGCAGCAAAGATCAGACTGGCCCGCGTCGGGTCGAAGAAGAACCCGATCTACCGGGTCGTCGTCGCCGACTCGCGCTCGCCGCGCGACGGCAAGTTCATCGAGATCGTCGGGCGCTACAACCCGCAGACCCAACCGTCGACGATCGAGATCGACGAAGCGAAGGTGAAGGACTGGATCTCGAAGGGCGCGCAGCCGACGGACTCCGTCAAGCGGCTGATGAAGGCGCAGGGAATCTCCTAGGTTGGAAGACCTGGTCACCTACCTGGCCAAGAGCCTCGTCGACAACCCCGACGAGGTGACGGTCACGCGCGCGGAGCGCGACGGCGCGACCGTGCTCGAGCTGCGGGTGGCCGAGTCGGACGTCGGCAAGGTGATCGGGCGCCAGGGCCGCATCGCCCGCGCGCTGCGCACGATCGTGCGTGCGAGCGGCGCGCACCAGAACGAGCGCGTCCAGCTCGAGATCGTCAACGAGTAGTGGCAGAGCTCGTCCCGGTGGGCCGGGTGGGCCGCCCGCACGGCCTCGACGGCTCGTTCGTCGTCGAGGACGCAAGTGACGATCCCGAGCGGTTCGCCGTTGGAGCGCGCCTGCTGGCAGGGGAGGAGCCCGCAGCCGTGGTCTCGTCGAAACGCGCCGGGGGGCGCATGGTCGTCCGGCTGGACCGGCCGGTCGAGCGTGGCACCGTCCTCGCCGTCCCCAGGGACGAGCTCCCGCCGGCAGACGAAGGCGGCTACTACGTCTTCGAGCTCGTCGGGCTCGCCGTGGAGGAAGAGGGAGGCCGCTTGCTGGGAGCAGTGCAGGACGTGGCCCCCGGAGTGGCGAACGACGTCCTCGAGCTCGACACGGGCCTCGCGCTGCCGCTCGTCTCGCACTGCGTCCTCGACGTCGACCTCGAGCGCCGTCGCATCCTGGTGGCGCGTGGCTTCGCCGAGCGCGACTAACGTTCCTCCGTGCAGATCGACGTCTTCACACCGCTCCCGCATGCCTTCGCCTGGATGACGGAGCAGCGGCCCATCGCGACGGTGCTCGGCGCCGAGCTGGATCTGCGCCTCTGGAACTACCGCGATTTCACGCCGCTCGGCGGCGGTCAGGTCGACGACGAGCCGTATGGCGGTGGCGCGGGAATGGTGCTCCGCGTCGACGTCGTGCACGCCGCGCTGGCTGCCGTATACGGGGATCCCGCCGGCCGGCGCATCATGGCGCTCAGCCCGCAGGGACGGCAGCTCGACCAGGAGCTTGTCGAGGAGCTCGCCCGCGAGGAGGAGCTGACGCTTCTCTCTGCGCGCTTCGAGGGCTTCGACGAGCGCATCGTCGAGCACATCGCCACGGACACGGTTTCGATCGGCCCGTACGTCCTCTCCGGCGGGGAGCTGCCCGCGATGGTGCTCGTGGACGCGGTCGCGCGCCGGCTCCCGGGCGCGATCCGGGAGGAGAGCGGCGCCATCGAGACGTTCTCGGCCGAGCTCGAGGGCGGCTTCGAGTTCCCCCAGTACACGCGGCCGCCGGAGTTCAACGGCTGGTCCGTGCCCGACGTCCTTCTCTCCGGGGACCACGCTCGCATCGAGACGTGGCGCAAGGAGCAAAGCAGAGAGCGCACGCTTTCGTGAGAGGGCCGATCGACCGCCTCACGACCGGCCTGCCGGCCCCGTGGCCCACGGTGATCGACTGGGTCGTGACCATCGTCGTCGCCGTCGGCGCGGTGCTCGCGATCAAGGCCTGGGTCGTGAACCCGTACCGGATCCCGTCCTCGTCGATGGAGCCGACGCTCCACTGCGCCCAGCCTCAGCCGGGGTGCCTCGCGAACTACTCCGACCGCGTCCTCGCGAACCGCTTCATCTACCACTTCCGCGACCCGCATCGAGGCGACATCGTCGTCTTCAACACGCCCCCGAAGGCTCTCCAAGCCTGCGGCGCGGGTGGCACCTTCGTCAAGCGCATCGTCGGGCTCCCCGGCGATACCGTCGAAGAGCGGCACGGCACGGTCTTCATCAACGGCGAGAAGCTCGACGAGCCCTACGTGCCGGTGAACGAGCGCGACGAGCGCACCGACACCTGGCAAGTCCCGCAGGGAAGCTACTTCATGATGGGCGACAACCGCTCGCAGTCGTGCGACAGCCGCGAGTGGGGATCGGTGCCGCGCGACGACCTCATCGGCCCGGTGTTCGCGGTCTACTGGCCTCCACAGCGCATCAGTTTTCGGTGAGATCGGCGTCGGTGCGTTTCGGGCTTTGCTTGAGCCGCGACGACCTCGTGAGCCAGCGCAAGAGGGCAATGCCCAACAGGCTTCCGGCGATTGTCACCCAGGCAGTCGGCGCCCCCCAGACCAGTGCGGCGACGACCATCCCGAGACCGATCAAGACCGCACCCGCACCGAGAGCGATGTCAGTCGTTCGCCCCACACCTGCTCGATACCCCGCGAGTCGACCCCGCATGCTTCTCCGAAGAGTCACCTCGCCGGGTTCACCCTTCGTAGGGCGTCGAGGATCGCCGCGGGAGTCTGGTCGCTGCGGTGTTCGGCGCTCCACACCTTTCTCCAGGTGTCCCGACTCGTTTCCCGATGGAGTTCCAGCCGCTCGTCCTTCCCGTGGTACTCCACGCGCCAGCCCCATTCGAGCTCGATCGACCAGGATCCGAACCCATACCCCTCGTTGGCTCTGAACACCCGCCAACCCTCTTCGGCAAGCCGGTGCCGGAACTCCTCCATCAAGGGTGCGTCCACCGGACGAGCCTACCTCGCCGCCTGAGAGGCACCTCCTTTCGCTAGCATGGTGCGTCGGCCCTCGTGGCCCCTTTCCCCATGAGCACGCCCATCGACATCCTCGAGCGCAGGCAGCTGCGCGACGGCATCCCGGAGTTCAAGGCCGGGGACACCGTCCGCGTGCACTTCCAGGTGATCGAGGGTCAGCGACGCCGGGTTCAGGTCTTCGAAGGCATCGTCATCAAGCGCCAAGGTGCCGGGGTCCGCGAGACCTTCACGGTGCGGAAGAACTCCTTCGGCGTCGGCGTCGAGCGGACGTTCCCCGTGCACTCGCCGAAGATCGAGAGGATCGAGGTCATGGCGATCGGCGACGTGAACCGCGCGAAGCTGTACTACCTTCGCTCCAAAGTGGGGAAGAAGGCGCGCGTCCGCGAGAAGCAGCGGTCCTAGCATTCGCGACCGGCCGCAAGCGGCCGTTCGCGAGGAAAATCCAGACCGATCCGCACGATCAGTTCTTGTCGGCGGCACTCATCGCACGCGCCGGCGAAGACATTGCGGAAAATCCGCGCAACTTCGTGTCGTAGGAGCGACGTTGCCGCCTAAGTGTCCACGCTGTGATCTATCCTCGGGCACGTGCGCAAGACGGGCCGGAAGCTCCTCAATTTCGATCGCCGGCTCGGAGCGCGCTTCGTCGCGGGAGCCGACGAAGCTGGTCGCGGAAGCCTTGCGGGCCCGCTCGTAACGGCGGCCGTTCTCTTCGACTACGACCTCCTGCGCGAGCACAGGGTGCGTCCGCTGTCGATCCTGAACGACTCGAAGCAGCTCAGCCCGGACGAGCGCGCCCGGCTCTTCCGCGGGGTGACGGGGTGCGCGTCACGGATCGCCGTGCGCATCATCCCGCCGTCGGTGATCGACTCCGACGGCCTCCATCGGTCGAATCTCCGTGGCCTGCGCGAGACGCTCGCCGACCTCTCACCGCCCGCCGAGGTCTGCCTCGTGGACGGCTTCAGGCTCGGGCCGCTCGCCCCGGCGCACACGGCCGTCGTGGACGGCGACACCAAGAGCGCTGCGATCGCGGCTGCGTCGATCGTGGCGAAGGTCGTCCGCGACCGGGCGATGCATCGCATGGACGCGCTCTATCCCGCCTACGGGTTCGCATCTCATGTCGGATACATCACGCCCGCTCACTCCGCAGTCGTCCGCGAGCGCGGCCCGAGCGAGATCCACCGGCTTTCCTTTGAAGCGCGCTGCTATGCCGAGCAACCTGTCGGCGCGGGCGCTCGGGCGTAGAGCAGAGCGGCAAGTCCGCCGCTACTACCGCCTGCGGGGTTACCGCGTGCTCGAAGCGAACGCGCGCACGGGCCGAAACGAGCTCGACATCGTGTTGCGCCGCGGTCGGCGGCTAGTCTTCTGCGAGGTGAAGGCGCGCAGCGGGCCCGGCTACGGCGATCCCAGCGAGGCTGTCGGGCCGGAGAAGGAGCGGCGGCTTCGGCGCGCGGCCGAGATCTGGCTCGCGCGGAACCCCGAGCTCCTGGAGCTCGAGATCGCGTTCGAGGTCGTCGGCGTCCGCGGACGGCGGCTCGAGCGCGTCCCGTTGGGTTAGGGGCCGGGGTACGGGTCGTGCACGCGGTAGATGTCCGACGTCGCCTTGGCGCAGAGATAGCGGTCGTAGTAGACGTCGACGCTTCCGTCCGCGTTGTCTCGCGCGTATGCGCTCCAGAGGTCGCGTCCGTTCGGCCCGAGGTCTGCGACGACCGTCCCTCCGGCTGGATCGGTCGCCCCGAAATAGCGCACGATCTTTACGTTCGTCCCGCATTTCGCCCCGCTGCGCGCCGCGTAGACGATCCCGGTCGACGTGACCGCCGCGCCGTAGTGGTACTTCGTGAACGGCTTCGGGAGAACGATGTTCGTTCCCGGGGTGATCTCCCGGCGCACGACGTTGCAGGTCGTCTTCGTGCAGCTGGTCCACACGGCGAAGTCGCCGTTCACCTGGCCTGGGTGGTGAAGCCTGCGGCCCTGGTCGAGCACGACCTTCGCGGAGGTGGTGAGGCTGCGCAGGATGACGAACTGTCTGCTGCTCGTCTGGCGCGCGAAGAGAAGCCAGTCGCCCGAGATGCTCGGCTCCCATTCGTAGTCGGCCGTGTTGACGCCGGCAGGGGGATCGCTGCGCAACTTCGTGTCGGCGTCGTAGAGCTTCAAATCCGAATTGCCCTTCACGACCTGCTGGTAGGCGATCGTCGGCGGATCGATGCCGCCGACGTAGCCCAGGCCCTTCCGGTTCAGCTTCACCTGCGGATCGCCTGTCCGAGTCAGCACGGCGTCGAAGTGGTCTCGTTGCCGGGAGTTCTGGGACCACGCGAAGTACTCGGTGCTGCCGTCCGTGGCGGCCGCGGGCTGCTGTTCGTAGAGGCGGCTCTTCTTGACTCCGAGCTGGTCGAGGAGGGCCTCGGCAGCAGGAGCAGCGACCAGAGCGACGAGGACGACGGCGGTGGTGAGGAGACCCCTGGGAATTTCGTTCTCCTTCACGGTCGGGAGGCCCGAAGATACTCCCACGTGTGCCGGTTTCGGCGCAAAGTGCGCGTCTCATTCGCGTTCTCGCGGCGTAGCTTGAGGGCGTGCTTGCGCGCGCGACAACCCATGCTCTCGTCGGACTGGAGGCTCGACCGGTCGAGGTGGAGGCTCACCTCCAGCGCGGGGTGCCCGCCTTCTCCATCGTCGGACTGCCGGACAAGGCTTGCCAGGAGGCGAAAGAGCGTGTCCGCAGCGGCATCACCAGTGCCGAGCTCGAATGGCCGCTCCGGCGCATCACGGTCAACCTCGCCCCCGCGGGCTTGCGCAAGGAAGGGTCGGGCTTCGACCTCCCCATCGCCCTGGCCGTCCTCGCCGCTTCCCATCAGATACCGGCCGAGCGCCTCGCCCAGCACGCAGCTCTCGGCGAGCTCGCGCTCGACGGCCGTGTTCGGCCGGTGCCCGGCGCGCTCGTCGCGGCCGAGGCGGCACGGCAAGCGGGCCTGGGCCGGCTCATCTGCCCTCCGGAATCCGCGCCGGAAGCCGCGCTAGCCGGCATCGAGCCGATCCCCGTCGAGCACCTCGCCGAGGCGGGCGCCTATCTGCGGGGCGCGCGAGAGCCGCGCCCGGTGGCGCCCGCGCAACGCGGCAACGGCGCCGGCGGCCCGGACCTCGCGGACGTTCGGGGGCAGGAACGCGCGCGACGCGCCCTTGAGCTCGCCGCGGCGGGGCGGCACAACCTCCTCTTCGCGGGCCCGCCGGGGACAGGGAAGACGATGCTGGCACGCCGGCTTCCCGGAATCCTTCCGGAGCTGACGATCGAGGAGGCGCTGGAGGTCACGCGCATCCACTCCGTCGCCGGGCTCCTCCCGCCCGGCCGCCCGCTGGTGGACAGGCCGCCGTTCCGTGCACCACACCACACGGCCTCGACGGCGGCGATCGTCGGCGGTGGAAACGGCCCCCGCCCGGGCGAAGCGACACTGGCGCACCGCGGCGTCCTCTTCCTGGACGAGCTGGCCGAGTTCTACCGGCCGGCCCTCGAGGCTCTTCGCCAACCATTGGAGGACGGGACGATCGCCATCTCCCGGGTCAACGGCCAGGCCGTGTTTCCCGCTCGCTTCGTCCTGGTGGGGACCATGAACCTTTGCCCGTGCGGCGGCCGCGGCGATCCGGCAGCGGAGTGCTCCTGCTCGACGCAGCGGCTCGCGGCCTATCGGGACAAGCTGTCCCGGGCGCTGCTCGACCGCTTCGACCTCGTCGTCCAGGTTCCGCGCGCGCGGGCGACTGAGCTCGGTGGATCTCCCGGCGAGGCATCGGCAGTCGTCCGCCGGCGCGTAGGGGAAGCCGCTATCCGATTGCGCGACCCGCCTGCCCTCTCGAAGCCGGCCGCGCAGCTGCTGAGTCGCGCCGTGGACTCACTGCCGCTCTCTGCTCGCGGGCGCGGGCGGGTCGCGCGCGTCGCCGGAACGATTGCGGCTCTGGCAGGCGCGAGCGCGATCGACGCGGAGCACGTCGCCGAGGCCCTCTCGTACAGATCTCCCACGGAGTTCCGTTCGTGGACGTGAGCTCCGTCCAAACCGTCGCCAGGCGTGAGCCAAGCTTTCCAGCGCTGCTTCGTGAGCTCCACGATCCGCCGCAGATGCTCTACCTCCGCGGCGCGGTGGAGGCATTGGCCGCGCCCGGGGTGGCTGTCGTCGGCGCCCGGTCTTGCTCGGCTTATGGCGCTCAGGTGGCGCGCGCCCTGGCGCGGGATCTGGCCGCGGCCGGGATCGTCGTCGTCAGCGGCCTTGCCCGCGGGGTGGACGGCGAGGCGCATCGCGGCGCGCTCGAAAGCGGAGGGCGGACGGTTGCCGTGCTCGGCTGCGGGATCGACCGGGACTACCCGAGGAGCCACGCCGAGCTGGCGCGCAGGATCGTCTCCTCGGGTGCCGTGGTGTCCGAGTATCCGCCGAGCGTCGAGCCGGCACCCTGGCGGTTCCCCGCCAGGAATCGGATCATTGCCGGACTCTCGCTGGCGACCGTCGTCGTCGAGGCCCGAGAGCGCTCCGGTGCCCTGATCACCGCTGACTTCGCATTGGAGCTAGGTCGGGACGTCTTCGCGGTCCCTGGCGAGATCACGAGCGGCCTCTCCGCGGGCACGAACGACCTGCTGCGCCAGGGTGCGGCGCCGCTGACATCGGTGCGGGACGTCCTGGAAGCGCTCGGGATCGAGCCCACACCCGTTCGCCCGACCGCTCTCTCGGATGTCGCCGCGTCGCTGCTCGACCTGCTCGGGGACGGCGCGTCCGGCATGGACGAGCTCATCAGAGCCTCCGATTTTTCGAGCGCCGAGGTCGCCGCGGCGTTGGTCGAGCTCGAGCTTGCGGGGCTGGCCGCGCAAGCGGACGGCGTCTACCGCTCGTTCAGTCCGGGAAGGAGCCGGGTTGCTCGCACGCGCGCGTGAAGAGATCGTCGTCGATGTTCCGGCCGGTGACGACCAAGACGAGCGGGTCGCCGAGATCTGCGAGGTCGGGCACAGCTGCAAGCGCCGCGGCTGCCGCGCCCTCGGCGCGAATTGCGACGGTTGCGTACTCGGCGACGGCCTCGGCGATGCGCCGTTCCGAGACCGTCACCATCCGGGTGGCGACTTCACCGAGCACCTCGAGGGCGAAGGGAATCGCAACGCGCACTGCGAGACCGTCCGCGAAGGTGGCAGAGCGCGTGCTCTCGACCGGTACACCTGCCTCCCAGGACTCGACCATGACGGGCGCCTCCTTCGCCGCCACTCCGATGCGCGCCGTTTCGGGAGACCTGCGCGACACGGCCAGCCCGATCCCGCCGAGCAACGCACCATTTCCGAGCGGCACCACCACCGCTGCCGGCGCCTCGGGCGCCTGGACGAGGATCTCCTCTCCGATCGCCCGATAGCCCTCGTACTGTGCCTCTTCAGCGCCATCCTCGAAGAACGGCAGGCCGTGCTGTGACGCGTGAGCGCGCGCCTCCTCCTTCGCTTCGTCGAGATCGGCTCCCGTCTGCCGGATCTCGGCTCCGCCATCTTCCATAAGCGCGAGCTTCGCGTGGCTGGCCGTCATGGGCGCATACACGATCGCGTCGAGGCCGATCTGCCGTGCGGCCCAAGCCGTCGCCGCCCCGTGGTTCCCGGTCGAGGCGGTCACAACGGCACGGACGCCATCGGCCGCGTAGCGCTCGAGCACGGGCAGCGCCCCGCGCCACTTGAACGCGCCGAGCTCGTGGACGTCCTCCCGTTTCAGGAGGAGCCGCCTGCCGGCGAGCGTGACTTCCTCGAGCGGCGTCGGCGTCACGAGAACAGCCGCTGCGGGTTCTCGCGGAGCGTCGTGTCGGCAAGGCCCGCCGTTTCAACGGCGGCGACGGCTGCCCCTGCGTCCATCACCGGTGCGTCGCTGCCGAAGACCAGGCAACTCGGCCCGCACGCCTCGCCGGTGAGGCGAAGCGCGAGCGGTCCGTATGAGGCCGTGTCGAAGAACACGGCCATCGCGGGCACGTCCCCTCCGCGCGCGCGTAGCCGCTCGAGCTGGAACGGGCCGCCTCCCGCCAGGAAGGCGAAGACGACGCGTAGCTCCGGATTGCCGTGCGTGAGCCAGGCGGCATACGCCGCCTGCATCTGCGCGGGGTAGTCGACCAGCGCCGCCCACCACGCAGGCGCGCCTTCGGGGGGAGGCGGGACCGGGCCAGGATGGACGAACAGCGTTTGCCCTGCGGAGACCAGCGCGTCGGCCAGCTCGCCAATGCCGGCGACCATCGCCGGTGCGGGCACGCACGCGCCTGCAAAGCCCTCGCGGCACTCGGCGACGGCAAACGCCCGCAACCGCCCATCCGCGGCCTCTACGAGCTCGAGGATCCCGTCGTGGTAGGCGTCGACGAGCTTCGGGATCCCGTCGCAGGCGAGGGTGGGCTGGAGCGAGACCACGGCGACGTCGATCCCCACCGAGTCGAGCAGGCCCAACCGCGCGTCGAGGGAATGCGCGTCGAGCCCTGCCTCGAATGTGCCTTCGCCGAGGATCAGCTGGTCCCGGTCGATGCGCGGGGGGCGGTTTCGCCTGCGCAGCGCGGCGACGAGCTGCTCGGGCCAGAGGTGCTGGTGGATGTCAAAGGAGGTCATCGGCGAGCTCGAATCCCAGTCCGGGACGATCGGGGACCACGATGAATCCTTCCGCATCCACGCGCACCGGCTCGGCGAGCATGAAGTCCCGCCGTTCCGATGTCCAGCCGGGCGGGTCGTACGGATACTCGAGGTAGGGCCCGCCGCCGACCCCGGCTGTCAGCTGGAGGTTGGCGAGGAGCCCGATCCCGTTCGTCCAGGTGTGCGGCGTGAAGAAGTGCCTGCGTGCGGTGACGCGCTCGGCGAGCTCCCGTGCGCGCAGGAGCCCGACGGACAGGACGGCATCCGGCTGGTAGACGTTCAGTGCATCCGCCGCCTCGAAGGCCTCGAGCTCCGCTGTCGTCCGCGCCATCTCACCGCCGGCGATCCGGATGTCGCAGTCGCGCCCGAGCGCCGCGTAGCCCCGGACGTCCTCCCGCGGAAGAGGCTCCTCGAGCCAGAAGACGGCCAGGTCGCGCAAGCGCGCGGCAGTGGCGGACACGGTAGCTGCGTCGAGTGCCGGGCCGATGTCGCCCGGCATGCGCCAGCCCTGGTTGAGGTCGACCATGATCTCCATCGAGTCGCCCACCGCGTCCCGAACGGCTTCGACCGCGGCCAGGCCTTCCTCGAGCTTCGTCCGGTCGATCCTGAGCTTGAGAGCCTTGAAGCCCTCGTCCCTCAGGCGGAGCGCGGAATCGGCCCGCTCCGACGGCGAGCGCTGCTCCCCCGTTGACGCGTATGCCGGCACACGCGTGAGCTGGCCGCCGAAAAGCTCGGCGACGGTCTTCCCGGCGGCCTTGCCGGCGAGATCCCAGAGAGCTGCCTCGAACGGCCAGTAGCGGCCTGCATGAAAGGTGATGGTCTCGAGCACGGCGACGTGGCGCTCGATCGCGAGCGGATCCCGGCCGACGAAGAGGTGCTCGTAGCGCGCGAAGCCGTCCATCGTGTCGCCGGAGCCGACTCCGGTGAGGCCCTCGTCGGTCTCGACGAGGACGATCGTCGCCTCGAACGACCGTCGCGGCTCCGGATCCCAGGCAGCGAAGAACGGCGGGTCGAGGTCGATCGAGCGGCGCTCGAGGCGAACGCGCTCGATCTTCACGCGCGGCGAAAGAACGGGTTCTGCGGCTCGGTGCGGACGGCCAGGAGCTCGTCCAACCGCGGCCGGCGCTCAGCGGCCGACGCCAGGGCGGCCCGGGTTGCCTCGAGGTTGTTCGCGAAGACCTCCTCCTCGTCCGAGGCGGCCCAATCCACCCAGACCGCCGCGATGAGGGCGAGCTCGTCCACGTGGCCCTGTGGAATCGTCCCGTCGGCGACGGATTCGAGCACGCCTTGCGCGACGGCCGCCTGAGCGGCGCCCCAGTGGAGGAAACCGTGTGCTTCCTCGCGGATCTCCGCCTTGTTGACGAAGAGAGTCGGCGGCTTCACGGGCATGTTCGGGCGGGCGACGACCACGAAGGAGGCGTGCCCGGCCCGCGGCGTCGCGAGCGCGGTCGCCCACGCCGTCCCCACCGGCCCCTCCCGAGGTCCGAGCACGGTGTTGATGTGGGCGGCGTTCGGCCCGCTGCCGGCGAAACCTTCCCCGATGAGAATCGAGCTCAGGGGCGGATCACCGCCCGCGCGACCTCTCCGGCGTTCATGGCGGCGAAGGCCTCGTTGATCTCCTCCAGCGGGTACGAGCGGGAGACCAGCCGGTCGAGCGGGAGGAGCCCGTCCATGTAAAGGTCGAGCACCCGCGGCATGTCGAGCTGTGGGCTGCACGAGCCGTAGAAGCTGCCGGTGATGATCTTCTCCTCGCGCGCGAGGTCGGAGGCGGGCAGCTCGGCGCTGACGCCCTCGGGCGGAAGCCCGACCGCGACGACGGTTCCTCCGCGCCGGACGCCCGCGTAGGCCTGCGCGAGGACTCCGGGCGCGCCGGCGGAGTCGATCGCCGCGTCCGCTCCCCGTCCGTCCGTGAGGTCACGGAGTGCGGCCGGCACGTCGTCCGACCCCGGATCGAGGGCGTGCGTCGCACCGAGCTCGAGGGCGGTCTCGCGGCGGAACGCGAACGGGTCGACGGCGACGATCGCCGCGGCGCCGGCGAGCCGCGCGCCCATGACCGCGGAGAGACCGACGCCTCCGGCGCCGAAGATCGCGATGGTCTCTCCGGGACGGATGCCTGCCCGCGTGACCGCGGCTCCGTACCCGGTCATGACCGCACAGCCGACGAGCGCCGCCACCTCGAGCGGCGCATCGTCGCGGATCCGGACGCAGCAGCCCTCAGGAACGATGCAGCGCTCGGCGAACGCCGACAGGTAGGAGTAGTGGTAGAGCGGGCCGCCGTTCTGCGAGAGCCGCAGGGTCCCGCCCGGCAGCGTGCCCCGGAACATGTCCTCCATCGCCACGTCGCAGAGCACCTGCCGCCCGCGCGAGCAGTAGAAACAGCGCCCGCAGGCGGGAAGCCAGGAGAGGATGACGTGGTCGCCTGCGGACACCTGGTCTACGCCGTCGCCAACCGACTCGACGATGCCTGCGCCCTCGTGGCCGAGCACCGCGGGGAGCGGATTGGTCGTGGCGCCCGTGACAACGTTCCAGTCGCTGTGGCAGACGCCGCTCGCGGCCAGCCTGACCTCCACCTCGCCGGGGCCGGGTGGCGCAAGCTCGACCTCCTCCACCGTCATCGGCTGGTTCAGCTCTCGAAAGACGGCGGCGCGCACGAGCCGATTCTAAGCCGACGGCAAAGGTACGCTCGCGGGGTGAAGACTCGAGCGGCCGTTCTCTGGGAGCCGGGCAGACCGGTCGAGGTGCTTGAGGTCGATCTGGCGCCTCCGAAGGAGGGCGAGGTGCTCGTTCGCATTGCCGCCTGCGGGGTGTGCCACAGCGACCTTCACGTCGTCGATGGGCACCTTCCGGAGCCGCTTCCGCTCGTCCTCGGCCACGAAGCAGCGGGAGTCGTCGAGGAGGTCGGGCCGGGAGTGGAGTCGCTCGCGCCGGGCGACCACGTTGTCCTCGCGCTCGTGCCGTCCTGCGGCGAGTGCGACGAGTGCAGGCGCGGCCGCCCCAACTTCTGCTCGCTCGGCGCCCACATGGCGGCCGAGGGAACGCTCGCAGACGGGACGAGCCGCCTGAGCCTGAACGGGACGACGCTGCACCACTTCAACTCGATCTCGTCGTTCGCGGGCCATGCGGTCGTGCCGGAGTCCGCTGCCGTCAAGGTCCGGAACGACGTGGCGCTCGAGGCCGCCGCGCTCGTCGGCTGCTCGGTGCTCACCGGCTACGGCGCCGTGGCGAACACGGCAGGCCTGGAGGAGGGTGCAACCGTCGCCGTGTGGGGCTGCGGCGGCGTGGGAGCGAACGTCGTCCAGGGAGCGCGCCTGCGCGGCGCGGGGCAGATCATCGCCGTGGACACGCGGCCGGACAAGCTGGAGCTCGCCCGCACTCTGGGCGCCACCGACGTCGTCGAGGCGGGAGAGGAGGTGGACGCGGTCGCGGCGGTGAAGGATTTCACCGGCGGCGGGCCTGACTACGCGTTCGAGGCGATCGGCTCGGAACGCGCGATCCAGGAGGCCTGGAAGGCCGTGCGGACGGGCGGCACGGTCGTCGTCGTCGGGATCATGCCGCGGGGGGCGAGCCTCACCATCGACCCCTGGCAGTTCATGTCGGAGAAGACGCTCAAGGGCACGTTCCTGGGCTCCGCGCGCATCCAGGAGGACGTGCCCCGCCTGGTCGACCTCTACCACTCCGGTGAGCTCGAGCTCGACCGGTTGGTCAGCCGCAAGCTGCAGCTCGACGAGCTTCCCGACGCGTTCGACCGGCTGCGCGCCGGCGACGTCGTCCGTCAGGTCGTCGTCTTCGACTGAACGGCGGGCGGCGCCTCCGTCTGCAGGCTTCGCAGTTCTTCCGCCGGAATGTGGCAGCGCATCCAGTGGCCGGGCTCGACCTCGGCGAGGGGCGGCTCCTCCTGCACGCAGATCTCTCCGAGGAACCGCGGGCAGCGTGTGTGGAAGACGCAGCCCGACGGCGGATTGGCCGCGCTCGGGATCTCGCCCTCGAGGCGGATGCGCCCGCGCTCCTCGCCCTCGATGGTCGGCACCGCAGAGAGGAGCGCCTCGGTGTAGGGGTGGTGCGGGCCGTTGAAGACGGTCTCCGCGTCGCCCACCTCCTGCAGGCGGCCGAGGTACATCACCGCGATCCGGTCCGAGATGTAGCGCACGACCCCGAGGTCGTGGGAGATGAAGATGTAGCTGACGCCCTTCTGTGTCTGCAGCTCGACGAGCAGGTTGAGGATCGCCGCCTGCACCGAGACGTCGAGCGCCGAGGTCGGCTCGTCGCAGAGGACGATGCGCGGCTCGCCCGCAAACGCGCGCGCGATCGCCACGCGCTGCTTGAGCCCGCCCGAGAGCTGCGCCGGCTTCGCGCCGAGGAGCGCTTCGTCGAAGCGGACCGACTCGGCGAGCTCGTTGACCCGTTGGTCGCGCTCCCGGCCGTGGAGGTCGAGGAGCTTGTCGAGTGCGCGCCCGACGATGCGGCGCACCGAATGGCGGCGGTTGAGGGCGCCGTCGGGATTCTGGAAGACGATCTGCAGCGAGCGCACCTGCTCGCGACTCCGCTGCTCGACCTTGCCGGCGAGAGCCTCGCCGTCCAGCTCGAGAACCGAGCCTTCATCGGGTGCCGTGAGGCCGAGGAGCACGCGTGCAAGGGTCGTCTTGCCGCTGCCAGACTCGCCCACGAGGCCCAGCACCTCTCCGGGGCGGACCGCAAGCGAGACGTCGACGAGTGCCAGTACGTCCTGGCCCTCCTGCTTGAAGGTCTTCGAGCCGTGCGCGACCTCGAGCAGAGGCTTGCCGTTGGCGCTCTGCACGGCGGGGAGGCGCACCGGGGCCACTCTCGGCAGCTCCTGCGCCTTGTCGTGGAAGTGGCAGCGGCTCACCCGACCCTGGCTGACCGGATAGAGCTCTGGCTCCTGTTCGCGGCAAACAGGTTGGGCGAGGCCGCAGCGCGGCTCGAACACGCACCCGGGCAGGTTCGCGCCGAGCCGAGGCAGGAAGCCCGGAATGGTGTCCAGCGCGGCCGCATCCTTGCGCACCCCTCCGCGCGGGATGGAGCGAAGGAGACCGACCGTGTAGGGGTGCCGAGGGTCGCGGAAGACCTCCTGCGCGGGGCCTTGCTCGACGAGGCGGCCCGCGTAGAGTACTCCGACGCGCTCGCACATCTTCGCGATGACGGCGAGGTTGTGGCTGATGAAGAGGACGCTCGTCCCGAACTCCTGGCGCAGCGCACCGATGAGGTCGAGCACCTCGGCCTCCACCGTGGCGTCGAGGCCGGTGGTCGGCTCGTCCAGGATGAGGAGCGTCGGGTTCTTCGCGAGCGCCATCGCGATGACGACCCTCTGCTGCATGCCGCCCGAGAGCTGATGCGGGTAGCGCCGCATGACCCGCTTCGGGTCGGAGATCTGCACCTTGTGGAGCATGGCCTCGCTCTGGTGCAGAGCGTCCTCCTTGCTCACGCCCATGAGGGTGAAGACCTCGGCGAGCTGCGGCCCGATGCGGATGGACGGGTTCAGGGCCGAGGCGGGGTTCTGGTAGACCATCGACAGGGTCGTGGCGTGCAGCCGCCGCACGCTGCCGCCGCCCATCCCGAGCATGTCGACGCCGTTCAGCCGGATGGAGCCGTTGAGGATCTTCGCGTTGCGCGGGAGGTAGCGCATGATCGCGAAGGCGGCCGTGGTCTTTCCGCAGCCGGACTCCCCGACGAGGCCGTACGACTCGCCCTCCCCGATCGCAAACGACACCCCGCGAAGCACGCGCCGGTCGACCCCACGCACGCGGTAGGCGACCTCGAGGTCCTGGAGCTCGATCGCCGCGTCGCTCAACGTTCGAACACCTGGGAGATGGCGTCGGCGATCAGGTTGATCCCGATGATCAACGTGGCGATGGCGAGCGAGGGGAAGAGCACCGCCCACCACACGCCGCCGTTGATGAACTGGTAGTGCTGGGAGATGTCCTGCCCCCAGTCGGGGATGGACGGATCGGCGCCGAAGCCGAGGAAGGACAGGGTGGCGACGGTGAAGATGGCGTAGCCGAGGCGCACAGTGAACTCGACGATGATCGGCCCGGTCACGTTCGGGAGAATCTCGGCGAACATCACATAGAACCCGTGCTCGTTGCGCAGCCGGGCGGCTTGGACGTACTCGAGCTGAGCCTCGCCGAGGACGGCCGCGCGCACGGTCTTCGCGATGATCGGCGTGAAGACGAAGCCGATCACGAGGATCAGCGTCAGCCGCGAGGGACCGAGGGCGACGACCGCGAGCAGCGCAGTGATGATGAGCGGGATGGCGAGGATCGCGTCGACGAGCCGCATGGTGGCCTCGTCCACGAACCCGCGGTAGTAGCCCGTGATGAGCCCGATGGCCGTGCCGCAGATCGTGCCCAGGATGGTGGCGAGCGGGGCGATCACAAGGATGGAGCGCGCGCCGACGATCACGCGGGACAGAACGTCGCGGCCGAGCCGGTCGGTGCCGAAGATGTGGTCGGCAGACGGGCCGACGAGCTTGTTCAGGACGTCGGGTGCCTCGGGGTCCTTCGGAGCGATCAGGTAGCCGAAGACCGCGCAGAGGATCCAGATCCCCGCGAGAACGCAGCCGATGAGAAAGGTCGGCGAGCGGACGAGCAGGCGGAAGCGCTCGTGGCGCTCCATCTTCGTCTCGTCCGGGCGGATCGGGATCGCGATCGGGGCTGCTGGGTCTTCGAGCGTCGTCATTCGGCGGTTGCGTAGCGGATTCGCGGGTTGAGAAGCGAGTAGGCGAGGTCGGCGAGCAGCGTGGCGACGAGGAAGACGATGCCGACGATGAGCACGCCGGTCTCGAGCAGCGGGAAGTCCTTCTTCTGTGCGGCCGTGAAGATCAGGCGGCCCATGCCGGGATAGTTGAAGAGCGTCTCGATGACGACGAGGCCGCCGATGAGGTAGCCCGTCTGGGTCGCGATGACGGCAATCGTGGGCAGGAGTGAGTTACGGAGCACGTGCCGGCGGATGACCGTGCGGCGCGGCAGGCCCTTGAGGACAGCGGTCCGCGTGTAGTCGGCGTCGAGCGACTCGATCGTCCCGGCCCGCGTGATCCGCGCGATGTACCCGAAGAGGACGATGACCAGGGTGAGCGCGGGGAGGAAGAGGTACTTGAGCTGCGTGAGGATGCTGCTGCCGTCGGGCGCGTTCGCGCTCACGGGGAAGAGGTCGAGCCAGAGCCCGAAGACGAGGATGAGGATGATTCCCGTCACGAACTCGGGCACGACGGTGAGCGAGAGGCCCCCGATCGTGATGACGCGGTCGGTGAGCTTGTCGCGCTTCAGCGCCGCGACGACCCCGCCGAGGATGGCGAGCGGGACGACCATCACGAAGGCGAACGCGGCGAGCTTGAGCGAGTGCACGAGCGCAGGGCCGACCAGCTGGTTGACCGGCAGGTTGTAGGAGAGCGACGTGCCGAGGTCTCCGTGGAGGAGGCCGGAGATCCAGTTCCAGTACTGCTCGTAGAGCGGCTTGTCCGTCCCGAGCTGGTGGTTCAGCTGATCGACAGCAGACTGGTCCGCGAAGGGGCCGAGCTTGCGGCGCGCGACGTTGCCCGGAAGCACCTGCGAGCCGAAGAAGACGATCACGCTGAGGAGGAACAGCGTGATGGCCGCGAGCCCGAGCCTGGTGAGGAGAAAACGCGCCATCCGAGCTCCTACAGACTACGCGGGTCGGAGCCGGGCTCCGACCCGCTAGCTTCTCGTTCTCAGCTGGTGAACCCGGCCTTCGAGAGGTCGAACTGGCCCGTCGCCGCCGAGGTCGTGTTGAGCAGGTTCTTCTTCGCCGCGCTCAGGAAGTAATAGAAGTACGGGAAGACGATCGGGGTCTCGTCGAGCAGGAGCTCCTCGATCTGCTTCGCGACTCCTTTCTGCGAATCGATGTCGAGTGCCGCGACGTACTGCTTGACGAGGCTGTCGTACTGGTCGTTCTTGAAATGCGCCGAGTTCCAGACGCCGACCTTCGGGTCGCCCGAGAGCGGCGCCGTGAGGTAGACGTTCGGGACGGGCCGGTGGCCGTAGTCCGTGATGCCCATGACGGAGTCGAGCCAGGTCGACTTCCCGAAGACGCCGTCGCCGTAGTACGTGCCGGCGTCGGTGATCTTCAGGTTGATCGTCACGCCGATCGCCGCCGCGTACTGCTTCACGAGCTGGGCGAGGTCGGGGATCTCGAAGCCGTTCCACGTGTTCAGCTCGACGGTGAAGCTCGTCATGCCGGCATCGGCGAGCAGCTGCTTCGCCTGCTCGACGTTCTGCTCCCGCTGCGGGACACTCGTGTCCGTCGAGGGATAGAGCGGCGCGAACGGGCTGTCGTTCCCGATGTCCGCCTGGCCCTCCCAGAGCCCGTCCACGAGCGCCTGGCGGTCGATCGAGAGGGCGATGGCCTGGCGGACGCGTTTGTCCGTGAAGGGCTCCTTGTCCGTCCGCATGTGCAGCTCGCGGTGCGTCGCCGCCTTCACCGCGATCACGTTCACGTTCGGGTCGTTCAGGAGCGCCTTGCCGCCCGAGACGGAGAAGTGCTCGACGAAGTCGACCTCGTCACCCTGGAGGGCGAGGATCATCGGCCCCTCTTCGTCGTAGAACTTGAGCTCCATCGAGTCGGGGTTCGCCTTCGTGCCCCAGTAGGCGTCGTTGCGGACGAACTTCGCGCCGACTTTCGGCGTGAAGCTGTCGAGCTTGAAGGGCCCGGTGCCCTCGAAGGTCTTGCCCCAGTCGGCCGGGTCGAGGTCGGCCGGGATGATGATCGCGTTGTAGTTCGCCGAGCTGACGAGGGTGGGGAAGTTGCCGTTCGCGGCGTCGAGGTTGAAGACGACCGTGGAGTCGTCGGGCGCCTCGATCCCTCCGGGCGAGAGGACGCCGCCGAGCGCCGACTGGGCGTTGGCGGAGCCGCCGTCGGGGTTGATCAGCTTGTCGAAGGTCTCCTTGACGTCGTTCGCGACGAGCGTGGAACCGTTGTGGAACGTGACGCCCTGGCGGATCTTGAACGTCCAGACGGTGCCGTCGTCGTTCGGCTCCCAGCTCTCCGCGATGCGCGGCTCGAGCTCGAGCTTCTCGTTCGAGAAGGAGAGGAACTCCCCGGTCGATCCGAGGAGCCCCGCGCCGCCCTCGTCCTGGACGAGCAGCGGGTTCGGCTCGGTGGTCGGCTGGATGAGCGCAACGCGGACGTTGCCGCCGGCCTGGACTGCGCCGGTGGCCGTCGGCGTCGTGCCTCCGCCCGTCGTCTCTCCTCCGCCGCCGCCTCCGCAGGCAGCCGCGAGGAACGAGACCAGCGGGATGGACATGCCGACGACGGTGCCGCGGCGCACGAACTCCCGCCGCGTGATCTTGCCCGCCGCGTACTCGTCGATGATGTGGTTCTCGAGCTCGCTGCGTTCCGTACGGATGGCGTCTACGCGACGCTGCGTGTCATCCATTACCGCCTATCTCCTTCCGCCAGGGTGCGGCCTTGGGTTTCGCCCGGAACGCCCGCTTATAGCTCATCCCACGGCCATAATCAACGCGCCCCGTCGCTCTCAGGAGGTCAGACGGGACGCTTCCGGGGAAGTTGGCGAGAAGGCGCGCAGGCGCTCCAGGAGGAGGTTGCGAAAGGCGTCGACGTCGATGTCGACGGCCACGGAGGCATTCGGCTCGGGGAGGCTCGTCCGGCGGCGCAGGTCAACCGCCGTGCGGCCGCGGCAGACTCCGTCGGAGGTGTCCACCTGGACATGGCGCCGCTCCACGGTCAGGAAGTCGGGCCGGAAGACGTAGGCGAGCGCGACCGCATCGTGGATCGGCGCCCCGCCGTGGTCGTACGCTTCGTTGTAGAAGCGGAGGTAGAAGTCGACCATGTCGGCCGCCGCCTCGGCAACGGGCCCGGCACCGCGCAGGCTCGAGGCATCCGCGTTCGAAAGCACCGCCCGGTTGGTCACGTCGAGGCCGACCATCGTCACGTCAAGCGTACTCTCGAAGACGAGCGCGGCCGCCTCGGGGTCGATCCAGATGTTGAACTCGGCAGACGGCGTCTGGTTGCCCTCGTGGATCGCGCCGCCCATGAGCACGATGCGGTCGATCCTCGCCGCAGCTTCGGGGTGCGCCTCGAGCAGGAGTGCGACGTTCGTGAGCGGGCCGAGGGCGACGAGCGTCACGGGACTCTCCGCGGCTTCGATCTTCGCTCGTAGGAAGTCCTTCGCGTGCTCCGGGACGGGCTCCGTGCCCGGCGGCGGAAGGTCGACGCCGTCGAGGCCCGTCTCCCCGTGTGCGTCGGCTGCGACGACGAGCTCGCCTGCGAGAGGCCCGTCGGCTCCGGCGGCGACCGGAATGTCGGTTCTCCCCGCAAGCTCGAGAACGCGGAGCGCGTTGGCGGTGGTCTTGTCGAGCGTCTGGTTTCCGGCCACCGCTGACACACCGACGACGTCGAGCTCGGGGCTCGCGAGCGCGAGGAGCAGCGCGAGCGCGTCGTCCTGGCCCGGGTCGCAGTCGATGAGGACCGGGATCACGTGTGGTGTGTCAGAGCCGGTCGGCGAAGTCGGTGTTCGCCTGCCGTACGAGCGGGTCGCTGCCGTAGTAGGCGTGTTTCGACATGTCGGGCGAGTAACGGCTCGCCGGCGGCGTGCGGCCGAGCGCCTCGGCCAGGGCGCGCGTCAAATAGGACGCGTTGCCGCAGCAGAGGCCGAGGTATTGGATTCCGAGCGCGTCGGCCTCGCGCGCGAACTCGGCGACCTCGAAGCGCGTCGACTCGAAGGGCTCGAGCGCGGTGGGGAAGAGCATGCCGTCGTGGCGAGGGTGGCGGAGGCTCTGGAAGGTCGGCATCTCGTCGGTGGTCTGGTACGGAACCGGCAGCGCGGCGACGTAGCCCGACACCTGCTCGCGGATGCTTGGGAGGAGATCCATGGTCGTCTCGAGGCCGCGGATGCAGTTCAGCCCGACGACGTCGGCGCCCGCCTGCTCGAGCATTGCGCAGGCATCCGCAGGGGTCATGCCGTCGCGCGTCATCGGCTCTTGGTGGATGCACATGGTGACGACCGCGGGGAGCCCGGCCGCCTTGATCGTCTCGAGCGCCATGCGGGCCTCCTCGGCGTACGAGTAGGTCTCGGCGATCACGTAGTCGACTCCCGCCTCGGCGGCCCAGGCGACCTGCTCGTCGAACATCGCCTGGACGGCCTTCCTGGCCTCGGGGTCGTCGGGATCGAAGACGTTCGTGTTGCAGATGTCGCCCGCGAAGAGGGAGCCCGTCTCGTCCGCGACCTCCTTCGCGAGCGCGAGGGCGTTTTTGTTCAGCTCCTCGAGGAGGCCTTCCTTGCCGACGACGCGCATCTTCTCGCGGTGCGCGTAGTAGGTGAACGCCTCGACGACGTCGGAGCCCGCGTGCACGAACTCGCGGTGCAGTTCCGTGACCTTCTCGGGGTGGTCGAGGACGGCCTCGGGGACGAACGCGCCGGCCTGGATGTACCCGCGGCGCTCGAGCTCGAAGAGGTAGCCCTCCGCGCAGATGACGTGCCCCTGCTCGAGGCGCTCGAGTAGCCCGGCTCCGGCCATGCGGTGAGTCTAGGCCACGAACGCGCCCGAAACGATCAGGTCCCGCACCGGCTCGAGGTCCGAGGGAAGCCCGTCGCCCTCGGCCATGAAGGACACGCGCTCGCGGACGAGGCCGAGCGCACGCTTCGTGCCCGTGCCCATCGCCGACGGCTCGCGGAGCTCGAGCGCCTGGGCCGCGATCGTGAAGCCGATCGCGGCGAGACGCTCTCCGAGATCCACCATCTCTGCGAGGCGACGCGCCGCGAGGGGCGCCATCGTGATGCGGTCCTCGATCCCCTCGGCGTGCGTCGAGGTGACGACCTCGTACGAGACCGGCGGGGCGAGGAGGCGCGCTTCGGCGGTGAGGGCCTGAGCGGCCACGCCGAACTCGCCGAGCGAGTTCTCCGCGAGCCCCTGCCTCGGGGCGAGCCCGTCGGGCAGGCCGGTGAGCGGGCCCTGGAGGAGCTTGAGCATCCGCTCGCAGGCGCTCGTCAGCACCGGGGCGAGCGCGATGCGGAGGAAGTCCAGTGTGGCCGCGAGGGGCAGGATGTCGAAGTTCGCCACCGAGACGATGCGGTCTTCGTCCGGGATGACGAGCGGGTTCTCCTGTGACGCGTTGAGCTCGATCTCGAGCTGCCGCTTGGTGAAGTCGAGTGAGTCGCGCGTCGCGCCATGGATCTGCGGCAGGCAGCGGAACGTGAGCGGGTCCTGCAGGTTCCGAGCACTGCCCTTCTCCCAGAGATAGCTGCCTTCGAGCAGGCCTCGCAGGCGCTCGAGGGCGAAGCAGAGGCCGGGGTAGGGGCGCACGTTCCCGATCGCGGGGTGGAGCATGGTCACGTTCGCGGCGAAGGCCTCGAGGTCCATGGCGCCCGTGACGTCGAGCGTGTCCACGAGCCGTTTCGTGTCGGCGACTGCCAGCGACGCGAGCGCCGTCGAGAATGCGTTCGAGTTGACGAGGGCGATGCCCTCCTTGGCGAGCAGCTCGACATCGCCGAAGAGCTGTGCGGCGAGGTCGGCCATCGGCGCGAGGTCTCCCTGTCCGACCGATCCCAGCATCCGCACTCGGGGGCTCTCTCCGTCGTTCAGCGCGCGCACGATGCGCTCGGCGATCTCCGGCCGTACGCCTGAGGTTCCTTTCGCGAGCATGTTCGCGTGGCGCAGCATCGTGGCCCGCACGACCTCCCGTGGCGCATCGGGCCCCGTGCTGATGCGGTGGTTCTCGAGCAACCGCCTGTTGAAGGCGGGGATCTCCTCGAGCGGCACCCGGATCTTCTTGCGCGCGCCGACGCCGGTTGTGGTGCCGTACACCTCGTCTCCTCTTGCCACGACGCGTTCGACGAGCGCGCGGGTCTCGTGCATCTCCTCGATCGCCTCGGGTGCCAGCTCGACCTTCTCGCCGGCGCGCGCGACGCGCACGACGTCGTCGACGGTCAGCCCGCTTCCCCGCAGGACGACCGTCATGCCGACCAGACCAGCTCGGCGGCGCGGACGAGGGTCTCCAGCTTCGCGCGCTGGTCGTCGTGGGTGAGCGCGTTTCCGAGGATGGAGGTCGCGAAGCCGCATTGCGGCGAGACGGCGAGGCGCTCGAGCGGCATGAACGTGGAGGCCTCGCGCACACGTGCCGCGAGCTCGTCGACGGTCTCACGCCGGCCGCTCTTGGTCGTCACGAGGCCGAGGACGACGACCTTGTCCTCGGGAACCTCGGCGAGCGGCTCGAAGGATCCCGAGCGCTCGTCGTCGTACTCGAGCAGGATCCGCTCGGCGTTCACGCGTGGGAAGAGGCGCGCGGCGATCCAGTCGTAGCCGCCGGCGACGAGCCAGCGGCTCGCCTGGTTCCCGCGGCAGAGGTGCATGCCGAAGGTGACGCCCGGGTGGTCGCCAATCACGAGGTTGTCGAGCTCGAGGCCGAGCTCGAGCCACCGGTCGGCTGGCCAGCCGCGGCTCTCGTAGAAGTCCCGGTAGCCGGGATCGAGGAGGAGGGGGTAGTGCGGTGCGTCGAGTTGGATGTAGCGCGCGCCCAGCCGAACGAGCTCGTCCACTTCTTCCCGGAGGATCTCGGCCACGTCGCCGAGGTAGTCCTCGAGCTTTGCGTAGGCCTCCGGTGGGCGGTCCGGGTTCCAGAAATTGGCGAATAACGAGGGACTCGGGAGCGTTACCTTCAGCAGCCGGTCCGTTCGGTCCCGCGCGTACGTGAACTCATCCGCCGAGAGAAAGCGCCTGCGTTGAAGCTTCCCGGTCACGGCCAGGGGCGGACGCTCGACGTTCATGTCGCCGAGATCCTCGCTGTGCCATTCGCCCCAGAGAAACGCATCCAGGTCCCAGTCGCCGAAGCCCTCGACGGCGGCGGGGAGCTGGCTCTGGAAGGAGAGGCGGCGCATCTCGCCGTCCGTGACCACGTCGAGGCCGGCCGCCTCCTGAAGGGCGAGTGCCGCGTCGACCGCGGCGTCCTCGGCCTCCGCAAAGCGATCTTCGCCGATCGCGCCGGCTTCGAGCTTTTCCCGCGCCTCGAGCAGGGAGGCGGGGCGGAGGAGGCTGCCGACGACGTCGGTGCGGGCAAGGAGCACGCGCCTACTCTAAATCGCGGCGGGTACGATTCCCGCTTCGCGCCGAGGCGCGGGCCGCGCGCATGACAGACATCCTCGTTCTCTCCCCGCAGGAGCGGGACCTCGTCGCCATCCGCGCCGCGGGGCTGGAGGGCTGCTACGACGTGCACTACGAAGGCTCGGACCTCGACCAGCTCGCGACGTTCGAGCCCGAGCCGTTCCTCGAGCACGCCGAGTCGATTCCGGCAGACGGCGTCATCGGGACGAAGGACCTGTCCGCGCTCCTCGCGGCCATACTGGCCGAGCGTCGTGGCCTTCCGGGGCCGACACCGCACAGCATCCTCGCGCTCCAGCACAAGCCGACCTCACGTGACGTGCAAAGGCTCGTCGCCCCGGAGTCGACACCCAAGTTCTGCCTGCTCGAGGACGGCACTCCGTGCGACCCGCCGTTCTTCGTCAAGCCGGTCGTCGGCCGGCTCTCGCAGAACACGTACCGGATCGACGACGTCTCCGAGCTCGAGAAGCTGCACGAAGCCGATCTCTACACCAACCGGTACGCGCAGATCGCGGCGCTCGCGGGCGGGGATCCGGCCAAGGTGCACGGCTTCCTGGGCGAAGAGCTTCTCTCCGGCGACGAGGTCACGCTCGAGGGCTACGTCCACGGCGAGTCGGTCGTGACGATCGGCGTCACCGACTCCGTCAAGTACCCGGGGACGTTCAGCTTCGAGCGGTTCGAGTACCCATCGCGGCTCTCGGAGGCCCGGCAGGCCGAGCTCTCGGACATCGCCTCGCGCATCCTCCCGGCGCTGGGCTTCGAGGGTGGCTTCTTCAACGTCGAGTTCTTCGTCCCGGCGGACGGCCCCGCCCAGATCATCGAGGTGAACGGTCGGATCGCCTCGCAATTCGCTCCCCTTGTGCTCGCGCTGCACGGTCGCTCGACCTACGACGCCCTCTTCGAGCTCGCCTGCGGGAATGACCCGCATTGGGAAACCGGGCTCCCCGACGGCGCCGCGGTCAGCTACGTCATGCGCGTCTTCGAGGACGCCCATGTCGAGGCCGTCCCCGACCCCGAGGACAACCTCGAGGTTCTCGTCCGGCCCGGCCTGCCGCTCTCGGCGCAGGGGACGAACGACGCGCAGAGCTACCGGCTCGCGATCCTCTACGAGTCGGGCGAGACCCGCGAGGACGCCGTGGCGAAGGCGAGGGAGCGCGCGGCGGCGCTCAATTTCCGGCTGGCGCCGGTGCCTGTTCGCTGACGTCGGCCGGCTCGTCCTCGCGGTTGACGATGCCCACCGCCGCGACGGCCGCGCCCGCGAAGGCCAGACCCGCGGCGACGATCATCCCGACCCGGAAGCCGTCGATCGACGCATCCCGAAGCGTCTGGTCGACCTGGTTCCGCGCGAGGGGAGTTCCCGTGCCCACCTGCGAGTTGTAGATCAGCGAGATCACGACGCCGATGGCCGCCACGGCGATGAGGTTGCCGAGGCGCGAGACCGTCGAGTTCACGCCCGAGGCGATGCCGGCGAACTCCGACGGCGCCGATTTGAGCGCAGTCGACGTGATCGGGGCGACGAGCATGGCGAGGCCGAACGAGAAGACGACGATGGAGACGAACCCCCACGTCCAGAAGTCGCTCCTCTCCGTGACGGGAAGGATCAGCAGGATGCCGATCCCGACGAGGAACGGGCCCACGGTCAGGTAGAGGCGCGGGCCGTGCTCGTCCGCGAGCTTCCCGAAGCGGGCGGCGAGGGCGATCATGATCACGCTGCCCGGGATTCCGAGGAGCGCGGCTTCGAACGGCGAGAAGCCGATGAACTGCAGGTAGAGCTGGACGTAGATGAGCTGCGCGTAGAGCGCGCCGTACACGAGGAACGTCTCCAGGTTCGCCATAGCGAAGTTCCGGCGCTTGAAGAGGTCGAACGGGAGCATCGCGTTCTTCGAACGCGCCTCGACGAGGCAGAAACCCACGAGGGCCGGCACGGAGATGACAAACGCCCACCAGACCTCCGAGAAGCCCTTGTCCGGCCCTTCGACGAGCCCGTACGTCAGTGTCCCGAAGCCCACGGCGGCGAGCGTCGCTCCCGGGATGTCGAGGCGGCCGACGCGAAGCATCTTCTGCTCGTTGCACTCGCCGGCCTTCGCGAGGATGACGGTGAGAACGGCGAGCGGAAGGTTGATGAAGAAGATCCAGCGCCACGAGACCCACTCGACCAGCGCGCCGCCCAGCGGAGGCCCACCGATGGTGGCCACGGTCGTGAAGGCCGTCCAGAGGCCGATCGCCCGCCCGGCTTCGTCGCCGTAGACCCCGCGCAGGAGCGCGAGGGAGTTCGTCGTCAGGAAGGCGCCCGCGATCCCCTGCAGCGCGCGGGCGAGGATGAGCAGGCCGCCTGACGGGGCAAAGCCAGCGAACGCGGAGGCGACGGCAAAGCCCGCAGCTCCGGCGATGAACGTCGGCCTGCGCCCGTAGCGGTCACCGATCGCTCCGCCGACGAGGTAGAGGGACGCGAGCGCGAGCGAGTAGGAGAGGACGATCCACTGCTGTCCCGTCAGCCCGAGATCGAGGTCCTCGGCGATCGTCGGGAGCGCCACGAACACGACCGTCGCGTCGATGAAGGCAAGCGACGACCCGAGGACGGTTGCCGCCAAGGTGAGCGTGCGCCGCTGCTCGAGGGTGAAGGCCGCCATGCGGGTGAGGATATGCTCGCCGGACGATGAGGGGAATGGCGGCGGGCATCGCGGCCGCGGCGGCCTGGGCGGCCGCCGAGCCTGCACTCGGACGCGTGCTCGGCGTGCCCTGGTATTCGGACCGCCGGCTGCTCGGCGGCCTGCTGCGTGTCGGGCGCGAGACGGCAATCGCCGTCCATTTGACGAACGGTGCGCTCTTCGGTGCCACCTTCGAGCGGCTCGGCCTTCGCGGCCCGGTGAACGGCGTTCTCATGGCCCAGGTCGAGAGCCTTGGCCTGTGGCCGTTCATGGCTCTCGTCGACCGCGTCCACGAGGACCGGCGCCGCGGTGCCTGGCCGCCGCTCGCGCGGAACGGCCGCGTGTTCGCGTACGAGGTCGCGGCGCACGCGCTCTTCGGCGCCGTGCTCGGCTCCCTGCTCAGGCGCGAGGACTAGGCGGCGTTCGAGCCGCCCGGCGTATCGCTACCGCCTTCTGGCTCGTCTTCTGGAAGGGCTGCGTTGAGCTCGCCGGCCACGTCTTCGTCGATCGGCGCTGCCCGCCCCGGCGTTTCTTCCTCGACCCGCTTCTCAGCCGGTGCGTCGCTCGTGCGGCGCTCCTCGGCGTTTTTCATTGACCCCTCCGGATCGGTGTCGGTTTTCGGCTGTCCATTCGCCCCGACGTTCACCACCACAGCGTTCACGTCCGCGAAGACCGAGGCGTTCGGGCTCTCATGCCTGATCCGCTTGTGAATAACCCTGCGAATACCCACAATCCCCTGCTTTCCACGCCTCCCGCCACGCAAAACGCGTGTGGGGTGGCGTCGGCGGGGCCGGGGTAGAAGCCTCACGTGGGCCTCGCGTTCCCGACGGCAGGAGTCCGGCTCGTCCGCATCCTGGACGTGGTGGCCGTGTTGTGGGTCGCGCTCTGGATCGTTCTCGCCCTGCTCGTCGGCCGCGAGGTGCGGAATCTCCGCGAGCTCTCCGACACGGTGGTGACGGCCGGCGTGGCCGTCGAGCAGACGGGCGGCCTTGTCAGGACGCTGGGCAGCGTGCCGTTCCTCGGCAACCGGGTCTCCGGCGTGGCCGACCAGGTCGAGGCGGCCGGCCGCAGCGCGCAGGAAAGCGGTCGGGACAGCCGCGACTCGACGGAGAACCTGAGCGTGCTGCTTGCGCTCTGCATCGGGCTCATCCCGACGCTGCCGCTCCTCGGCCTGTACCTCCCGCTCCGCTGGACGTGGACGCACGAGGCTCGCGCTGTGCGCCGCGCCCTCCGCGCCCGGCCGAACGATCCGCTTTTGACCGAGTTCCTCGCCCGCCGCGCCGTCGTCAACTTCTCGTACGACCGGCTGCTCGCGGTCAGCCAGCAGCCCTACCGCGACCTCGAGGAGGGGCGGCACGACGCGCTCGCACGACTCGAGCTCGAGCGTCTCGGGATCCAACGCAGTTCGGCCTAAAGTCCGGCGTCCGCAGCGGCCGATACTCTCGGACGTGATGAACATGAAGCAAGCGCCGCCTGAGGCGGCCGCGGAAGAGGGAACGGAAGAGGAGCAGAAGGTCGAGGCGCAGGCCGAGCCGCAGGCTCCCGAGGCTGGGACCTCGGAGGACGATTCGGGCATCGGCGCGCGCGTCACGGCGGTCTTCACCGCCGCCGAGAAGGCAGGCCAGCACATTGTCACGCTCGCCCGGGAGGAGGCGGAGGACATCCTCCGCCAGGCCAGGGCCGAGGCCGAGGCGTACCTGCGCGAGCAGAAGCTGCAGGCCGACAAGGAGGTCGAGCAGATCTACGCCGACGCCCGGCGCAAGGCCGATGCGATCGAGCAGGGGGCCCGCGCGTCCGCCCGGCAGGTCGAGGACGACGCCCGCGTGCGCAAGGAACGGCTCCGCGAAGAGTCCCGCCTCATCGAGGAGCGCATCCAGTGGGCCAAGGACGGCCTCGCCGAAGTGGACGATCGCCTCCAGCAGGTCTTCCTCGACAACGAGCCGCCCGCTCCCTCGTCCGAGAACGACTAGGACGTTTGCCATCTGCCGGTTCCGCGGAGAATCGGCTCATGGCTGGCTATACGAAGAAAAACCTCGGAGACGTCGAGAACCAGGCGCCGAAGTTCGACATGCCGACGGAGATGGATGCGCGCTTCGCCCGGACCGATCTGCAGGGTGAGACGCTCGGGCTCAGCATCATGAAGCTCGACCCCGGCTTCAGGATCCCCTTCGGCCACAAGCACACGCACCAGGAGGAGGTCTACGTCGTCGTCGGCGGCTCCGGGCGCGTGAAGGTCGAGGACGAGGTCGTCGAGCTCCGGCAGTGGGACGCCATCCGCTTCGACAAGGACACGATGCGGAACATGGAGGCGGGCCCGGACGGGATCCAGTACATCGCGTTCGGCGCGGGGGACGACCCGATGGACGCCGATATGGTTCCCGGCTGGTGGAGCGAGGACTGACCGAACCGCTCAAGGGCGGGTGTCTCTGCGGCGGCGTCCGCTTCGAGGTGACCGAGCCGCTTCTGCGCGCGAGCTACTGCCATTGCACGCGCTGCCAGCGCCGGACCGGGGCGGCGGCGTCCGCACAGGCACGTGTCGCGCCCGGGTCGCTCAGGATCCTCTCCGGCGAGGATCTGGTGCGTGCCTGGCAGCCGCCGGACGGATTCGCGAAGGAGTTCTGCTCGCAGTGCGGCTCGCAGCTCTGGAGCCGCAACCCCGACGACCCTGAGGTGATCAGCGTTCGCCTCGGGGCCTTCGACGGCGATCCGGGGGTCCGCCCGGAACACCGTCAGTTCGTCGCCTACGCCGCGACCTGGGAGGAGATCCCGGACGACGGCCTACCGCGCTACGACGAGCGGCCGCCGGGTTGATGTGTAATACTGAACCTGATGGTTCAGTATTCACGAACAGTCGACCGCGCGTTCACCGCTCTCGCAGACCCCACTCGCCGGGCCGTTCTCGAACGGCTCGGTTCCGGCAGCGCGTCGGTCAGCGAGCTCGCCGAGCCGTTCGGCATGTCGCTCACCGGTATGAAGAAGCACATCCGCCTGCTCGAGGAGGCCGAGCTCGTCACGACGGAGAAGGTTGGCCGCGTCCGCCGGTGCATGCTCGTGCCGTATGCCTTCGAGGGCATCAGCACGTGGCTGCAGCGGCTCGACCGCTTCGCGCAGGTGGTGGACCGAACGAAAGGAGCACGATGAGCCCGACAACGAAAAAGGACAGCTTCAGCGCCGAGGAAAAGGCCGCCATGCGCGCCCGCGCCAAGGAGCTGAAGGCTGCTGCGGAGGGCGAGGAGGCGATTCAGGCCGCCCTCAAGAAGATGACGCCGGACGACCGCGCGCTCGGCAAGCGGATCCACGCGATCGTCCAGAAGACGGCGCCGGACCTCACGCCGAAGACCTGGTACGGAATGCCTGCCTACGCTGACAAGAACGGCAAGGTGGTCGTGTTCTTTCGCGACGCGGCGAAGTTCAAGGAGCGGTACGCGATGCTTGGGTTCCAGGACAACTCCAACCTCGACGACGGTTCGATGTGGCCGGTCGCGTATGCCCTGACGACGAAGCTCTCCAAGGCCGACGAGGCGAAGATCACGAAGCTCGTCAAGCAGGCGGTGTCGTGACGATGAACGAGACGACGGTCACGACGCCGAGTGAGCTCGAGATCCGGGTCGAGCGGGTCTTCGACGCCCCGCGCGCGCACGTCTTCTCGGTCTGGACGGATCCGGAGCTCATTCCCGAGTGGTGGGGCGACGGCACCGTCGTCGAGGAGATGGACGTCCGCGCCGGCGGCGCGTATCGCTTCCGAACGGCCTACGGGCTCGTCGAGGGCGAGTTCCGGGAGGTCGAGCCGCCCGAGCGCCTCGTCCAGACCTTCCAGAACCACCTGCAGACGCTCGAGTTCGAGGATCTCGGCGAGCAGACGAAGCTGACGCAGACGATGCGCTTCGAGACGACGGCCGAGCGCGACATGACGATGCAGTACGGCGTCGAGGAGGGGGCGAAGAGCGGCTTCGCGCGCGTCGACGCGCTGCTCCAGCGGATCGCGACCTGAAGGCACGGCCACTCCCTGGCGGGAGCGGCCGTGCCAGCTCTTTCGCTACCGGCCTACGGGAGGTAGTAGTTCGGGTTGGGCATCTTGAACGTCTTGTCCGCGTGCCCGCCCTTGAGATCGCTGAACTGGTCGCCGAAGTTGGCGACGATGTCGTAGCCCTGCGACTCGATGTAAGCGCGCGTGCCCGACTTGTACTGGATGGTCGGGCAGGACGCCGCCGGAGTCGCGTGGATGAACGGCCCGCAAAACTCGTCCGCGTCCAGGTACGCCGGGTATGAGCCCACAGGCGGCTTGGTGAAGAGGCCGTCGGCGAAGCCGCCGTGACCGGTGTCGATCGGCGTCGGTGCCGCGTAGTCGGCGTCGATCTCAGGCACCGTTCGCCCGGAGAGCGTCACCTCGTCGAGGTCCGAGAACCCGGCCGCCGAGTCGTCGAGCAGGTTCGCGATCGTCGCCGCGTGCTGCGAGTCGCCCCGGCCCGTGATCCAGAAGATGGAGTAACCAAGGTGGTTGGCGCGGTCGACCAGATTGACCATTCCCGGCGTGGCGGGGAACATGTTCCCTGTGAACGTGCTTCCGGTCAGGCCGACGAAGCTTGCGTTCGTCACCGGGTTGAAGTCCCAGTTGCTGTAGAGCTCGTAGTTCCACGTGGTCAGCGTGGTGTCGTCCACGTCGAGAACGATCGCCCGGTTGGGGACGTTGGAGTGCGAAGCGAGCCATTTGGCGCCCTTGCGGGCGACCGAGCGCGCCTCGTTTGCGTAGTTGCTGTCCAGGTTCAGCGGCGCGTCCCAAGTCGCGGTTGCGCCGGTGCCGGCCACGGCCGACGGAGCGCCGTAGTAGTTCTTCGCATAGGCGCGAGCGACGTCGATGTTCGTCATCTGCGCCTCGGTCTTCGGCGTGAACGTGAGATCAGCGGGCTGAAGACCTGCGACGGCGACCGTGACGGCCATTGCCACAGCCGCGATCACCATGCCGAGTCCGACCCACAGCAGGCGCCGTTTCTTCATGAATCCCCTCCTCAGTAGAAGTCCCTGATCCCGTTCGGCAACCATACAACGGAAGCCGATCCTTTTGGCGGGAGTCGCCATGACGGTGCACTGCCGTACGATCGGGTAGCAGGAGGGAAACCGTGCTGCAATCTGAGCCCTCGTTCCGCCCGGTGCGCCGGCGCGACGGCTACCTTGCGCTCGAAGATCTCGGCCTGGTCGGCGACGGGACGACTGCGACGCTCGTCGGCCTCGACGGCAGCATCCCCTGGCTCGGGTTGGCCGAGCAGGCCGGTGTATTCCTCGGCTGGGTGCTGGACACCTTCGAGCACGGCAGGGCGCCGAAGATCATGTACGAGCTGGACGGTGCTGCCGTGCCCGACGAGCGGGTGGACGGCGAGCTCGAGGGATACCGGCGCTCGGCCCCGGTGCGCTGGGGGAACGGCGCCGCCGACCAGCGCCAGCACGACGTCTACGGCGAGGTGCTCGACTGTGCGTACCAGTGGGTTCGAGGCGGCTGGCCGCTCGAGCAGCACCTCTGGGGCTGGCTCGCGGCGTTGGCCGACCTCGCGGTGGACGCGTGGCGGCTCCCGGATCAGGGCATCTGGGAGGTGCGCAGCGAAGGCCGGGTGTTCGCCTACTCGGCCGGGCTTTGCCACGTGGCGCTGGACCGCGCCGCTCGGCTCGCAGAGCAGCTGAACCTGCCTGGGCCGGTGGCCAAATGGCAGCACGCCGCGGCCGAGCTGCGCGACATGTTGCTCGAGAGCGCATGGGATGAGGACACGCAGACCCCGAGCGAGCATCTCGACGGGGGCGGGAGCCTGGACGCCAGCCTGCTGGCGCTGCCTCTACGCCGAGTCGTCCCTGCCGCGCACCCCCGCATGGTCGCGACGACCAAGGCGGTATCCGAGCGGCTCTCTGCCGGAGACGGCCTCCTGTACCGCTACCTGCACGATGAGTCTCCGGACGGCATTCTCGGCGACGAGGGCGCCTTCGTCCTCTGCAGTTTCTGGCTGGTCGAGAACCTGGCCCGCCAGGGCCGGCTCGCGGAAGCCTCGGAGCACTGCGCGTCCCTCTGCGCACGAGCGAGCGCGCTCGGCCTGTTGCCCGAGCAGATCGACCCGTCCTCCGGAGAGTTCTGCGGCAACTTCCCTCAAGCGTTCAGTCACATCGGCGTGATCGCCGCGGGCGTCACGCTCGCGAAGGCCGCCCAGGGGGACTTCGCGTGATCGAGCGGCTCGTCGTCTTCGGTGGCACGGGCGACCTGATGGGACGCTATCTCCTCCCGGGCCTCGCAGCTCTGCAGGCCAACGGTGAGCTTCCGGCGGGCTTCGAGCTTGTCGCCGCCGGCCGCGACGATTGGGACGACGACCGGTTCCGGAGCTGGGCCACCGGGTGGCTGGAGCGCGAGGCAGCCGAGGTCGATCCCGCAGCGAGGGCGGCGGTCGTGAGTGCGTCGCGCTATCGACGGATCGACCTCGGCGATCCGGCCAGCGTGAAGGCGAGTCTCGCCGGCGCTGCTCCCGTCGCGGTGTACCTCGCGCTGCCGCCGGCGGTCTTCGGAACCGCGGTCTCGGCGCTTCACCAGGCAGGGGTTGCCGCCGACAGCCAGGTCGTGCTCGAGAAGCCGTTCGGAGAGGACCTCGACAGCGCGATGGCCCTCAACCGTCTCCTTGCCGAACGGTTCGACGAACACCACGTCTTTCGCGTCGACCACTTCCTGGCCATGACCAGCGTCCAGAACGTGCTCGCGACGCGTCTGACCAACCGGGTGCTCGAGGCGGTCTGGACCAGCGCCCACATCGAGGAGGTCGAGATCGTCTGGGACGAGACGCTCGCGCTCGAGGGACGCGCCGGCTATTACGACGAGGTTGGCGCACTCAAGGACTTGGTGCAGAACCACCTCTTGCAGGTGCTCTGCCTGGTCGCGATGGAGCCGCCGGCCAGCCTCGGCGAGCGGGATCTGCGCGATCGCAAGGTCGAGGTCCTCCGGTCCGTCCGCCCGCTCCAGCCCGACGACATCGCCGCGCGCACGCGCCGCGCCCGCTACCGCGCAGGAAGGATCGGCGAAAGAGACATCCCGGCCTACACCGAGGAGGACGGGGTCGTGCCCCAGCACCGCACGGAGACATTCGCCGAGGTCGTGCTCGAGCTCGACAGCCCGCGCTGGTCGGGAACGATGTTCCGCCTGCGCACCGGCAAGGCGCTGGGGAGAGATCGGAAGGAGGTCGTGGTCCGCTTCCGCAAGGTGCCTGATCTTCCCTTCGAGCATGGGGCCGCGCTGTCTCCGAATCTCTTGCGCTTCGGGCTCGAACCGGAGAGTCTCAGCCTCGAGCTGACCGGCACCGGCCCCGGGGAGACCCTGAGTCTCGTGCCGCTCGTGCTGAGCGCCGAGCTGCAGCCGCCCGAGCTGCCGGCATATGCCCGGATCCTCCTCGACGTGCTCAGAGGGGACGCCACGTTGTCGATCCGTGCCGACGAGGCGGAGGAGGCGTGGCGCATCGTCGATCCCGTGCTGGAGGGTTGGGCCGGCGACCTCGCCCCGCTGGAGGAATACGACGCCGGGTCGGACGGTCCGGAACGGCACCAGACATCCACGCGCTCGGATCGCGGGAAATGAACGACACGTACGCGCGTCGATCGCCTCGGGTAGACCACGGCATAGAGGGTCGTCACGTCGCCGTCTGCAAACGCGTTGCGCCGCAGGATGTACTCGATTCCGTCTCGGGCCGCCGCCACGCCGCTGGTTCTATCCTTCGGGGGCAGCACCGAATTTCGTCCAGATCGGAGCGCAGGCGACAGGAGGATCGCCCGGGCTCTTCGTCGAGGCCGTGACGGCAGGCGGGCCCGCGGAGAAGGCCGGCCTTCGGCCCGGCGACGTGATCGTCGAGATCGACGGCGAACCGGTCGGCAGTCCGGATGACTTGATCAGCAGGACGCTCAAGCTGCCGGCCGGAGGCGAGATTCACCTGACGTACGAGCGCCTCGGCGCCTCGCACACGACCACGCTGACGCTGGGCGCGGAATAGCTACAGGAGATTTGAGCGACCATCCTCGGCGTCGCGCTTTTCGCGGCCGGCTCGTGGCGTGCTCGCCTGCTCCTCGCTGACTGCTTCCCCTCTGGGTCGTCGCCTGGACGATCGGGAGCATGCTGCCCATCCTGCGCCCGGGGCCGCCGTTGCTCGCGGCCGTTGACGTGACGATGGCCGCGCTCCTCCCGCGGGGACTCGAAGCCCTCGAGTCCCGCCGCTTGTCCATTACTCGAAAGGTCCCTTTGCGGGCCTTTTCGTCACAGGTCGGATCGCAGAGGCGGCCGGCGAACCGGGCCGGTTCGCGATCGACAAGAATGGCCGCGTGGGGCTTCAACGGATGGACAACATTGGCATCGTCGTGGAATCGCTTGATGCCGCTGTCTCGTTTTTCGCAGAGCTGGGCCTCGAACTCGAAGGGCGAGCGATGATCGAAGGAGACTGGTCGGGGCGCGTCACCGGACTGCGCGGCCAGCGTGTCGAGATCGCGATGATGCGTACGCCGGACGGCCAGAGCCGGCTCGAGCTCTCGCGATTTCTCGAGCCGCCCGTGGTCTCCGATCACCGGAGTGCCCCGGTGAACGCGCTGGGCTATCTGCGTGTCATGTTCGCGGTGGACGACCTCGATGACACGCTCGCCCGGCTGCGGAAACACGGCGCGCAACTCGTCGACGAAGTGGTTCAGTACGAAGACGTGTATCGGCTCTGCTACGTGCGAGGCCCCGAGGGCATTCTGATCGGGCTGGCCGAGCAAATCGGCTGATCATTGTCCCAGTCGGCTTGAGGCGAGAACTCGACACGGGAGGCGGACGATGAAGGCGATCGTGGCAATGGACCAGGCTGCGGGAACGGCCGGGATGAAGCTGGTGGAGCGTCCCGAGCCGCAGGCAGCGATAAACGATGTCGTCGTTCAGATTCATGCGTCGGGATTCGTCCCGACTGAGCTGGCGTGGCCCTCGACCTGGACCGATCGCCTCGACCGTGACCGAACACCGTCGATCCCCGGGCACGAGCTGGCCGGAGTGGTCACCACCCTGGGCTATGGCACGGCGGGGCTCTCGGTGGGACAGCGTGTGTTCGGCCTCACCGACTGGACTCGCGACGGCACTCTGGCCGAGTACGCGGCCGTCGAGGCACGCAACCTCGCGCCATTGCCGGGCGACGTCGACTTCACGGTGGGTGCGAGCCTGCCGATCTCGGGCCTCACTGCGTGGCAGGGACTCTTCCAGCACGGACGTCTTCAGGCGGGGCAGAGCGTCCTCGCGCACGGCGCGGCCGGCGCAGTCGGGTCGATGGTGACGCAGCTCGCATGCGAGGCCGGCGCCTACGTCATCGGCACCGGACGCGCTGCCGACCGTCAGACGGCGCTCGACTTCGGCGCACAGGAGTTCGTCGACCTCGAGAGCGACGCCCTGGAGGACGTCGGCGGCGTCGACCTGGTTTTCGATGTCATCGGCGGCGACATCGGGAAGCGGTCCGCGAGTCTGATCCGGGCCGGAGGAACACTCGTCTCCGTCGTCGGACCGCTGGAGACGCGGCCCGCTGACGGCCTGGCGATCGACTTCGTTGTCGAGTCCGATCGTGCCCAACTGGGTGAGGTTGTCCAGCGGGTGCGAGACGGACGACTGCGGACGAACATCGGCAACGTCGCGACCCTCGACGCGGCCGTCGCGGCCCTCAACCCGACCGATCGGGTCACAGGAAAGACAGTCATCCGCATTCGTCCGTAAGGACTCGTTGACGGATGGCTCCGAACTCTCGTGGCTTCGAGGGATGCCGCCGCGACGTTTGCGGGCGAGTCATC
>JBKPRJ010000102.1:0-17310 GCA_046734455.1 Actinomycetota bacterium | reverse complement strand
TCCCAGTTCGACGGCCCGCTGGACGGACAGAGCGTCATCCTCGGGCAGAGCACGAGCTCGAGCTTCCCCGGCCTGAGCTTCGTACCGGCGGGCATGCCCGGGAATCCCGAGGTCTACGCACAGCCTCAGGCTCCCCAGCTGTACGCGGGTTAGACCTAACGCAGCTGCCGCTTTGAGCCGATAGAGGCTGGGATGGACGCCGCCCTCGCCCTCGTCGTCTTCGCGCCCGCGCTCGCGCTCGGGAGCTTCCTGAACGTGGTCGCCGCGAGGCTTCCCGAGCACCGTTCCCTCGTCCGCCCGCGCTCCGCGTGCGGCTCGTGCGGGGCGGAGATCGCGTGGTACGACAACGTCCCCGTCGTCTCGTATTTCGTCCTGCGCGGCCGCTGCCGCTCCTGCAAAGCGACGTTCAGCGCCCGCTACCCGGCTGTCGAGATCGCGACCGCCTTCCTCGTCGCCGCGTGCTTCTGGCACTTCGGGCTCACGGGCGAGGCGGTCGTCGGCGCGTACTTCTGCGCGGCGCTCGTCGTGCTCTCGGCGATCGACGCCGAGCGGCGGATCCTGCCTGACCTGATCGTTCTGCCGTCCTTCGTGCTCGTTTTGGCGGCGAACATGATCATCGCGCCGGAGCGCTGGAAGGAGTGGCTCGCAGCGTCGTTCGGCGCCTCGCTCTTCCTCTTCCTCGCCCTCGTCGCGTATCCGCGCGGGATGGGGATGGGGGACGTCAAGCTCGCCCTCCTGCTCGGCGCGGGGCTCGGCTACCCCGTCACCGTCGGCCTCATGGTCGGCATGGTCAGCGCCCTCGTCGGCTCGTCCGTGCTCTTCGCGCGCTACGGCCTCGCCGCGCGCAAGATGGCGATCCCGTTCGGCCCGTTCCTCGCCTTCGGGGCGATCGTGGCGCTCTTCGTCGGCCAGCAGTGGCTCGACGCCTATCTGAGCCGCTTTTAGCGGAATAGTCGCGTCCATCCCTCTCCTCAGGGATTCGGCTCCTGAGGCCGATATTCCGTGCAGGAGAACCAGGTGAAGAACTAGTGGAGTTCGACGACCTTCAAAACCTGCCTGGTGCAGGGACGAATGCCGAGGAAGGATCCTCGGTCGAGCCGGCGCACCCTGCGGGCGCCTTCTCGCCGAACCCGGTCAACGAGCTGGTCGCCGACCTGCTCGAGACGACCGGTCTGATCCGCCCTGACCGGCTCGCAGGCGTGCGCTCGGCCGCCGTCGGCGGCTCCGTCGCCCAGGCGATCGTCGACGAAGGCCTGGCCGCGCCCGGGGTCGACACGCCGCCGCCGTCGCCCATCGGCGCGCGAGGTCTGCGCCAGGTCGCGAGCGACCACTCGCACCTGCCGCAGATCGACCTGAACGCCGAAGGCGTCGACAAGAACGCTGCCGGCCAGATTCCCACGCACGTCCTCGAGCGCGCGATTGCGATCCCGTACAAGCTCGAGGACGACCGCCTCTTCGTCGCGGTCGCCAATCCCACGAACGTCCAGGGGGTCGACGAGCTGCGGATCGCCACGCGCTACACGCTGGAGATCGGCGTCGCGCCGGCGGAGGACATCGAGGTCGAGCTCAAGCGCATCGTTCGCGCCACCGAGGCCTGGGAGCGCGCGGCGCTCGTCGAGGACGAGCTCGAAGAGGACGACGCGCTTGCAGAGGACGACGACGACCTCGAGGCCGACGACGGCGTCTCCGACGCCCCGCTCGTCCGTCTCGTCAACTCGATCATCCTCCAGGCCGCCGAGGACGGGGCTTCCGACCTCCACTTCGATCCGCAGGACGACGCGCTCGTCGTTCGCCTCCGCGTCGACGGCGTGCTGCACGAGGTCCAGCGCATCCCGAAGCGGCTCGCACCGGGCGTGACTACGCGCCTGAAGGTTCTCGCGAAGCTCGACATCGCCGAGCGCCGCAAGCCGCAGGACGGGCGCATCTCGCTGAACGCGAAGGCTGCGGGACGCATGCTCGACATCCGTGTCGCCGTCCTCCCGACGGTCGAGGGCGAGGGCGTCGTCATGCGTCTCCTCGACAAGTCGAAGCGGCCTCCGACGCTGGCCGAGCTCGGGCTCTCGGACGAGATGCGCGCGATGTTCGCGGAGATCATCAAGAAGCCGACCGGCGCGCTCCTCGTCACGGGGCCGACCGGCTCCGGTAAGTCGACGACGCTCTACGCCTCGCTCGCCGAGATCAGCCGCCCGGAGATCAACGTCATCACCGTCGAGGACCCGGTCGAGTACCGCCTCGCCGGCCTGAACCAGGTGCAGGTCAACAACAAGGCCGGACTCACCTTCGCCTCGGCGCTCCGGTCGATCCTGCGTTCCGACCCCGACGTCGTGATGGTGGGTGAGATCCGCGACGCGGAGACCGCGAAGATTTCCATCGAAGCCGCCCTCACCGGTCACTTCGTCCTCTCGACGCTGCACACGAACGACGCGCCGAGCGCTCTCACCCGCCTCAACGAGATGGGCGTCGAGCCGTTCCTGACGGGCTCCGCGGTCACCGCCGTGCTCGCCCAGCGCCTCGTGCGCAAGCTCTGCACGCACTGCTGCGAGATGTACATGGCCACCCAGGAAGAGATGCTCGAGGCGCGCTTCACCCCTGAGCAGGCGGCTGCCGCGGACGGCGTCGGCCTCTATCGTAAGAAGGGATGTCCGCGCTGCAACCAGACCGGCTACAAGGGCCGTGTCGGCGTCTACCAGCTGCTGATCATGAGCGAGGAGCTCTCGCGCCTCGCAGCGCAGCACGCGAGCCGTGAGGAGCTCGAGCGTGCCGGCATGGAGACGGGGATGAAGACCCTCTGGGACGACGGCCTGCAGAAGGTCGCCTCCGGCCTCACCTCGATCGAAGAGCTCGCGCGCGTCCTGGTCTGAGAGGGCTCACTGCGGCGCCCGAAACGTGCGCGAAACGCGCACGATAATGGCCTAGTAACAGACTGTTACGAGCTTTTTGGGAGCGCGGAACCTGCACGAGGCCGGCCCTTCTTGGCCTGACCGAGTGTCACGAAACGCGCCAAGTAACAGTCTGTTACTTGGAAGCGCCTAGAGCTCGCAGCCGAGGTAGGTCAGGGCCTTCGCCGCCTCGTCCATGAAGGCGTCGGCCTGGGCTCGCGTGCCGAAGGTGTAAGGGCCCGGGCGGAGCGGCTCGACGCGAACCGCGTCGACCGGATACACGTCGCACTCGACCACGAACCCGTTCATGCCCGTGTCGACGCAGCGGAGCGCGACCACCTCGCGACCGTCCTTCCGTGCAGAGCGGCGGGCGACCTCGACGCCCTGGATATCGACGGTGGGCTCGGCGGCCATCAGGCGTTCTTGACGGCCTGGACGATCGCCGTCCGGTCGTAGAAGCCTTCGATCCGCCCCTTCAGGTTGGGCCCACGCGTGAAGATGAGCACCGTGGGCGACTCGAGCACGTTGTACTGCGAAGCCAGCTGGCCCACTTCGCGGTTCTTGGAGACGTTCACCGACACGAAGCCGGCGTGTGCGAGAAGGGCGCCGGCTCGCGCTTCGCGCGTCTGAATCGCGTCGTAGTTCGCGCCTGGTTCGTAGAAGAGCACGACGACCTTCCCATAGCGGTCCAGCTGGGCGTCGATGAGGAACGCTGCGGGCTCGATCGCGACGTGCTTCACGACCTTGGCGGTCGGATTGTCCTGAGCGCATTTGTTGGCGCCGAGGTGCTTCATGTCTCGTTCGAAGGTGACGTCGTCGAGACCTTCGAAAGCGCGCTTGATACCGGCTAGATCGCGCTCCTGGAAGCGCCTGAAGCCAAGACGAAACGCGTGTACGAAGGTCGCCCAGTCAGCGCGGATCCGCAAGACCGTGGCCTTCTCGCCGTCCGGCCAGCCAAGTTCCTCGAGCGAGGCTTGCGATGCGTCTACGGTCTCGACGATCTCGCCGAACTTCGACTCGAACTCGTCGAGCGAGCCAAACTCGGCTGTCGGCACCTTGAGGCGGTTCGCGACGTCGACGCACCAGGCGTCTGCCTTCTTTGCCCATTCGTCGGTCGTCACGACAGGCGGCTTCGGCTTGCCTTTGTCCGGGTGCGTGGTTACGAGCGGCACGCCGGCGTCGTTGCCGCCCCCGGGCGCCTTTCCCATCGTGTAGACGCCGAACGCGGCGCCGACCAGGCCGAGAAAGGCGAGGGGCAGGAGCACGTGCAAGCGAAGCTGTGACGCCATGTGGTCTCTATCGGCAGTTCACCGGCAAGGCTTAAAGGAGAGAGGGCGCCTTGCGGCGCCCTCTCGGAGACATCGAATCGCTTCCTGCTTAGCAGGCGGTGACCACGATGTCGGCGGACGGGCCAGCCTTCTTGTAGGTGGCCTGACCGACGATGCTCTGGACGCAGTACGAAGCGGGGCTCGCACGGACGACGGACACGTTCTTGATGCCCGCGTCGTACGAGAGCTGCAGCTTCGTGAGGTGCAGACCGGAGTACGTGTTGTGGTCAGCGTAGAAGGCCTCCACACCCGGGATCGCCGCGCGCACGTTCGCCTTCGCAGCCGACACTTCAGCGCGGCTCCGGAAGGAGAGGTACGACGGGATGGCGATCGCGAGCAGGATGCCGATGATGATGATCACGACCAGGAGCTCGATGAGGGTGAAGCCCCCCTGGCTGTCCTTCTGCGTGATCCGCTTGCTGAGCCTCTGAATCATTTGGTGACTCCTCCTTGATCGAGCATGGGCGTGCGGTGGCTCAGCCGGTGATATCGGCCTCTCGAGCGCGGAAGGCGTCCCCTCGAATGGGGGATTTTCCCTTGACCCTTCAGGCACCGGGCTTCCCTGCCGATAGCACCGCTCGGAGGGAGCCCCAATGGATGGTCCTGGCACCGAACCCGCTGCGACGACATACACGATCGACGACCTGCTCGAGACGATGGTCGCTCTCGGCGCGTCCGACCTGCACGTCACGGTCGGCTCGCACCCGGTCATCCGCCTGAACGGGAGCCTCGAGCGGCTCGACGACTTTCCGCGCCTCTCGGCAGACGACACGCAGCGGCTGCTCTACCGCATCCTTTCCACCGAGCAGCAGAAGCACCTCGAGATCAACCGGCAGATCGACGTCTCGTACTCGATTCCGGGCCTTGCGCGCTTCCGCGTGAACGTCTATTTCCAGCGCGAGAGCCTCGGCGCCGCGTTCCGCATGATTCCCGCCGAGCTGAAGACGCTCGAGGATCTCGGGCTGCCCACGCAGCTGCACGAACTTTCGAAGAAACCTCGCGGGTTGGTGCTCGTCACGGGCCCGACCGGCTCCGGTAAGTCGACGACGCTCGCCGCGGTTGTCGACGAGATCAACCGGACGCGCGACGACCACATCATGACCATCGAGGACCCGATCGAGTTCCTCCACCGCCACAAGCGCTGCATCGTCAACCAGCGCGAGATCGGCCCCGACGCCACGAGCTTCGCCGAAGCCCTGCGCGGCGCGCTGCGCCAGGACCCCGACGTGATCCTCCTGGGCGAGATGCGCGACCTCGAGACGATCTCGACCGCAATCACCGCCGCCGAGACCGGCCACCTGGTCTTCGCCACCCTCCACACGCAAGACGCGCCGTCGACGATCGACCGCCTGATCGACGTCTTTCCGGCCGCGCAGCAGGAGCAGATCCGCGTCCAGCTCGCCGCGACCATCCAGGGCATCGTCACGCAGACGCTTCTGCCGACGGTGGACGGCAAGGGCCGCGTCGCAGCGCTCGAGATCCTGCTTCCCGACGACGCGGTGCGGAATCTCATCCGCCAAGCGAAGGTCGAGCAGATCTACTCCGTCATGCAGACGAACACGGGCCGCGGCATGCAGACGCTCGAGCAGGCGCTCGTCGATCTCGTCACGCGCGGGATCGTCACGCAGGAGGTCGCCATGGCCCGGTCGAGCCGGCCGGACCAGCTGCTCGGCCTTCTCCAGCGCAACGGCCTGGCCGCCCCCGAGCCTGCGGCGGGAGGCCTCAGGGTGGCAGGGAGCTAACGAATGGCCAAGGAAACGGTCGGCCTCAAGATCGGCGCCTCGTACCTGTCGGCGGCCGCCGTCGAGGTGAACGGGGCCGCGCGCCTCGTGCAGATCGCCCGGGAGCCCATCCCCCGCGGGATCGTGGCCGGCGGTGAGGTCAAGGACGTTCCCGAGTTGACCGAGGCGCTCAAGTTCTTCTTCAAGAGGCACGGCCTCTCGAAGCGAAACGTCCGCATCGGCATCGCCAACAACCGCATCGGCGTCCGGACGATCGAGCTCACGGGGATCGAGGATCCGAAGCAGGTCGCGAATGCGGTCCGCTTCCGCGCCCAGGAGGCCCTGCCGATCCCGGTCGATCAGGCGCTCCTGGACTACCAGGTGCTCGGCGAGACCGTGGAGGACGGGCAGTCGAAGAAGCGCGTCCTGCTCGTCGTTGCCTATCGCGAGCTGGTCGACGCGTACGCGAATGCCTGCCGCGCGGCCGGCATCAAGCTCGCCGGGGTCGACCTCGAGGCCTTCGCCCTCCTGCGGGCGCTCATGCCTCCGGAGGAGCTCGCCGGCGAGAAGAGCGCTCTCGTCGCGGTGTCCATGGGCTCCGAGCGCAGCACGCTCGGTGTTTCTGACGGCCAGTCGTGCGAGTTTGCCCGCGTCATCGAGTGGGGCGGGATGTCGCTGACCGTCGCTCTCTCGCGTGCCCTCGACATGGACATCGAGGCCGCCGAGCTGCTCAAGGGGAGCCTCTCGCTCGAAAGCACCGAGGTGCCCGAGGGTCTCACGGCCGAGCAGGCCGCTCTTGCCCGGGAGGCGCTCAACGGAGCGCTGCAGGGCTTCTCCCGCGAGCTCGTCTCCTCGCTCCAGTTCTACCAGAGCCAGCCCGATTCGCTGGGTATCCGCGAGGTCGTCCTCGCCGGAGGCACCGCGCGGCTGACCGGGCTCGCTCCCGCGCTCCAGCGCCTCGTCGGCGTGAACGTCCGCGTCGGCGACCCGCTCGTCGGAATCTCCGTCGGCAAGAAGCTCAAGGGCGGCACCCCCGACCCGTCGCTCGCGGTGCCGATCGGCCTCGGAATGGCGCTCTGATGGGCATCGACATGAAGAAGGAGATCAAGGTCTCGGATCTCTTCAAGCGCGGTCCGAAGGAGCCCAAGGCGGAGAAGCCGCCGAAGGAGCCGAAGAAGGCCAAGGAGCCGAAGCCGCCAAAGGAGCCCAAGGAGCGCCGCTTCGGCCGCGGCAAGGAGAAGGTCGCCCCAGTCGATCCGAAGAGCGGGCCGCCCGTGCGCGACATCCCTCTGATGCACGCCTTCAACCTCCTCCCCAAGGAGGAGGTCAAGGCCGAGAAGGAGGCGAAGCAAAGCGCCATCCCGCACGTGATCGTCGCGCTGGCAGGCGTGCTCGTCTTCGGGGCGCTGGCCGCCTTTTATCTGTCCTCGAGCGCGAGCGTCACGAGCAAGACGGGCGAGCTCGACGATCTCCGTGGCGAGCTCGCGGCCCTGCAGGTTCCCGAGAAGCAGCCTCAGTCGCCCAGCGAAGGCGCCAATATCGACTCGGAGCGCACCGCGCGCACGGCCGCCCTCTCCACCGCACTTGCGGATCGCCTCGCCTGGGACCGCGTCCTGCGGGAGCTGGCCCTCGTTTTGCCCGAAGACGTCACGCTCGTCACGCTCGATGCAACGGCCCCATCGCCCGGGTCGGCCGGGTCAACCGGCTCCAGCTTGAACTCGTTCAGAGTGACCGGCGTCTCCGTGAGCCAGGCGAGCGTCGCCAGGCTCCTCTCTCGCCTGCAGGTGCTTCCGGAGCTCCAGACGGTTCGCCTCGAGTTCGCGACCGCGTCCGAGGACATCAGCAAGCCCGGCGTGAACTTCTCGATCACGGCCACCGTGCGGCAGGGAGGGGACGCGTGAAAAAGCAGGTTCCCATCTGGCCCGTGATCGGCCTTGCGATTCTCATCCTCGCGGGGGTCGGCTACATGCTCTTGATCCGGCCGAAGCGCGCCGAGGCCGGGCGTCTCGATGAGCAGATCGCCGAGATGCAGATGAAGATCAGCGCTGCTCAGCTCGCGTCACGGCAAGAACCGCAGACGACCATCAAGGTCGCCGACGTCTTCGAGGTCTCGAAGGCGATGCCGGACACGGACGACATGCCCGGAATCATTCTCGACCTCAATTCGGTCGCCGAGGCGACGGGAATCAAGTTCCTCTCGATCCAGCCCAGTGCGCCGACGCCGAAGACGGGCTATAGCGCGATCCAGATCAACCTGACCTTCGAGGGCAACTACTTCGACCTGACCGACTTCCTTTTCCGGCTCCGGAACCTCGTCACGGTGCGGGACGGGCGGCTGTCCTCCTCGGGCCGGCTCTTCACGCTCGACACGCTGAGCATGAAGGAGGGAAAGGGAGGATTCCCGAGCATCAATGCCGGCCTGATCGTCTCCGCCTATGTCTATGGCGCCCCTGACGCGGCGGCTGGCGCCCCGCCGCCGGCTCCCGCACCGACCGAGACGCCGCCTCCGCCCGCCGACGCATCCGCTGGAGGTCTGGGGTAATGGCTTCCAAGAAGGTTGAAGCAGCGCTCGCGAAGCAGAAGGAGGCGAAGCAGAAGAAGGTCCTCTTCCTGCTCGTGCCCCTGTTCCTCGGGCTCATGGCCTGGCAGGGGCCGAAGACGTACAAGTCGCTCATGGGCGGCTCGCCGCCGCCGCCGCCCACGACCGCGCCTGCGCCGACGACCGCGCCGACGCCGGGCTCGGCTCCCTCGACGCCCGGCGCTGGGGCGGTCGTCCCTCCCAGCCAGCTCGTCGACACGGACGAGCCGCCGTCAGCTCTCGACGGTCAGCTCGACAACTTCGGAGTGTTCCCGGGCCGCGATCCGTTCTCGGGCGGCGCGGTCGCACCCGTCGCCCCGACCGGGGGAACGTCGCCGACCGGCGGGGGCACCACAACCTCGGCCACTACTCGGACAACTGCCCGGTTGCAGATCAACGGCGCGGAACAGGATGTCACCGTCGCCGGCACGTTCCCCGAGGACGATCCGGTCTTCAAGCTCATCTCCGTCACCGAGGATTCCGCCCTCGTCGGTCTCGCCTCGGGCAAGAACTTCACGGATGGCAAGCCGAGCGAGGAGATCAAGGTCGGCGAGACGCTCACCGTGACCGGCGACGACGGGTCGAGCTTCTCCATCAAGCTCGTCAGTACGAGCTAGCTGCGCGAGCCCGGCGGGCCTACTGGCCCGTGCCCTCGTCGAACGCGGCGCTGACGCGAGCCCACGCGCGATACGGCGAGGCGTTGTCGCGGACCACGATGCTGACGAGCTTGACGAGACGCCCGGCGGTCGAGCCGGAGTTCGTGATCTGCTTCCAGGTGATGTAGGTGTCGACCTTGTACGAGCGCCCGTCGGCGCCCGTGACTGTCTTCGTCGGAACTGCGTTCGTGCAGGGCGAACTACCGCACGCCGTCACGTTCACGCGCTGGACCCAGTACACGGTGGCGCCCGCAGCATGTGTAGCCGCGGTCGATCCGAGCAAGCCGCGGTCAGTCGTCCGGTAGAGCGACCACGTCGACGTCGTGCGGTCGTTGATCAGCATGTATTCGCTGTCGATCTTGACGAGGAAGGGGCCGGTCGACGGGAAACCGGTGATGCTCGTGACTGGCACGGTCGTCTGCGAGGCAGTGATCCCGCCCGAGAGCGACGCCGTCCCCACGGTGTCCGTCTTGTAGAACGACTGGCCCGTGTAGGTGGATCCGTACGAGCCGGCGACGACCGTGTCGACGGCGCTGTTCGCCAGGCCGATCGAGTCGTACTTGATCGCCCGGAACTTCTCCATCTCGGAGTCGGCGATCGCCGCGGCGGTCGTGACCGTGCTCGCGCGCCGGATCTGCACGATGCCGGCCTGGAAGACGGCGAACACGGCGAAGATGCCGATGAGCATCACCGTCATCGCCGCGAGCAGCTCGATCATGCCGAAGCCGCCCTCGCTCCGAACGTGCAGCCGCAGGTGTGAGCGCGCTGAAAGCACCGACCAGAACATCGGCAAAGCGCCGTTGACCCTCAAGGCGTGACCGGGTGATGCCGATTTCCCGCTTGGAATGGCTTCGTACGCCTACACGGCGATCAATTCAGCGGGCCTCGAGCTCGACGGCCAGGTCAACGCCCCGGATATGAACGCGGCGCGCGAAGCGCTGCGCGTGCGCGGGCTCGTCGCGCTGACCCTGGACGAGCAGGCGGCGAGCTCGGCCGGCTTCGCGATGGCCGTGAAGAAGGTGAAGCCGAAGTCGCTGCAGGTCTTCTCGCGGCAGTTCGCGACGATGATCGAGGCGGGACTGAACGTCGTCACCGCGCTCGTCATCCTCGAGGAGCAGACGGAGGACAAGAAGCTCGCGACCGTGGTCTCGGAGCTCCGTGCCGACGTCGAGGGCGGCCTCCTCTTGTCCGAGGCGATGGCGCGCCACCCGCGGATCTTCTCGCGCCTCTTCGTCTCGATGGTCGAGGCGGGCGAGGCCGCCGGAATCCTTGACGTCGTGCTCGACCGTGTCGCCTTCCAGATCGAGAAGGAGACCCAGATCAAGCGGCGCGTCAAGGGCGCGATGATGTATCCGCTGATGGTCATGGCCTTCGCCACGCTCGTGCTCATCGGCATGCTCATGTTCCTCGTCCCGATCTTCGTCGGGATCTTCGAGCAGCTGGGCGGCGACCTGCCGATGCTCACGCAGATCGTCGTCAAGGGCTCGAACATCCTGCGGAGCTACTGGTACATCGTCTTCCCCGTCTGGGCGGGGATCATCTTCGGGTTCTTCCGGTTCAAGAAGACCGAGTCAGGGCGCCGGATGTGGGACCGGTTCCGCATGAAGATGCCATTCGGGATCGGCGCGATCATCGTCAAGGTCGGCATGGCTCGCTTCTCGCGCACGCTCTCGACCCTCGTTGCCGCGGGCGTCGACATCATCCGCTCCCTCGAGATCACGGGGGCGACCTCCGGCAACAGCCTCATCGAGGACGCGACCGCGGTCGTCCGCGAGCGCGTGCACCAGGGCGTTCCGATCGCCGTGCCCATCGAAGCCGAGAAGATCTTCCCGCCCATGGTCTCGCAGATGGTGCGCGTGGGCGAGGAGACCGGCGAGCTCGAGAAGATGCTCGGGAAGATCGCCGACTTCTACGAGGACGAGGTCGACAGCTCGATCGCCACCCTGACCTCGATCCTCGAGCCGCTCATGATGATCGGCGTCGGAATGATGGTCGGCGTGATCATCATTTCCATGTACCTGCCGATGTTCAAGCTGCTCACGCTGATTCAGTAGCCGGCGGGTTACAGCCAGGTATATCGCTGCCGATTGGGTGCCGGTTCCGCCGACCTGCTCAGGTCCAGCGCGCAGAGAGGTTTCACAACCGGCCCTTGACAACCCCTAGATAACGGTTATTCTTCCCTAGATAACGGTTAGGGGGGTGAACCCGGTATTGCAAGACGCCATTGGCTTGTCGCAGAAGGACCCGCCTCGCGATTATCAACTGGGCGTCGTCCGAGAGGTCCTGCTCGCGCTCCTGGCCGAGGAGGCGTCGCACGGCTATCAGTTGCGCGCGCGCCTTCAGCTCGCATTGGGCCCGCTAGCGGCGGCGCTCAACGCAGGGCAGGTCTACGTGACGCTGAACCGGCTCGAAAAAGCTGGCTTGGTGAGCTCGGAGCTGGTCGGACAGGCCGATCGTCCGGACCGCAAGGTCTACGACCTGACAGCGGCCGGGCGCGCGCGGGTCACCGAGTGGCTCGAGGACACGAGCTGGCCGAAGCCCGCGCCCGCCGAGTTCCACGTGAAGCTGGTCGCCGCCGCTGCGGCGGGGCTCGCCGACCCAGTGAGGCTCGTCGACGCGCAGCGACATGCGCTCTTGGAAGGGCTCGCAGCCGCACAGCGGGCTGCGCTGGCCGAGCCGGATGGTTCGGTCGCCGGGCTTCTGCTCGAAGGCGTGGTGCTGAGGCTGCAGGCGGACCTGCGCTGGCTCGAGGTCTGCGCCCGCTATTGGACCGAAAAGAGGGGATGATGATCATGAGCGCCATCGAGTCGCCAACTCGCGTTGAACCGGTGGTTCGCACGCACGGGTTGGAGAAGCAATACGGTCATGGAGAAGGCCTTGTGCGCGCGGTCGATTCCGTCGAACTCGAAGTCGCCGCCGGTGAGACCCTCGCCGTGATGGGACCGAGCGGCTGCGGGAAGTCGACTCTGCTGCATCTGGTGGGTGGGCTGGAGCGCCCTTCGGCGGGAGCCGTGTGGCTGGCGGGACGCCGCATCGACCAGCTGAGTGAAAAGGCACTAGCCCGCCTGCGCCGGCAGTCGATCGGCTTCGTGTTCCAGGCCTTCCATCTGCTGGACGAACTCACTGCTTTGGAGAACGTCGAGCTGCCTGCGCTTCTGGCGGGCCGCTCGCCGCGCGCGGCGCGCTCCCGGTCCGAGGAGCTACTGGAAGAGGTCGGGCTCACCGATCGATCGGGCCATCTGCCTTCGGAGCTCTCGGGCGGACAGCGTCAGCGGGTTGCGATCGCTCGCGCGCTAAGCAATGAGCCGCTCGTTGTCCTGGCCGACGAGCCGACGGGAAACCTAGATAGCGCTTCGACCCGCGAGGTGCTCCGGCTCCTCGACAGCTTGCGCGCCGCTGGCCAGACCCTGCTCATCGTCACGCACGACTCGCGGATAGCCGCGACGGCCGACCGCTTGATCTCGATGCGGGACGGCGACTTCGTCGAAGAGACCAGGCTGACCCACGGCTCCTCCGCTCCGCTTATCGAGCTCGCCGGACTGGAAAGCTGACCATGGGGCGGGTCCTGCTCATTTGCCGCCTCGCCGCGCGAGACTTGCGCCGGCGTCCACTCGAGGCCGCCTTACTGCTGCTGGCGATGACGGCGGCGACTGCCACGCTCACGCTCGGGCTCGCCCTGCACGGGATCACGAAGGGCCTATACCAGAGCACCCGGGAGGCAACGGCGGGGCCGGACGTGGTGGCGAGCGTCGCCGCGCCTCCGGAAAGCGGAAAGCCAGCCGACGTCGCGGGCCTCGAAGCACTCACCAGCGCTCGCGGCGTCGTTGCCCATAGCGGTCCATTTCCCGTTACCTGGGGCATCCTGAGGGCGCACGGCCAGCAATGGCCGGTTCGGGTCGACGGGCGCGACGGCGCGCCGGCCCGAGTCGACCAGCCGAAGTTGACACAGGGAAGCTGGGTACGGAGTGGCGGGGCGGTGGTCGAGGCCGGTTTTGCAGACTCGCTTGGCATCGACACCGGTGATCGGATCAGCGTGAATGCCCTCGACCTCGACACCGGGCGTCCCCTCGCCGGCGGCGGTGACCGTTCCTTTCGGGTTGTGGGAGTCGCCGTCACCGCGGCCTCCGTCCCCTACCCGGAGGTGACTTGCCTTGCAATCTGCGCCGGCAACACGGGCCTGGTCTGGCTGACCCGGACGGACCTCCGCAGTCTTGACCCGCGCGAGCCATCCCTATACGTCTCGAACCTGAAGCTGGCCGACCCGGACGCGGCTCCGACCTTCGTCGCCGGCCACATGCCGCAGGAAGACACGAGCTGCGCGCCGGGAGACCCGTGTGCATCCGAACAGGAGCTTCCGTCCCTGCAGGCCTGGCAGGACGTCCGCGCAGCGAGCGCAAACCTGGTGGAGAACGAGCGGCGAGCACTCGTGACAGGCGCTTGGCTTCTCGCCGTGCTCGCTGTGGCCAGTGTCGCCGTGCTGGTCGGAGGCAGGATGGCCGACCAGGTCCGACGCGTCGGGCTCCTAAAGGCGGTTGGCGGCACACCAAGCATGATCGCCACGGTGCTTCTTGCCGAGTATGTCGTCGTCGCTCTCTTCGCTGCGGCGATCGGGCTTGCGCTCGGATGGCTGGCCGCTCCGCTACTCACCGATCCTAGTGCAGGGTTGCTCGGCCGCGGGAGCGCGCCTGCCCTCACCGTTTCCACCGTGTGTCTGGTAACGGCCGTAGCGCTCGGCGTTGCAGTCGCCGCGACCTTCGTTCCAGCCGTCCGGGCCGCCCGGACGAGCACGATCCGGGCGCTCGCGGACCCGGCTCGCGCACCTCGACGAACTGGATGGCTGATCCGGCTCTCGGCGCGACTCCCCGTCCCACTTCTGCTCGGCTCGCGGATGGCTGCCCGGCGACCGCGCCGCGTCTTGCTCGCCACGGCCAGCATCGCGATCACGGTCAGCGGTGTCATCGCCGCGCTGTCGGCGCACGCCGATGTCGGCGGCGGCCGACTGACGAGGGCGTCGGTTCTCGACCAACTGAGTGGGAACGGGGGGTCCGTGGTCGACGCCACACGGGCCGACCGCCTGAACCAGGTGCTGTTCGCGCTCACGGTCACGCTTCTCGTCCTTGCGGCCGTCAACGCGATCTTCATCACCTGGGCGACGGCGCTCGACGCGAGGCGCTCATTCGCGCTCGCCCGCGCCCTCGGCGCGACCCCGCAGCAGGTCGGCGTCGGACTCTCGGCGTCGCAGGTGCTTCCGGCGCTCGTCGGTGCCCTCCTGGGAATTCCGGGAGGGATTGCTCTCATTGAGGCGGCTGATCCCGATGCGGTGACGCTTGCGCCGCTTTGGCAGATGTGCGTCGTTGTGGTGGGAGCGGTCCTTCTCGTGGCAGCGCTCACGGCGATACCGGCTGGCCTCGGTGCACGGCGACCCGTCGTCGAGGTACTCGCGTCCGAACAGGCATGAGGTCGCCGTGACTTAGCCGATCCCTTAGAAGAGCCACGGCCCTCTGGAGGCGGCTCATTCGCCGGTCAGGTCTAGTCACGCCTCACGGGCGCGCCGGGTGGAAGCCGCAACATCTCCTCGAGTAGCGTGAGCTGTCCGACAGTTTGGATCGCTTCTTCTGTCGGTCGGGCTCATGGGGCCGGACCTACAGGACAGGACAAGCGTGCAACGGGGCGACCTGGGTTAGTTGGGTAGCTGAGCTCGCGGCACCACGAGTGCGGGGAGGTCGCTTCCCCGGTAGCGCTCGAGTTCGCCGCTGACCTTGCCCGCGCGAAGGTCGACCGCGACCGGTGACTGGCCGCCTCGCCAGACGTAGGCGTACGCCCCAGCCGTCTCAACGAAGTAGATCGGCTTGTTTTCGAAGAGATGGAAGCGCTCCTGGCCGTCGAGGCCGTACCCCGTCAGGCCCATGCCCTTCTCCTGGGTCGCGTCGGTCCAGGTAGTTCCATACGCGAGAAGCGTCCCCGCCGAGAGGGAGAACTGGCTTGCATGCTCGTCGAGGATGCGTTTGGTCCAGCGGCGAACGTCGATGAGCGCGAGGCCGGCTGGCGTCGTCTGCTCACCGCCATTCGCCGGTTCGTGGGTGTCCCGGCCGAATACGGCGACCAGATGTCCGCCGACCCACACCGCCTCCCTCTCCGGGCCCTCTGCCGTCTTCGCCTCCGCTGCCGGCTCAAGCCAGTTCCGTAGGCGCCCGAGCAGCGAGACGGGCTCGTGCAGGTCGTGGTAGCCGACTCGTCCGCTGGCGAGATCGACGTCGGCGACCGGACCCGCCGCAGGAACGACGAGCGCGCGTGCTCCCGCAGGATCGACGGCGAGCGCTGGAATCGCGAGGCGCTGGACAGAGTGTTGAGCGTCGATCGTCTCAAGCCCGGCGGGTACGCCGGCAAGCGCGATCGAGCGTTGGTCGCCGGCGCCGTCCACCAGGAGCAACCTCGCTGGGCCGATGCTGCCGATGGGCGCGAGCAGGAGAGCGAGACCATCGTGCGTCCTGGCGAGCGCGACAAGCGTCCCCTCGATCGCCTCACGCGAGACGATTCGGCCCTCGAACGGATCGATGACCACGAGGGCGTGATTCCACGCACCCCACTCGACGAGGGCGAGAATGCGCCGTTCCGTTGGCCAGGCGAGGGAGGCGACAGCCGGTTCCTCCGGCGGGCCGGCGAAGTCGCGCGGGAGCGGCAGGACCATGTCGAGATGCATTCGGCGGATGTCGACGATGCGAATCTCGAGCGGCGCGGCGCCCGCCAGCGCGACGAAGGATTCGTCCGGCGAGAAGCTCCAAGCTCCGCCGTTGTGCCCGAGCGTCACCGCCCGTGAGGACGGCGCGAGCGAGGTCCGACTGAACCGGCGGAGAAGGGCGCTGCCGTCCTTTTGCCAGACGATGCCGAGCACCGTCCCTCGAGACGCCTGGGAGAGAGTAGGCGCAGCTTCCTGGTCGCCTCCCAACGAGCAGCCGGCAACGGACCCTGCGAGCGCGACCGCGACGACAGCAAGACCAAACCTCATTCCGGGTCCACTACGTCCAGGCGGTCTTTCAGGTCCAGCAGCTTGACAGCTCAGAAGCCGCGGCTTGGAACGAGCGGGCCGGAAGCGAGGTCGCCATTGAGAGCGATCTCCGTTCGGAGCAGCGGAGTCACCCACGGCCCCATGATCACTACGGCCTGGCCCGAGCGCACGAACGCGACAGGATCGACCTCCACTGAGCTAAGCCGGTCAGTGTTATACCGGCACGTATAACGCTGTGATCGTGCATGCCGACAGGGCCTCGCCGACCTGCTCAGGTCATAAGCGAACCCGGAAGTAACCGGAGCATGCTCTCCAACGCCGCGACGTGACCCAGCTTCGGCTCGAACGTCCCAAGCGCGAGTCGCCGTGCCTCTCGCCACTAAGCGGCCGGCCGTGTAGGGGCTCACTGAGCTGACCTGTTGTGATGGCTTCGATCTCAACGAGGCGTCCGTTTGCTTGGGGACGTGGTCGAACACCCGGACGACGGTGGAGCCGAGCCCTAACCCGTTTGTCCCGCGGACGTCTCTCGTCACGGCGGCGCACAACGGCCCGAGCCCGGCTCCCTGAGCTCCGTCTCCTTGTTACTTTCGTCGATCGCGCCGGAAGGAGACGCGATCGGTGCCCGCCTTCGCGATGCCGCGGCTGACGATGTACGCCGCGCCGACGACGGTGACGAGCGTCCAGGCGCGGATGTCGTTGAGGCTGTCCGAGACCGCTGCGGCGATGAGGATCGCCGCGATGAGGGCGGCCATCGCCCAGAACTCCGTCGTTAGCGGAGCCCACTTAGTTTCGTCGTGCTTACCGGTGAGCCGATCACCCACGTCTTCCATGCGGTAGCCGGGCTGATCGGTCTGTACTCCGTCAGTTCGTGTTGCCACTCTGACCCCTTTCCTCGATTTGGCCTTCCTGTATGGCCGATAGGACCTTCCTGCAAACCAGACCGCATAGGAATCGAGCCGGGCTACTCACTGCCCGGATCCGGCGGTCGTTCACTTCTTCGGCTTGCGCTCCGCTCCGCGTCGTTTCGAGGAGGAGTCCATGGGTAGAGCCTCTCTTCAATCAATACGAGGGAGGGGCCGCCTGCCCACGCAGACGGCCATCATTCGTGGTCCTGGTCGGTCACTGGCATTGCGCCCCGGCGG
>JBKPRJ010000101.1:0-28318 GCA_046734455.1 Actinomycetota bacterium | reverse complement strand
GGCCCAATGTGACCCTCTTCGACCGCGCAGGGGAGCTCCTCGCCGTCGAGGACGTCCAGATGCTCGAGCTGGGGGATGACGTCCTCGTCGAGGCCGCCGACTATCTCGGCATTCCGATCGCGACTTGACATAACGCCGGTTATCGTGAATCGGCTGCAAGTGGGCATCTTTTGAACGCACGACTTCGGATTCGACCTCTCTCATGGCCGCAGCGAGCCTGCGAGGGCCCAGATAGCCGCGAGTCGTCCGAACATCGGCCCTCTGCGTCGGCCGCCCTTCTAAGGCTCCGGCCGAGCAGCCGAGCGTAGAACCTTCATGACAGGGCCGCGTGGAGCGGCCCGAAGGCCGCCCCACGCGATTGGCTTACCTCAATGGACGAAGTCGAACTGCCTTTCGTGCACGTACTGCTCGACTTCACGACCGAGGTTCGCTGCCTGCACGTCGGCGTTCCGGAAGTGGATCCCCGCCCAAATCCGGGCTTCGACGATCTCGCTCGTCACGTCCGAGAACCGGCTGAAGAACCGCTGCTCCCCGGGGTACCGGCCGCTGGTCAGATAGAAGCCCGGGCTCATCTCGTCGGTGCCGAAGAACGAGGCCAGCGCGTGCATGCTGGCGCTCGCGTATGCCGTCGCACCCGACGGGTGCTCGGGGTACGGCGGCGTACCCAGCGGTCCGCCCACTCCGCCGATCGGCAGCGGTGAGGCCGGCAGTGGCGGCGACGTCGGGAAGCCGGCACTGAACAGCGGCGTCCAGGTCACGTCGCCATCCGTGTCGTCATTGTCGTCGGTATCCCCTTGCCGAATCGCCGTGATCGGCCGCCAGAATTTGGAGTGATACTTGTCGTTCCAGGTGTTAATGATCGCGTCGGCCGCCGACAGATCGAGCATCGCGAACAGGCGCGCGCTGCCACTGACGCCGAGTCCGAACTGGTCGACGAACCTGCGCGCAAGAGCGTTGTAGTTCGCGGCGGGGTTCGTCTGCCAGAACGCGGCGACGTGGGTCTGCTCGGCCGTCCGAATGGCACTCGTCAGCGAGCCAATCTCCTTGACCTCGTTGTAGTCCGCCGCATACTCCGGACTCGTGAGGGAGTATGGCCCCGCGGTGCGAAACTGCGACGGGCTGCTCACGATGAAGGGCTTGGCGTTTGAGACCCACGAGCTCGGGTCGCATGCCGCGGCCCCGGTCGGACCCGGCAACGGTTGCCATACGCCTGGTGAGGGCGTCACGAAGTCACACCCAAATTGGTCGGCACGACCGTCGTGACCTTCGGCGAGCATTGCGTCGGCCGCCATCGTTCCGACCTTAATCCCCTGTCTCTTGCTCGGACCGGCCGGGATGGCATCGAGCGACTCGTCATACGCCGCCTGCAGCACCTCGTGATTGGTGGCTCCGAACAACGAGTCCAACACGCGGAACGCCGCCGTCGCAGCCGCTGCCTTCGCCGAGGCCTTCGGGAAGCTCCGCTCGATCAGGTACGGCTTCCCGTGCCGGTCCGCCGCGTTGACTGCGCCGTACACGGCGCCTTGCACCATCGCCATGAACACAGCTCCCGCAGGAGGCGCCGACGTGATCGGCGGCTGACCGTTCACCGTGTTCACGGCGATTTCGTTCCATTTCGTAACTTCGTTCGCCGCCTGTGCCAAGGTCGGCACGGCCAGCGCCACGGCGGCAAGTAATACCGCTAGCCATCGGAGTCGTCCGCAGTTCATCGCCCGCTTCCTTACTCCCCCCAGGTTGTTACGACGGTTACTAACACTTCGCAAAGCCTTTCGCAACGCAACGCCGCCGCTCACCTCTAACGAGGCCCTGCAGGCAACGGAGTAAGTTCCACACAACGGAGAAGGCGCCGGGTTTCGGATGATGTCGAAGCTGACCGAAACGCACGCCCAGGGTGAGCACGCCGCTAGGGCAGATCCTCAGAAGCCATTACTAGTGCTTCCGCCCGAGCAGCCGAGCGACGACGGAGCGGACGAGCCTCTTGGGCGAGCGGCGGCCGTTGTCGACGGCACTAGGCACTGTCTGAAGCCGTCCGGCTAGGCCGGCCACCAGAAGGCGGGAGCAAGCTACGCCAGTCAACGCCGACGGGTTCCCCGATGTCTGCAAGCGCGATCGCGGGAAGCTCGGCGAAGGTACGAGGATCATCGAGGTGTCTTCGCAGTTCCCAACCCACCCTGTCCTCAAGCGCGGCCACGGATGCTGAGTCGGTGCCAGCGAAGTGTTCGAGTCTCGATGCAAGCTCAGCGAACGTCACATGCCCAACGTTCTCGGCTTTGAAGAAGCGACGCAGGTCAAGCCCGATCGCGTCGGCGAGGATGCTCAACTGCTCGAAGGTGAGGGCATCGACGATCTCTTCATCGAACCATTCGAGGTCTCTGTATGCCTCGTAGGAGATGTTCAAAAGCTCAGCGAGCTCGCCGCTCTCGCGTCCACTTGCTTCGCGGACTTCGGCCAGCCGTCGAGCCTGGCCAGCCTGGATCAAATCGGCGGGCTCGATCGAGCATCCCGCCTTTCCACCTGCCGCGGCAAGACTTCAAATGCCAACCTCATTGCGCTAGTTCTACGCCGCCCGCGACCAGCGAACAAGTGTCCCTGAGAGCCTTGTCTGGTCACGCGCGCACAAGAACTCAGCCAGGGCCATGCCGGCACCCTGGCTCAACGGGATCGCCGCCAGTAGGGAGAGCGTTGCCTGGGCCTCGACGAGTCCGAATCTGAGCTCCGCGACGAGTCGCGCGTGCCAGCGGAGGGCCGCCCGCGCGTATTTGCTTGGCTCCTTCTCGGCGATGAGGAGGGTGAGCTCGAGCGCGTCGGAAAGTGCGCGACCTCGAGTTCCGACGCGGCGGAAAGGGCCTCTGTGACGTTTCCGCGATCGAGGGCTCGCCGGAACCTCCTGTACGCTGAGCCTTGAGCTGTCACGAACGCATGTTCGCCCAGTCATGCATGAGATGCCACTTCTGTGCCGAACAACGCGACGCAGGGCCGGGCGCCCTTGTCTCTCCCGGGGCGAAACTCCGCTTGACTTGCCGCAATTCCGGCGGAGCACCCGGCCCTGCAGTAAGCAGATCGCCGCAGATCCGCCGCGCGTTACACCGGCTGGAAAGGTCGCCCTTCTCCCTCTCTCGCCGAAGACCCGAGCGGCGGGGCTACGGTCGGCCTGGTGCGCTCAAGGTTCCTAGCCGTGGTCGCAAGGAAGCTCCGCGCCGGGCAAGGCGCGTCGAGCGGCATAAGGGCCGACTGTTGCGATCACGAGGAAGGATCCGTCCGGGTCGCAGGACAACTCGGACATCTCGATGAGCTGCTCGAATCCGTTTGAGAAATCAGCCGGCGGAGCCGTGCGCGTCTTTCCCCCGAAGACAGCAACACGGTCACCAGACTGATTCCGAACCGTAAACCCGACGGGAGCGCGGCCGTGGTGGCAGGGCAGCCCCTAGGGAGCGCGGCCGTGGTGGCAGGGCAGCCCCTTTACGCGACGAAGGACGGCTGCCGCCAAGCCATCCACAACCGGCAGAGTGAGGCGGAGTTGTTCGGTATCGCACGAAGCAAAGCCTCGGTCGAGGTCGACTGCGTCGATGGCGCCGTCGTCGCCACAGCCTGGCTCGCAACCACGGCTTGCGTCGTAGCCGCGTGCTCGGCTGCACCTTCGGCGGACGGTGTTGTCACGGTCAGACCTTCGACTGTGAATACGTTGGGGCGCTCCGATTCGGCGTGCGATGACGACGCGCGCACGGCATCCATCACGCCCGCGATGACGACGAGACCGACCGCCGCAAGGACTAACCAAGTAGCCATGCCACGCGGGGTTCTGAGGCCACGCACGGCATAGTTCTACGCCTCCCGCGACCAACGGACAAGCGCTCGGCGATCCGGTCACACGACGCCGGCGGCTGAGAAGATCGGCGAGCGCGGCGGCGGCCAGGCGCGTCGACGGGATCGCAACGAGCTGTCAACTCTCTGTAAGCATCGACCATAGGGTCTTCAAGCCGTCCCCTTGGCGTAATACGGTCGGCCACTGCGGCGGAGGAGGTCGAACTTCTCGTCTCTCCCAACGGGAAACCCTCGGAACCGCAGCCCCGACAGTCCGGCGACTTCCTCCGCCCCTCCCCTTGAGAACGAGAGAACCGCCGAAGCGGGCTCGGCTAGGCTCGAGCGGGATTGCACACCATCGTCCGCCCCCTCGCGCAGCGCTCAGAGATCTCGCCTCTGGAGAACCATCTCCGCCTAACAGGAAGGGGCTTTGAAGTCACGCCGGAAGGTAACGGGCGCCGTAATCCTGATCGATCCGATTTCACCCGCTGCGATGATTGTCGCCGAGAAGGGAACCGCGCTGCTCTGCCGGCATCGCGCCGAGTAATCAAACGTGGCGACGAGTTCTTCCCCGGGGCGGATCCGGCCGCTGAATTTCCGCGGCGGTGCAACCGCGGTCCGAACGCGGTCGCCATTCCGATCAATCACCATCGCCGTGACGTGCAGCTCCCCCACGTCGCAGGGATGAGTCCCAGCGACGTGAAGCCCAATGACATGGGCCCCGTATCCCGACGCACGAATCGAAAGCTCAAGCTGTTTTGAATTGCACAAGGGGAGCTCTGCCGTTGGCTGGGTGCCCGCAACGCTCGCGCGCGACGACGAGTCGTCGTTGACGAAAGCGGCCACGATCGCGACGCTGGCCAGAACTCCCACGAGAACGAGGACGGACCAGGTAGCCAGGCGTTGCCGCATAGCACTAAGAACGTTTCAAGAAGTGCGCTCCCCTGCAAGCAGTCCGCCAACCGCATTGACCCGTGTATCCCCGGCCTCATCGGCGGGAGGGTGAAGCGCGGAGGGTGCCCTGGCGCCAGGGAACGCCGGTTATCGTGCGTTGGAGGTCGGCTGGGCGCAATCGCCCCGCGGTGGCGGCCATCCCAGAAGAAAAGGCGGGCGCTCTAGCCTGCTCGGACGGCCCGGAACAGGCGAACCGGCTCGCGGATGCCCTTGAGCTCCACTGTGCCGAGATCGTCGAAGGCACTCCCGGATGGGGCTGGCGATTCCGCGACCGTCTCGGTGACCAGGACCTCCCCCGGGCGCGCGTAGTCGGTGATCCGAGACGCCATGTTGACGGCGCGCCCGAAGTAGTCCCCCTCCCGGAAGACGACAGGGCCAGACGTGATCCCTGCTCGGGCGGGTGGAAGGTCGGCCTGCGGTACCGCCTCGAGAAGATCGAGCGCAGCGGCGACCGCCTCGCTCGGCTCCTGGAAGTGGAGCATCGCCCCGTCTCCGAGAGATTTCACCAACCGCCCGCCTCGGGATGCAGTCGCCGCCTGAACGAGATCGGAGAGGCGCACCGCGAGCCGGGCCGCCTCCTCGTCGCCCTTCACGCCCGTGAGGCCGGTGAAGCCCGAGAGATCGACGAACGCGATGGCGGGAGGATTCAGGTCCCGCCGGCGTCCGATCCCGGTCTCCTCCATGACACTCTCGATGTTCTCCACGATGTTTCGGTGGGTGATCGCTTCGAGGTGGCGGCGAAGGAGCCAGCCGGTGAGGCGGCCGGTTGCGACGAAAGGACCACCCCCACGCATGGGGAGCGGCCTGGTTGCCGAAGCCGCCATCGCGGGCCTCAGCTCCTCTCGCACGAGTGCGTTCACGGACTCGACCAGTCGCCTGATCCCATCGCCGCAGAGACGGGCAGCCCGGAGCACGAAGTCATCTCCAAGGCCAAGGTCGCGTGCGTCGAAGACGAGCAGGAACTCACGGAAGAACTCGAGGTCGTCGGCGCGAAGCCGTTCGTCGTCGCCGGGCTGAGGAAGGCCGAGCTGCATGTACACGCGGCGGAGGAACTCCGGGTCTCGGCCGACCTCGGTTCCGAACGCCGTCAACGTGGTGTCAGACGAGGGAATGGGCTCGCCGAACACCGCCTCGAGGTTCGGAAAGGTGATGTGGCCCTCGGCGACGAGTCGCCCCAGATCTTCGACCGCCAGGCCGGACTCGACGAATGCCTCCGCGACTCGAACACGCTGAACGTCGATCGGGCGAAAACTTCTGCGCTCGTCGCTCGGCTGAACAACCCCGAGCTCGACGAGGCGCTCCACCCGGTCGGAACTCACGCCGGCTCGCGCCGCGAGCTCAGCCGAGGTCAGCATCGATGACTCTGTCGTCATAAGTGGCTTCCCGGCTGCCATCTTCTTCCACCACGACGGCGCGCGCCGCACGCGAGGCTAGCTGCGGCCTAGCCGGAAGGCGGTTTTACACTTTCCAAACGTGGTATATCCCCTCGTCTACGGGTCACCATTGGGGGGAACCGGGACTACTTGGGAGAGGGAGAGAAGCATGAATCGCTTCATCGCAGTTCTCGCAGTTCTCGTCGTCAGCTTCGTGCTCGTCATTCCGGCGTTCGCTGGAAATCCGTCGGGACAGACTCCGAAGCAGGGAAAGGCCAGCTGCCTCGGAAACGGGGGAAGCTGGTTCTCCAACACGCAGACGTGTTTCACGACTGGTGGCGAGTGTGTCTCGCTCACCGGCCAAATCGTCTCAGCCGAAAAGTACTGCCGCATCTAGAGCGAGCTTGAACGAAGGAGCCGGGGCTGTAAGGAGGAGTTCGGCCACGCCCTAGTGCCGTTGAGCCTGCCCCGGCTCCGTCGTTTGTCCCTCTCAGTATCGGCCTTTCCTGCGCGCTCGCGCGTTGATCTTCGTCAACGCTAAGCGGAAGGGCCTCATGTGCCGATTTCCCTTGTGGAATGCGCATTCGCCTCTTCACCCTGGGATTCGCAGCGGCCGCTGCCGCGCTGACGGCTGCGACGAGCCTCATCCCGGGCTTCACGCTCGCCTACTCGAGCCCGCAGCTCCACATCGCCCTCGAGACGGCGACCGCCCTCATCGCGTTCCTCGTCGCTTTCCTCGTTTACGGCCGCTTCCGCGAGCGCAGGCGCCTCGACGACCTCATGCTCACCTGTGCGCTCTTCCTCATCGCGACGACGAGCCTGGTCTTCTCCGCGGTCCCCCACTCCGTGCCCGCCGAGGGCGCACGGAACTTCAGCGTCTGGGCGTCCGTCGGCGGCGCCGTCCTGGGCGCCCTCACACTCGCCCTCGCGGCCTTCGCGCCGAGCACGCGCGTTGCCTCGCCGCGGCGCGCAACGGTGATCGCGGCGCTGTCGTCCGTCGGAGCGCTTGTCGCAACCGCCTCGATCGTGGCGCTTTTTGCCGACGGCGTCGACCCGGACATCCCCCTCGCTCTCTCGCCGGACGCCGCGCACCGCCCTGTCCTCCTCGGCCACCACTTCCTCCTCGGCACGCAGATCGTCGGAGTCCTTCTCTTCATCGTCGCCGCGCTCGGGTTCATCCAGCGCGGCGAGCGTGACAACGACGAGCTGATGCGCTGGTTCGCGGCCGGCGCGGCCCTCTCCGCCTTCGCCCGCTTCAACTACTTCCTCTTCCCTTCCCTCTACTCGGACTGGGTCTTCACCGGGGACTTCCTCCGCCTCGGCTTCTGCCTCCTCCTGCTCGCAGGCGCCGCCCGCGAGATCGGGAGCTACTGGCGCCGGCTCGCGTCCATGGCCGTCCTCGAGGAACGGCGGCGGATCGCGCGGGAGCTCCACGACGGTGTTGCGCAGGAGCTCGCGTTCATCGTCGCGGAGTCGAGCGGCTCGCTCGCCGCGGCTGCCGAGCGCGCTCTCGACGAGTCCAGGCGCGCAATCGCCGCTCTGACGAGGCCGGTCGACGAGCCGCTCGAGGTCGCGCTCGTCCAGGCAGCAGAGGAGGTTGCCGGCCGAGTGGGCGTCCAGCTGCACATCGATGTCTGCAAGGGAACGCAGGTCTCCCCCGACGAGCGGGAAGCGCTCATCCGCATCGTCCGCGAGGCGATCACGAACGCCGGTCGCCACGGGGGCGCCGAGAACGTCTCCGTCGAGCTCACGAACGGGAGCGGAACGTCCCTGCGAATCGCCGACGACGGCTCGGGCTTCGATCCGGCTCACACACGCGTCGGCGGCTTCGGGCTCCTGAGCATGCGCGAGCGCACCGAGGCCCTCGGCGGGCGCTTCAGGCTCTCCTCCGAGGCCGGCGAAGGGACACGCATCGAGGTACGTCTGCCGTGAGCGAGCCGATCCGCATCGTCATCGCCGACGACCACGCTCCCACGAGGGCCGGGATTCGCGCGGTCCTGGAGAGCGACGGCTTCTCGGTCTGCGGCGAGGCTGCGAGCGCGGACGCCGCGGTCGAGCTCGCGCTGGAAGAGCGACCGGCCGTCTGCCTCCTCGATATCAACATGCCGGGCGGCGGCATCGCTGCCGCAGGCGCGATCTCGGAGCGACTGCCGGAAACGGCCATCGTCATGCTCACGGTCTCGCGGGACGACGCCGACCTCTTCGACGCCCTGCGCGCAGGGGCGGCCGGCTACCTCCTGAAGGACATCGACCGCCGCCAGCTTCCCGAGGACCTGCGCGGCGTCCTGGCGGGCGAGGCACCTCTCCCCCGCGCGCTCGTGACGAAGCTCATCGAGGAGTTCCGCGAGCGCGGCCGCCGGCGCAAGGTCCTGCTCGCCGAGCGGCCCGGCGTGCAGCTTCGGCAGCGCGAATGGGAGATCCTCGAGCTGCTCGCCGAGGGGCTCTCGACCGCGGAGATCGCCTCCCGGCTCTTCATTGCAGAGGTGACCGTGCGCACGCACGTGTCCTCGATCCTGAAGAAGCTGCGCGTGCCGACGCGCGAAGCCGCCGTCGAGCTACTGCGCGGCCGATAGCCGGTCGTCTGCTGTCCGCTTCGCGCGCTCCAGCGTGGCCGCGGCGCGGTCCTTGAATCCCGCCGCGTCCTCCTCGAGCCGCAGCTCGACGAGACCGGCATGGATGCGCCCGCCGCCCGCGTCCGCGTCGACCCGCCCGCCGAGCGCGAACTGCACCCGGCGGTGCAGGCGCTCGGCATCCGCCTCGGCGGCCTCCGGAAGGATGACCGCGAAGCGGCCCTCCCCCAGATGGCCGGCGATGTCGGTCACGCGCACGGCGGCCCGGATGCGTTCGCCGGCAGCCGGAAGATCGGCGCCTCCCCCCTGCTCCAGGTCGAAGACGAGGAGGCCGAGACGGCGGTCGTAGCGGCGCGCGCGGGCGATCTCTCGCCAGAGGCGTTCCTTGAAGTACCGCGCGTTGTGGAGGCCCGTGAGGTGGTCCGTGTCCGCGAGCCGGCGCGCCTCGGTGAAGAGCCGGGCATTCTCGAGCGCCGGCCCGAAAGCCCGCGAGAGGTCCTCGAACTGCTCGAGCTCCACATCCGAGAGGGTCCGCTCGACCCGGCGGCAGAAGATGGCCAATGTGCCGATCCGTTCGTCGTCCTCACCGAGGAGCGGCACGGCGAGGCCGCCGCTCAGCCGAAATTCGTCGTTGGCCACCTCCTCGGGCGTGTAGAGGTAGCTGAGGCGCACGGCCCGGGCCCCGCCGGCGTCGGCCGGAAGCCCGACTAGCTCGCGCGAGGCCTCCTCCTCCGAGAGCCCGAATGCGGCGGTGATCGGCTCGCCCTGGGCCTGGGGGAGCGCGATGAGGGCCGCGTCGGCGCCGGTGAGCTCGCTGACCGCCTCAAGCGCGCGCCGCAGCGCGGCATCGAGGTCGAGCGTTCCCTCCAACTCACCGAGGAGCGCGACTCGGCGGCCTTCTTCATGGGCGTCTGCAAGCGCCGTGCGGACCTCGCCGACGAGCCGTTCCGTCCGGGCGGTCGATTGCTGCACCGCCGCGATCTCCCGCGCGGCCGCCCGCCGCCAGCGCCAGAAGAGGACGACTCCGAGCGCGAGGAAAAGCGCGGCCACGCCGAGCGCGCCCGCGCTCGTCCAGGTTGCGCTTTCGTCTGCGAAAGTCATCGCCGGCTCCCCTCGATTTCGCCGCACAAAGCGAGCTTGAGTCGCACAATAGAGCGGATTTTGCGAATTACCACCAGGCAGGATTCTCGCCAGATGTTTACTTTCGAAAAGAGGTTGGTAGGGTTAGGCGGCAGCGCGTCCGGAACGTCGGCTGACGTCGATCGTCCGGGCGTATTCGACTGAATGGCCGACGAAACCAACGCTCTTCAAAACGAGGAGGTCCAGCACCTCCTGGAGCGCGGCGAAGCTGCCGGCTTCCTCGAGTCGACCGATATTTCCGAGGTGCTCGACACCCTCGAGCTCGACGCTGCGGACGTCGAGCTCGTCCACCGCGAGCTCGAGGAGCGGAACATCGAGGTCGTCGAGGTCGTCAAGGAGCCCCCGCGGGAGCCGACAGCGCCTCCGAGGGCCTCGGAGGTCCTCGAGACCACGACGGATGCCCTCCAGCTCTTCCTGCGCGAGATCGGGCGCCACCCGCTCCTGACGGCCGCAGACGAGGTCGAGCTCTCCAAGCGAATCGAGCGCGGCGACATGGAGGCCAAGCGGCGGATGATCGAGTGCAACCTGCGCCTCGTCGTCTCGATCGCGAAGAACTACCGCAACCAGGGCCTCCCCTTCCTCGATCTCATCCAGGAGGGCATGTTCGGCCTCATCCGCGCCGTCGAGAAGTTCGAATGGCAGCGCGGCCTGAAGTTCTCCACCTACGCGACGTGGTGGATCCGCCAGGCCGTTGCCCGGGCGATCGCGGACAAGGCGCGAACGATTCGCGTGCCCGTCCACGTCGTCGAGCGGATGCAGAAGATGCATCGCGCGGAGCGGCACCTCTGGACGCAGCTTGCCCGCGAGCCGACGCTCGAAGAGATAGCGCACGAGGCGGGGCTCCCGCTTCAGCAGGCGACCGAGGTCAGAGCTGCAGCCCGCGCCTCCACGAGCCTCGACCAGCCCATCGGCGAGCAGGAGGATGCGGTCTTCGGCGACCTCGTCGCCGGTGAGGATCCGCTTCCGGAGGAAGAGACCGAGCGGCGCCTGCAGAAGGAGGCGCTCGACCGCGCCCTCGATTCGCTGCCCGAGCGCGACCGGCGCGTCCTCGAGCTTCGCTACGGGCTCGGCGGCGAGGAGCCGCACACCCTGGAGCACATCGGCCGCCGCCTCGGAATCACGCGCGAGCGCGTGCGGCAGATCGAGATCGAGTCGCTCTCGCGGCTAGCGTCTCTGCGCGAGATCGACGCCGTCGCCAGCCGCTAGCCCGGCGAGCGCCCTGCCGTCGAAGAGCCTTCGGGCCCCCTCCCCCACCCGCGCCTCCACGAGCCGGTAGGCGTCGTCCAGGGTCGCGGGCCGCGCCGTCCGGTGCCCGTCCGAGCCGAAGAGATCGACGAGGCCCTCGCCGAGCAGTCGCCAAGCGGTCAGCTCGACGGCCGCCCCGTGGTAGCCGAGCACGCTTGTCGCGTTCATCTGCAGAAGCCAGCCGCGCTCTGAGAGGCCCGCGGCGAGGCTCGGATCGGCGACGACGGCCTCAGAACGCTCAGGATGCGCGATCACCGGAACCAAGCCCGAACCCTGAATCCGCTCCGCGAGGCCTTCAGCGAGCCCGAGAGAGCCGTGGAACGGTAGTTCCATGAGCACGGCCGGGAGGTCGCCGAGCCGGTAGCGCTCGAGATCGTCGTCGAGGAGGCGCGGCGCGGGGGTCAGCTCGAACCCGAGTCGCAGGTCGAGCCCGAACGACGCCGCCTCCTCCGCGAGCTGTGCATGCGCCTCGCGGACCCGCTCCTCGCGTTCACCGGTCAGTGTCAGGCTCGGCCAGATGTGCGGCGTCGCGAAGAGGACTCCCGTGCCGTGCTCGCTCGCCGCGTGGCAGAGCGCGATGCCCTCGTCGAGGGTCTGAGCGCCGTCGTCGCCGGACGGGACCACGTGGGAATGGACGTCCCAGAACACGTCACGGACGCTATCGGCGCGCGGCTATTCCGCGCGGAGATAGAGCCGGAGGTCCGGCGCCGCGGCCTGGAGCTCGCGAAGGGCGCGGGATTCGAGCTGGCGCACCCGCTCGCGCGTGACACCCAGCTCGGTGCCGACCTCCTCGAGGGTCTTCGGCGTCGCGCCGGCGAGGCCGAAGCGGAGCTCGAGCACGTGACGCATGCGATCGGAGAGCTTGTCGAGGGCGAGCTGGAGCTCGACGCCGCGGAGTAGCTCGGCGAGGGCGAAGTCAGGCTGCTCGGCGTTGACGTCTTCGAGCATGTCGCCGTAGATGGAGTCGCCGTCCCCGACCGGAGTCTCGAGGCTGACGGGATCCTCGACGAGGTCGAGCAGCTCGTTGACGCGCTTGACCTCCAAGCCGCTCTCCTTCGCGATCTCGTGCGGAAGCGGGTCGCGATTGAGCTTCTGGGTGAGGACGCGGCGGGCGCGCATGACGCGCCGCACCTGGTCGACCACGTGCACCGGGAGGCGGATCGTCCGGCCCTGGTCGGCGATCGCCCGCGTGACGGCCTGGCGGATCCACCAGGTGGCGTACGTGGAGAGCTTGTAGCCCATCTTGTAGTCGAACTTCTCCACCGCCCGGATGAGGCCGAGGTTGCCTTCCTGGATCAGATCGAGGAGCGGCACGCCCGAGTTGACGTAGTTCCGCGTGATCGACATGACGAGCCGGAGGTTGGACTCGATGAGCTTCTTCTTGGCCTCCTCGTCGCCCGCGTCCTTGCGCCGGGCGAGCTCGCGCTCTTCCTGGGCGGTCAGGAGCGGGCCGTCCCCGATCTGGCGCACGTAGAGCTTGAGCGGGTCCTGGGTCGGCCCGGCGACGAGCTTTTCGCGGGCCTCTTCCTTCTGGTCGTCGTCGACCGGCGCGTCGAGCGCGGCCGCATCCCCGACGAGCTCGAGCTTCGGCTCTTCGGTGTCGCGAGCCTCGGGGTCGGGCTCTGGTTGCGGCAGCTTGGAGACTGGGCGCTGTCCCACGAGGCGTCTATCGGCCCGGAGCCGAGCCGCCTTGAGGAGCACCACCGATACGAGGGATGCGGCTGGGTGCGCACCGGGTCGATGGCTATAGTGGTCACCTTGTGCGGCATTGCGGGATATAGCCTCAGCGACTCGAGTCGGGTCGACCCCACCCTCGCTACTCAGATTCTCATGGCCGCGATCTCCGAGCGGGGATCCGACGCGGCCGGCTACTGCTACCGCGGCCCCGGCGTCGCCCTCGAGATCCACAAGCAGCGCACGGGCGCGAGCCGGCTGCTGGACTCGATCCGGGTGCCGTCGAGGGCGCGGCAGGCCCTCGTCCACGTTCGCGACTACACGAAGGGACATCCCAGCCTCGAGGCCAACAACCATCCGATCCGGCACGGATCGGTGGTCGGGATCCACAACGGGATCATCAAGAACGACGAGGAGATCTTCGCCGAGTACGGCTTCGAGCGCGCTACGCCGCGCATGACCGTCGACTCGGAAGCGATCTTCGCGCTCATGGAGCTCGAGCGGAGCTCCGCGAAGGCGCTCGATCAGCTCTATGGCTCGATGGCAACGGCGTGGATGGACGAGCGCGAGCCCGAGGTCGTTTATCTTGCCCGCGGGATGGGCAGGCCGCTCTGGGTCGGCGAAGGGCGCAACGAGCTCTTCTTCGCCTCCACGAAGGCGGCGCTCGAGCTCGTCGAGAGCTACGCGGGCGTCTCGCTCGAGAGCCGCGAGGTCTCCGAGGGCACATTCCTCTGCGTGAGCGAAGGCCGAGTGGCCGCGACCGAGTCCTTCAGGCCGGACATGGCCTTCAGCGAGGCGCCTCTCCCCTCCGTGCGCGCACCGGAGGAGCATCGCTCCTGCCTCGCGCTCCTTGCGTTGCTCGCGGCGCCCGCCGCCGCTCACTAGGGCGTTTCTGCCAGGCGCCGCTCCACCTTCGCGAGGAAGGTCGCCCAGGCCCCCTTGCGCCCGCCGAAGAGCCGGTAGACCTGCCACTCGCTCGCGAGCCCGGGGTCGGTGCGCCTTGCGTGCGCCCAGTCGTCGAAGCTCGGCAGCCGCCGCAGCCGTTTCGCGAGGCGCACGCCGTCCTCCAGGGCGCGCTCGGCCCGCTCCTGCGGACGCGGGACATCGAATCCGGCCGCGCGGAGGGCCGAGCGAAACGAGCCGAACGTCTGCCAGTAGAGCGACTTGGACGGCATCGAGTTCCGCCGTCGGGCGAGATCGGCGCCCGTCGGGGTCCTCCCCAGCTCGGCGCCGAGCTCGCGTAGCTGCCGGAGAAGCTCTTCACGCGTCGCGAACCTACGGGCGACCAGGCCCGCCCTGCGCTTCGCGCGATTCCAGCTCCCGAACCGCGTCACGAGGGTCTGCGGATGCGGCTTCGCTGCCGAATCGAGCGTGAACTCGAGCATCGTCGGGGAGCGGCCGAGGCGCTTCGCGCAGCCCCGCAGCTCCTGCAGGAGCATCTCGTCGGTGTAGCGCTGCGACCGGGCCATGGCGGTCGCGAAAAAGGATAGAGCAGGCTAGACGATGCGCAAGAAGCTCAGGCCGTGGCGATGAGCTTCGAGGGCGGCTCGGTCTCGCCGGGCTCCTCGGTCCGCAGCAGGCGCTCGAGCGCCGAGACGCAGCGGGGGCAGAACTGCGTGCCTGAGCCGCGCCGAAGCTCTTCGAGAGCCTCGTCCGCAGGGCGGGCCGCGCGGTAGATCCGCGTCGTCAGCATCGAGTCGAGCGCATCGGCGACGTGGATGATGCGCGCGCCGAGGGGGATCTCCTCGCCGGCGATGCCGTCGGGATACCCGGTGCCGTCGAAGCGCTCGTGGTGGTGGCGGATCGCCGGAACCGCGTCCTGGAGGAAGCCGAGGCGGTCGATGATGCGCGCGCCCTCGTCGGCGTGACGCTGCATGAGCGCCCACTCGTCCGAGGTGAGGGTCGCAGGCTTCAGGAGGATCGCGTCCGGGATCGCGAGCTTGCCGATGTCGTGGAAGAGGGCGGCGTGGCCGAGGAGGTCGAGCTCGGCCTGCGAGAGCCCGAGCTCGCGCCCGATGGCGAGGGCGAGCTGCTGGACGCGGCGCGAATGGCCGGCGGTGTAGGCGTCGCGCGCGTCCACGGTGGCCGAGAGGCTCTCCATGGCCGCGGTGGAGCGCTCCTTCAGGAGCCGGTTCGCCTGCTCGAGCGAGACGTTCTGCTGCCGGATGGTCTCTGCGGCCTTCCGGAGCTTCTTCGTCGACTTCTCGGTGTGCCCGAGGTAGGCGGCCATCGTCTTGCGCATGAGGAAGAGCGGGAGGACGAAGACCGCGAGACCGTAGAGGCCGATGGCCGAGTACGCGAGTGCGATCGCCCCGCCGATCGCCCCGAAGGCGACGTAGTGGGGCAGGAGCCACGAGAAGCGCTCGTTCCAGACGCTCCTCCACTTGTCGTGCCCTTCGAGGGCCATCGCGCCCGAGAGCAGGCCCGTGTTGACGACGAAGTACGCCCCGCCGGCGACGAGGCCGGCCGCCGCGATGACGAGCTCGCCGGTGCGGGTCTCGTCCGAGCCGATGCTGAAGACCGCGGCCGCGGCCAGGGATGCGAGGCTGAGCGCGCCGACGTTGAAGCAGACGTAGTACCAGGCGTCCCTGCGCGAGCTCCACTCGACCGCGACGGTCGCGACTGCGAGCGGCAGCGCGGCCCTCGGGCCGAAGAGCGCCGCGCCGGCGAGGGCGCCGACGGCGCTGACCGAGATGGAGCCCGCCTCCATCTCCAGCGAGAGCGCCTGGCCGCCGCCCACGAGGATGATGATCGCGATCAGGCCGATCAGGTTGTCGTTCGTGCCGAGGAACGCTCCGGCGATGCCCGCGCCGATGCCGGCGATCGACACGAGGGCGACGAGCGACGCGACGGGCGGCGAGAGGGCGAGGAAGTGTGGCCGGCCAGGGGAATGTGGACGCGACTGCTGCTCGCGGCGCTCGCTCGCGCGCTGCTCCGGCAAGGCGCGGGAGACGACGGATGCGTACTCCCCGTCCTCCGGCACCGCGGCGAGCCTGGCGGGACGCTCCGTCGGCGTGAGGAGCAGCGGCTCGGAGCTCGCGCCCTGGACGCGGTTTCGTCCCTGCAGCTTGGCGCGGTAGACGGCGAGGTCGGCCTGGTGAATGAGCTCGTTCGGGTCGATCCCGTCTTTCGGGAAGCCGGCGACGCCGAGGGAGATCGTGGCGCGGATCGGCTCGCTCGAGGTCTCGACCTCGAAGCGGCGGTCGGCAACCGCCCGCCGAATGCGCTCGGCGATCTCGAGCGCCTGCTCCGGCGGGGTCTCCGGCAGCAGGATGGCGAACTCCTCGCCGCCGAACCGGGCCGGGATGTCGTAGTGGCGAAGCTGCTTCCGGAAGACCTCGGCGATGCCCTTGAGAACGGCGTCGCCGGCCAGGTGGCCGTACGAGTTGTTGATGTCCCTGAGCAGGTCGAGGTCGGCCATGATGATCGACATGGGCCGCTCCATCCGCCCCGCGCGCGCCAGCTCCTCTCGGAGCTCCGCGGCGAAGTAGCGGGCGTTGAAGAGGCCGGTCTTCGGATCGACGCGGGCCTCCTCCTGGAGGGCCGGGACGCTCAGCGAGCGGTGGATCAGGAGGAGCGGGGCGACGGCGGTGGGAAGGAGCCAGGGGTTCCAGGTCCAGATGGCCGCGAACGCGACCCCGAGCGCCGCGAGGACGAAATCCGTGGAGAGGCTCTCGGACGAGAAGAGGCCGGTTTCCCGCAGCGTGTGCCCGCGCGCGAAGTGGAGCATGGTCGCGAGGAGCAGGTGATTCAGGCTGACGAAGACGACTGAAGCTGCGAGCCCGGCGAGGGCGAATGTCACGTCCGGGTTGAGATCCCAGCTTTCGACGATGTACACCGCCCCCCACGCCGCGAGCCCGTTCAGTGTGTAGTTCGCGATGTTGAAGCCCTGGATGTACCAGGGGTAGCGAACCTTCAGCCATTCGGGGATGTGCTGCACGACGCCCATGAGCGCGACGAGCTCGGGGGGAAGCAGCATGGCCGCGGGGATGAGAAAGACGATCGTCGTGTGGTACGACTGATCGCGGGGCGTGCGCACGACGAAGAGCTGCGCCACTGCGGCGCACGAGGCGAGCACGAGGAAGGTCGGCCAGCCGTGCGTCCCAGGCTTCAGGTGCGAGAGCGGAACCAGAGCCGCGGCGATCGCGATGGCGGCGACGGTGAAGAGGTAGGCCTTGGCCTGGCGCGAGAGCGTTTCTTCGGGCGGTTCGGGCCCGCTACGGCGCTCGGATGCGCCAAACTCGCTCGAAATTGCGCTCATCTAGGTCACTCCAGGGGACGCCACGCGTCAAAGGACGCTCCGTTCCACGCGCACGCGTGGGGCCGCAGAGCCATAGCTGCAAGGTACGACTTGCAAAACAGGGCAGCGTCCCCCGTTTGAGGGACGCCCCGAACGCCTGTGCAAATTCCCCCGAAAGGGTGAGCCCGCGCCGTGCCGGGCGATCTGGTTCAGCGTCCCAGCGTCACGGCAGCGGCTGCGCCGAGGTGTCGGCCGGACCGACGAGGCCCAGGTCGGCCGCGAACTGCGCGAGCTCGGCCTCGTCCAGGTACTCACCTTCTCTGGAGGGCGCCTCGGTCTCGGCGTTGTCCGCCCAGGAGGCCGAGGCCCATGAGGCACTCGCCCACGAAGCCGCGGACTGCGAGTCGCTCGCCCAGGAGGCCGAAGCCCACGAGGCGGAGGCCCAGGAGGCGCTCGCCCAGCTGGCCGAGCTCCAGGATGCGGAGGCCCAGGAGGCATCCGACCAGGACGCCGATGCCCAGGACGCGTTGGCGGAGGCCGTGCTGGCCCAACTCGCCGCGTCGAAGGCCTTCCCGCCAGAGACGTCTGTCGTGACGAACTTGTTCAGCGCCGCGTTCGGGTTCGGAGCGCTCGAGAGCGACACCGCCTTCGCGACGTCGACGATGCCGACGCCCTGCGAGAGCGGCGCCGCGTTCGGCGTCCTGCTCGCCGTCACCATGAGCGCGCCCTTGACCTGGTCCGGCGTCCACGTGGGATGCGCCGAGAGGATCTGGGCCGCTGCGCCGGCGATGATCGGAGCCGCGAACGACGTGCCGGAGAGCTGGATGTAGCCGGGGGCGACGACGCTCGCGGGCTTCTCGGCCACGAGGGTCGAGGCCGTCGGCACCGGGCCGATCATGAAGCGGCCCGGAGCGCCGATGTCCGGCTTTGCGAAGCCGTCCAGCGTGTAGCCGTATGCCGACCACGGCGCCGCGAGATCGTCGGTCGTCGAGACCGAGCCGTCGACGTCGTCCGCGCCGACCGTGATCACGAACGGATCGTTGCCGGGCGCGAAAGGAACGCCGCTCGGCTTGCCGTCGACGCCGTAGTTGCCCGCAGCCGCCACGACGACGACGCCGTTGAACCAGAGCCGCTCGACCGCCTGGTCCAGCGGATCGTACATGAAGCCGTTCGGCTGCGAGGAGTGCAGCGAGAAGTTCGCGACGCGGATGCCGTACTTGTCCTTGTTCTGCAGGATCCAGTCCGCCGCGCCGATGACGTCGCGCGTCATGGCCATGCCGTTGTCGTCCATGACGTCGATCGAGACGATCTTCGAGGCAGGCGCTGCGCCGGCGTAGCCGTCGCCCGAGCCCGCCGCGATGCCGGCCACGAAGGTGCCGTGGCCGCGGCCGTCGCCGGCGGAGTTGCCCGCGAGCGAGGTCATGTTCACCTGCGCGACGACCCGCCCGCCGAAGTCGGGGCGCGAAGCGTCGATGCCCGAGTCGACGACCGCGATCGTCGGCGTCGCTGCCGAGGTCCCGTTCGCCCAGAACTTCTGGACGCCGGAGACGAAGGGCCACCGCTGCTTGTTCGAAAGGGTGCCGGCGAGCTGCATCGGGGAATCGGTCGTGATCGCGGCGACGCCGTTCTTCGAGACGAGGTGGACGATCTGCGCGCCGGTGAGGTTCGCGGCGACGCCGTTCAGCGAGAGGAACTGGCGCTTGATGCCCTTCGCCGCGCTCCGCTCGCCGCTCTTGAGCTCGTTCTTGACGACGGAGGCGATGGCGCCCGTCGACTTGTCGGGATCGCCCTGGATGATGACGTTGAAGGTCTGCGACGGGTTGGCCTTCGCCGAGGCGAGCAGGCCGGGCGTCGTGTAGGCGTACCTGGACGGCGAGGCGCTCGCCGCCGTGGATGCCGTCAGCGCCAGCGCAACGACGACGAACGAGACGAAGCCGCGTCCGCCTTTCCCCCAGAGCGCGCTCGAGCGCGTCTCACCCTTCGACGGCTTGCCCCAGAGGGCGCTCTGCCGAAGTCCTCCGTTCGCCCCGCGATCGAGCCGCATCAAAGTCTTCTCCCTGTCCCTTTCCCTCGCTCACCGGAAGGCCGCAAGGCCAGGTGAGGTTTCAACGCCAGACCGGAAGCTAGGGCGCTGGAAAAGAAAGAGCCTCCCCCTTTTGTGGGAGAGGCTCCGAATTTCCCTCGTTCGGGGGATCAGCGTCCTAGCATCGCGCGGCCCGCCCTACGCTGCCCACGAGGCGGCTGCCCAGCTCGCCGCGTTCCAGGAGGCTGCAGCCCAGGAAGCGGCGGCCCAGCTGGCCGCGTTCCAGGAGGCCGAGGCCCAGCTCGCCTGCGCCCACGAGGCGCTGGCCCACGATGCTTGGTTCCAGGAGGCGTTCGCCCAGGAGGCGCTGGCCCACGATGCCTGGTTCCATGAAGCCTGGTTCCACGAGGCGTTCGCCGTTGCCGCGTTCGCCCAGCTGGCCGAGTCGAAGGCCACGCCCCCGGTGCCGTCGGCGCCGACGAACTGGTTCAGCGCGAGGTTCGGGTTCGGCGGGCTCGTGACGTCGAACGCGCCCTTCGCGTTGATCTCTCCGACGCCGAGTGCCATGCCGGCCGCGGTCGACCGCGCGGACACCATGAGCGCGCCCTTGACCTTGTCCGGAGTCCAGCTCGGGTTTCTGGCGAGGATCAGCGCCGCCGCGCCCGAGACCACCGGAGCCGAGAACGACGTGCCGGACATCCACATGTAGCCGGGGGCGGTCACGCGCTCGGGATGCTCGAGCGGCATCGTCGAGGTCGCGGGCACCGGTCCCACCAGGTAGCGGCCGGGAGCGCCCAGATCGGGCTTCGCGAAACCATCGAGCGTGTAGCCGAACGCCGACCACGGCGCAGCTGTGTCGTCGCCGCTCGTCCAGCCGGTGTTGTTCGTGTCGCTCGCGCCGACGCTGATCACGAAGGGATCGTTGCCGGGGGCATAGGCGACCGTCGTCGGCTGGCCTTCGACGCCGTAGTTGCCTGCGGCTGCGACGACAACGACGCCGTTGAACCAGAGCTTCTCGACCGCCTTGTCGAGCGGGTCGTACATGAAGCTGCCGGGCACCGTCGACTGGAGCGAGAAGTTCGCGACCCTGATGTTGTAGGTCTTCTTGTTCGCGAGGATCCAGTCGGCCGCGGCGATGACATCGCTGGTCATCGCCATGCCGTTGTCGTCCATGACGTCGATCGAGACGATCGGGGCCGTGGGCGCGGAACCTGCATAGCCCGTCTTGGAGCCTGCGGCGATGCCGGCCACGAACGTGCCGTGGCCGCGGCCGTCGCCGGGTGAGTTCGGGAGGAGACCCGTCATCGTCACCGACTTGATGACCCGGCCGCCGAAGTCCGTCCGGCCGGCAGCCACACCGCTGTCCACGACCGCGACCGCCGGGACGCTGAGCGGTGCGAGCGTGTTTCCGAGATAGAGGTCGGACACTCCGGCGGAGTCCACCCAGCTCTGGTCATTCGAGAACTGGCCGGAGAGGCGGACCTTGGAATCGAGCGTGATCGCGAGGATGCCGGGCCGCTTGGCCAGGTCGACGATCTGCGCGCCGGTCAGGGCTGCCGAGACGCCGTTGAGGCTGGTGAAGCTCTTCCGGACGCCCTTGGCCTTACCGGGCCTTGCGCTCAGAGAGTTGTTCACCGACTGGGCGACCGAGGAGCTCTTCGTCCCCCGGCTGCCCTGCACGATGACGTTGAAGACCTGGTTCGGGTGCGCCTGCGCCTCGGTCATGAGGCTTGCGGGCACGAGCGCGCGCGCAGCCTGAACCGAACGACCGCTGCCTGCGGTTGCACCGACCGGTGCGGCCAGGACGGCGACGAGCGCCAAAATGGCGAAACCACGTCCGGGCTTGCCCCAGAGCGCGCTCGAACGAGACTCGCCCTTGGGCTTACCCCAAAGCGCACTGCCTCGCAATGTGCCTCTCGTGCCGCTGCCTTGCCGCATAGTGGTCGTTCCTTTCCTCCGCGCAACGCCACGCGGGCCGCAGGTGAATTCAGTCCCAATGATCGGCCGTTCGGCCCGTTCGGCCTCCCTTGTTCGGGGGAGAGCAGGCGAAGTTCCCTCGTTCGAGGCACGGAAGGGCGCCCGTAGACTGGCCGTCGTGCGGCTACGAGCAGAAATCGCCCTCGCCCGCGCCGCCGGGCGGCTCTCGAGGCTCGCGGGCAGGGGCGGCGGAACGACGATTCCCGGCAAGATCCTCGCCACGGTGGATCCCGGCGCGGTGGGCAAGCTGGCACGCCGGCTGCCGCTGGGCTCCGCGATCGTCTCGGCCACGAACGGGAAGACGACCACAGCGGCGATGGTGGCCGAAATCGTCGGAGACCGGATCGCGCTGGCACACAACCGGGCCGGGGCAAACCTCGTCTCCGGGGTCACCTCCGCCCTCCTCGCCGCAGATGGGGCTGACCTGGGCCTCTTCGAGGTCGACGAAGGCGCGTTCCCCGACATCGCCCGGCGGATCCGTCCGCAGGCCGTCTGCCTCGGCAACCTCTTCCGCGACCAGCTCGACCGCTACGGCGAGCTCGAGCACATCGCCGAGCGGTGGCGGGGCGCCGTCGCAGACCTCGATCCGGCCGCCTGGACCGTGGTGAATGCGGACGACCCGCTTCTCGCCGACATCGCCCGCGGCCGCGCGGAGGCGGTTCGCTTCGGGATCGACGACCCTTCAGTCGCCCGCGAGCGGCTCCCCCACGCCGCCGACTCGAAGTACTGCCGCACCTGCGGAGCCCCGTACGACTACGCGGCCGCCTACGTCGGCCACCTCGGCGACTACCGGTGCCCGCACTCCCACGAGGCGCGCGGGGCGCTCGACGTCGCGGCGAAGTCGATCGAGCTCACGGGCCTCGAAGGCTCGTCCTTCGACCTCGTCACGCCGGAAGGAACGCGTCGCGTCTCCCTCTCGCTGCCGGGGCTCTACAACGTCTACAACGCCCTGGCCGCCGCCTCCCTCTCCCTCGTACTCGGCGCGGGGCTCGACGACATCGAGGCCGGGCTCGGCCGCTTTCAAGCCGCTTTCGGCCGCTTCGAGCGCATCACCGCCGGCGATCGTTCGGTCCTGCTTCTGCTCGTGAAGAACCCGGCCGGGGCGAACGAGGTCGTGCGCACGCTCGCGGACGCGGGCGCTCCTCGGCGCCTCTTGATCGCACTGAACGACGAGATCGCAGACGGGCGCGACGTCTCCTGGATCTGGGATGTCGACTTCGAGCCGCTCATCGGGCCGCTGCAGGAGCTTGTCGCGGCCGGCGCACGGGCCGAGGAGCTCGCACTTCGCTTCAAGTACGGAGGCCTGGACCCGGCAAAGATCACATTGCTTCCGGATCTCGGCGATGCGCTCGCCTACGGCGTCGAGACTACGCCGGCGGGCGGGGAGCTCGTCGTCCTGCCGACCTACACGGCCATGCTCGCCCTTCGCCACATCGCGTCCGAGCAAGGTCTCGTCCGCCCCTACTGGGAGGAGGCGGTAGCGTGAAGCTCGTCGTCGGGCACCTCTATCCCGAGTACCTCAACATCTACGCGGACCGTGGCAACATCGCCGTTCTCGAGCGCCGGACCGCCTGGCGGGGCATCGAGCTCGACTACCGGACGATCGGCCTCGGAGACACGGTGCGGCCGGGCGAGCACGACCTCTACTACGTCGGAGGCGGCCAGGACCGCGAGCAGGCGCTCATCGCGCCGGATCTCGCCGCGAAGGGCCCCGCGCTCATCGAGGCCGTCCAGGCTGGAGCCGCGTTTCTCGCCGTTTGCGGCGGCTACCAGCTGCTCGGCCGCTTCTACCGCGCCCGCTCCGGCGCGGAGCTCCCCGGGATCGGACTTCTCCCCCACCACACCGTTGCGGGCGAGCGGCGCATGATCGGCGACGTCCTCCTCGAGTGCGAGCTCGAGGCCGGCGACAGGAGAACCCTCGCGGGGTTCGAGAACCACGCCGGGCGTACGCACCTCGACGAAGGAGCCGATCCCCTCGGGCGCGTCGTCTCGGGCTTCGGGAACAACGGTAAGGACGGCTTCGAAGGCTGCCGCGTCGCCGGGGCCGTCGGAACGTATCTCCACGGCCCGCTTCTTCCGCGCAATCCCTGGCTCGCCGACTGGCTGATTGCCCGCGGACTCAGCCGGAATCTCGGCGAGACGCCCGCGCTCGAGCCGCTTCCCGACGATCTCGAAGCGTCCGCGCACACCGTCTCGTCCGAGCGTGCGCGAAGCCGCGGCGGCCGCTTCTAGCCGGTTCGAGCCTTCCGGCGCCGGCGCGACGCCGCCTGCGTCGCGCGGTCGGCGCAGTAGTGGCAGCAGTACCGGCGGCTGCGGTTTCGCGAGCGGTCGACGTACACGCAGCAGCACGGTGAAGCGGCGCAGAGGCCGAAACGCCGCCACCCTCCCTGCTCGATGACGCCGAGAAGCGCGACGCTCGAGCGGCCGGCCAGCTCGTCGACGAGCGTCCGGCGCCCGACCCCATAGCGGAAGCTCCAGCCGCCGTTCTTCGCCTCCAGCTGCGGGATTGCGCCGGCTTCGCGGGCGAGAGAGTTCAGCTCCGCCACCGCCGCGATCTCGCTTCCCGCGTCGAATGCCTTGCGCAGACGGTCGCGCATGGCCCGGAGCGGCGCCAGATCATCGTCCCTCGCCCGCTCCGCCTCGTCGTTCAGCCCGAAGGTTCTCAGGATCAGGCGCAGAAGCTCGACGTCGTCGAGCTGCTCCTGCGGATCGTGGATCGCGTCCCAGGTGTTGACCAGGGCGACGGCGAGTGCGATCGAGTCTCGTTCGTTCGGAAGGACCACTGGACTTTTCTCCGGAATCAGTCTAACTTCGTCAGCACCGTAACGTCCTTTAGTACTGATGGCCGTCGACCACCGAGAGATCGCCCTGCCGCATGGAGAGCTCGGCGCCCAGAGCACGGGAGCCCCGGCAGGCGCGCCGGTCAGGAAGTCGGGGCTCTGGCGCGACGCCTTCATCCGCTTCACCCGCAACCGCGCCGCCGTGGTCGCTGTGACCGTCTTCGGCCTCATCGTCCTCTACTGCGTGATCGTCCCCTTCGTCTCGCCTTACGACCCGAACGCGGTCAACTTCAAGGACGCCTACCTGCCGGTGAGCCTCGAGCACCCGTTCGGGACGGACAAATTCGGCCGTGACCTCTTCACGCGCATCGCGGTCGGCGGGCGGATCTCGATTGCAATCGGGTTCGCCGGGACGATCGCGATCATGACGGTCGGCGTCGTCTACGGATCGATCGCCGGCTTCCTCGGGGGAGCCGTGGACGACGTCCTCATGCGCCTCCTCGACGCCCTCTACGGCCTCCCCTACCTCCCGTTCGCCATCATCACGACGCAGATCCTCTCCCCGAGCGGCGAGGTCACCTTCTGGACGATGGTCGCAGCGCTCACCGTCGCGAGCTGGCTCACGACCGCGCGCATCGTGAGGGGCCAGGTGACGACGCTCAAGCAGAACGAATACGTGAGCGCCGCCCGCGCCGTCGGTGCGCGCTGGTACCGAATCCTCACGCGCCACCTGCTTCCGAACACACTCGGGGTGCTCATCATCGCGGCCTTCCTCGACCTCCCCGGCGTCGTCCTCGGGGAGGCGTTCCTCTCTTTCATCGGGCTCGGCATCAACCCGCCGACGGCATCCTGGGGGTCCATCGCGCAGGACGGCCGGGCCGCGTTCGTCCTCCACCCCCTGGTTCTCTTCGTCCCCAGCATCGCGATCGCGACGCTCGTGCTCTGCGCGAACTTCATCGCGGACGGCCTGCGGGACGCGCTCGACCCCCGCACTCGGGCCGAGCGCGCGTAAGCCCCCGCGGCTCACTCTCGTATCATCGGGGGCGAAACTCGGGAGGCGGGCACGCTCAAGCGCAAATCCAAGATCTCGGTGGACGAGGAATGGCGCCGCGTCCTCACCGGCGAGCAGCGCGGCCATTTCTGCTGGAACCCGACTGTGCGGCGAATCAGCCGCGCGATCCCCTCTGACCCGCGCTGCAAGCTCTGCGACACGCCGTTCGGGAGTCCCGGCAACGTTCTGCGCTTCCTGGGGTTCGGTCCCTCCCGCATCAATCGCCGGATCTGCGGCGGGTGCATCCACGCCCTCGAGAAGAGGCCCGGCGGCGCCGAGGTCGAGGCGACGTTCCTGTTCGCCGACGTCCGCGGATCCACCGCCCTCGCCGAGAGCGTCGGCGCGGAGGAGTTCCGCGGGCTCATGGCGCGGTTCTACGCGGAGGCCGCCGCCGCGGTGGACGTCCGGAACGGGATCGTGGACAAGTTCGCCGGCGATGAGCTCGTTGCCCTCTTCATTCCGGGCTTCGCCGGGCCCGACCACGCCGCGGACGCGGTCGAAGCCGCCCGCGAGCTCCTCCAGCGCACCGGCCACGCCGAGGGCGAGCCCTGGCTCCCTGTCGGAGCGGGCGTGCATCTCGGAACCGCCTACATCGGCACCGTCGGGGAGGACGAGGCGCTCGATTTCACCGCGCTCGGCGACCCGGTCAACGCCGCGGCCCGCCTCGCCGGTGTCGCGGCGGCCGGCGAGATCCTCGTGTCGAGTGCCGCAGCCGAGGCCGCGGGGGTGGAGACGAATGGGCTCGAGCGGCGCAGCCTCGAACTACGCGGCCGCTCGGAAACCCTCGAAGCAGTCGTGCTGAGCGTCGCGGCTCAGGGCGCCCACATGGCGCCGAGGTAGACCACCGGGTCGCCGGGCTCCCAGCGCTCGAGAAAGCGCTGAATGGGCGGATGGACGGGCAGGCCGAGCAGCTCCTCCCCTCCGAAGAGCCGGTGGCCGCGGATCGCGGCATCTTTCGAGGTGACTGCTTCGAGCGAGCGGCCTCCGAGATAGCCGGCGAACACGATATGGACGACGTGCTTCGACGGCGCCCCGTGGGGCGCGATCGACTCGACCAGCGCGATCGGGCCCTCGAGCGGCAGATCCTCGACGATCCCGCACTCCTCGGAGAGCTCGCGCTTCAACGCCTGCAGGAGGGTCTCCCCCGCGTCGACGCCCCCGCCGGGAAGCATCCAGTACTCCCTGCCGGGCTTCTCCTGGCGGATGAGGAGGATGCGGCCCTCGCGCCGGAGGACGGCGGAAACCCTGATTCTCGGCTCCATCACACGGCTTGCGAGGAGCCGAAGCCGCGCACGCCCCGCTCGCTTCCGGGCAGCTCGTCCACCTCGCGGACGGCGACCTCCGGAACGGGCAGGACGACGAGCTGGGCGATCCTCTCGCCCGGCTCGGCGACGAACGTCCTCTCGCGGTCGGTGTTCAGGAGCACGACCTTGATCTCGCCGCGATACCCCGAGTCTATGAGGCCCGGCGAGTTGACGACCGCGATCCCGTGCCGGGCTGCAAGGCCCGACCGCGGTTGGACGAAGCCTGCATATCCGTCGGGGATCGCCACCGCGAGCCCCGTTCCGACGAGCGCCCGCTCGCCAGGGCCGAGCCGGACCTCGTCGCACGCGGCGAGGTCGAGGCCGGCGTCTCCCTGGTACGCCCGGTCCGGCACCCGCGCGTCCTCGCGCAGCCGCTGGATCTCGAGCTCGATCACCGTCCGCGCGCTTTCGCGCTGGCCGCAGGCTCCGCCACGAGGTACGGGGCGAAACGCGGAACCTCGCGCTGGGGGAGCTGGGCGAGGACGATAACCCCTTCCGGCGTGTCGAGCCGCTCGTCGATCGGCGCTCCGAGCTCGTAGAGCTCTGCCAGGATCCGGCCCTCGTCGTACGGAACGAGGAGGCGCACGGGCCGCAGGCGCTCCGCAAACCGTTCTGCAATGCGGATTTTGAACTCTCCGAGCCCCTCACCGGTTAGGGCGGAGACCTGGAGCGCGCCGGGAAAGCGGTTGGCGAGACGGCGGCGGCGCAGCGGGTCGACCGCGTCGATCTTGTTCAGGACGAGCTCGACGGGAAGCGCGGACCCTCCGATCTCCGCCAGGACGCCCTCGACGGCCGAGATGGTGTCGTCCAGGTGCTCGTCGGGGGCCGCTGCATCGGCGACGTGGACGACGAGGTCGGAGGTGAGCGTCTCCTCCAGTGTCGCCGCAAAGCCCTCTACCAGCTGGTGCGGCAGGCGGCGGATGAAGCCGACGGTGTCCGTGACGAGGTACGGCCGGCCTTCGTAAGAGAAACCTCGCGTTGTCGGATCGAGCGTCTCGAACAGGCGGTCGTCCACCGAGACCGAGGCATTCGTGAGCGCGTTCAGGAGCGTGGACTTGCCGGCGTTCGTGTAGCCCGCGAGGGCCACGACCGGCGTCTCCGCACGGCGCCGGGCCTTGCGCTGGGTGTCTCGGCGGCGCTCGAGCTCCTTCAGGCGCCGCCGGAGCTGACCGATCCGGCGGCGTGCGAGCCGGCGGTCGGTCTCGAGCTGCGACTCGCCGGGGCCGCGGGTCCCGATGCCGCCGCCGAGGCGCTCGAGGTGCTGCCACATGCCGCGCATCCGCGGGAGGTTGTACTCGAGCTGGGCCAGCTCGACCTGGAGCTTGCCCTCGGCGCTCGTCGCGTGCTGGGCGAAGATGTCGAGAATGAGCTGTGTGCGGTCGACGACGCGCAGCTTGAGCTCGTCCTCGAGCCGTCGTTGCTGGCCGGGGTCGAGGTCGTCGTCGACGACGAGCGACTCCGCACCGGACCCCGACACCGCTCCTTTGAGCTCGACGAGCTTGCCCTTGCCGACGTAGGTGCGCGGATCGGGCGCAGGCCGGCGCTGCACGAGCTCTCCCACGGGCTCGACGCCTGCGGTGCGCAGGAGCTCCCGCATCTCTGCGAGCTCGTCATGTTCGTCAACGCCCTGGGCCAGCACGGCGACGAGGAAGCCGCGCTCCGGCTCCGCCCCGGGCGCGGGATCCGGCTGGTGTTGGGTCACGTAAGGATTATGCCCCCGCCCCGACACGGAGCGAAGTGGCGATGCGAGATGCCGCCTCCTGGAGGCGCTCGTCCGCGACTGTGAGCGAGATGCGGACATAGCCCTCCCCGCTCGGGCCGAACGACGGGCCGGGCGAGACGACGACGCCGGCCTCCTCGAGCACGAGCTCCGTGAAGGTCTCGGAGGTGTGCCCGTCAGGGACCTGGGCCCAGATGTACGGGGTCGCCTGCGGCGGGTCGGCCGGAAGCCCGATCCCCGCGAGGGCCTCGATCATGAGGTCCCGGCGGCGGCTGTAGATGGCCGACATCTCGCGCGGGAAACGCCGTGCCTCGGTCAAGGCGGCGACCCCTGCGAGCTGCAGGGCCTCGAACATCCCCGAGTCGAGGTTCGTCTTCAGGCGGCGGAACTGCTCGACCACCTCTGCGTTCCCGGCCACCCAGCCGACGCGCCAGCCGGTCATGTTCCACCCCTTCGAGAGCGAGAA
>JBKPRJ010000100.1:0-11521 GCA_046734455.1 Actinomycetota bacterium | reverse complement strand
CTCGCTGGCCGCCGACCCTGTCCTCGAGACCGACGGCGATCGCGTCCTGCAGATCGTCTCCAACCTGCTCGACAACGCCTTCGCCTGGACACCCGACGGAGGCCGGATCGACCTGGGGCTCAGCGCGACGAACGGGACGATTGCGATCTCGGTCGCGGACTCGGGGCCGGGCATCGGGCCGGAGGAGCGGGAGCGCATCTTCCGCCCGTTCTGGTCCCGTGCGGGGGAGGGAACAGGCCTCGGCCTTCCGATCGCCCGCGAGCTCGCCCACGCGCTCGGCGGCGAGCTCATGCTCGAGTCGCAGCTCGGCAAGGGATCCCGGTTCGAGCTGAGACTGCCGGCGGGCTAGGCGCCCGGCTGGCGGTCGATGCGATAGAGAGGTGCCGCACCGGCGGCGCGCTCGTCGAGCGCCCTCTCGATGCGGTCGAGCACGCGCTCCATCCGGTCGAGGCGCTTCTCGACGCCGCGCCAACCCGACGTGATCAGGTCGACGAGCAGAGCGAGATCCTCGACGCGTGCCTGCCGCTCGGAGGCGATGTCGGTCTGGAGTCGCTCGAGGCGCCGGATCGTCTGGCCCGAGAGACCGCGTACCTCCGCGAGATGGCGCGCCACCGGAATCACCTCTTCGCGCAGGCCCTTCTGAACGGAGGCCTCGAGCCGTTCCGGGATTGCGGTCTCGAGCTCCGCGGTCGTCAGCGCGAGCGCTTCGAGGCCGGCCCGTGCGCGTTCGAGCAGCGCCTGCAGGGCGGCGTCGTCCGGACGCTCCTCGCCGCTCTGGGCGAGGCGCATCCGAGCTCGTTCGATGGCGTCGCGGTCCACGGACATGACTTTAACCTTCGTTTCGGATGTCGGCATGAAGACGTCTGAGCTTGATTACGAGCTTCCTCCGGAGCTCGTCGCGCAGCGTCCACTCGAGCGTCGTGACGACTCCAGGCTGCTCGTTTTCGACCGTGAAACGGGCGCCGTCGAGCACCGCCGCTTCCGCGATCTCGGCTCGCTTCTCGTTCCCGACACGCTCGTCGTCGTCAACGACACGCGCGTGCTGCCTGCCCGGCTTTGGCTCGAGCGGCCGACCGGCGGGCGCACCGAGATCCTCCTACTCGAACGGGTCGAAGGAGATGTCTGGGAGGCGCTTGCTCGGCCGAGCAGGAAGCTGCGCGCCGGGATGGCGCTCGGGCCGGTGGAGCTCCTCGAGAATCTCGGCGGGGGCCGCTGGCGTCTCAGGCTTGCCGGCGAGCCCGACGGGGAGGCGCCACTGCCTCCGTACATCACGGAGCCGCTGGTCGACGCGGAGCGCTACCAGACGGTCTACGCGGAGGAGAGCGGGTCGGCGGCCGCCCCGACGGCCGGGCTCCACTTCACGCAGGAGCTCCTCGCCTCGCTCGACGTCGAGCGGGTGACGCTGCACGTTGGGCTCGATACGTTCAGGCCGGTGACTGCCGACACGCTCGACGAGCACGAGCTGCACAGCGAGCGCTACGAAGTCTGCGAGGAGGCGTGGGGGCGGATCGCGGCGGCGCCCCACGTGACCGCGGTCGGAACGACGACCGTGCGCGTGCTCGAATCAGTGGCGAGGGGAGCGCCCCTGACCGGGCGGACGGAGCTCTTCGTCACACCGGGGTTCGGCTTTCGCCGCGTCGACTCGCTCGTGACGAACTTCCACCTGCCACGCTCGTCGCTCCTCGCGCTCGTGATGGCGTTCGCGGGCGTGGAGGAGACGCGTCGACTCTACGAGACCGCGATCGAGGAGCGGTATCGGTTCTATTCCTTCGGCGACGCGATGTTGATCCGCTGAGGGGCCACCCCGTGCCTCCACCCGCTTTGAGCGTAGCCCGCCAAGATGCACCCGTGGCGCGCGCAACGCAAAGGAACCGACACGAGGCCGCCGCGTGAGCTTCGACCTCGTCGTTACGGACGGCGAGGCGCGCGCCGGCCTCCTCCACACCGCACACGGAGACGTGCCCACGCCGGCCTTCATGCCCGTCGGCACGAAGGGCACCGTCAAGGGACTCGACCCCGAGCGCCTGCGCGAGCTTGGGACGACGATCCTCCTCGGCAACACGTACCACCTGCACTTCCGCCCGGGAGAGGAGCTCGTCGAGGCCATGGGCGGCCTGCACCGCTTCATGGGCTGGGACGGGCCGATCCTCACCGACTCGGGCGGCTTCCAGGTCTTCTCGCTCCGCGACACGATCGCCGCCGTCGACGAGGAAGGCGTGACCTTCCGCTCCGTCTACGACGGCCGCGAGGCGCGCTTCACGCCAGAGCTCGTCGCCGACATCCAGCGCCGCCTCGGCTCCGACATCGCGATGTGCCTGGACGTGTGCCCGCCGCCGGACGTCTCCCGCGAGGAGCTCGAAGCCGCCACGACCCTGACGACGGCCTGGGCCACCCGCCAGCTCGCCGCGCCGCGCGCACCCGGTCAGCTCGTCTTCGGAATCAGCCAGGGCGGAACCGATCTCGACCTCCGCCGCCGTTCCACGGAGGAGATCAGCGCCCTCGGCTTCGACGGCCACGCGCTCGGCGGGTTGAGCGTGGGGGAGGACCGCGACGTGATGCTCGAGACCGTCGCGTGGGCCGCGCCGCTACTCCCCGACGAGCGTCCGCGCTACTTCATGGGCATCGGCGACCCGGCCGGGATCCTCGAGGTCGTCGAGCGCGGGATCGACATGTTCGACTGCGTGCTGCCCACCCGCCTGGGGCGCACGGGCTCGGCGCTCACCTGGGAAGGGCGGCTCAATCTCAAGAACGCCCGTTTCGCCCGCGACGAGCGCCCGCTCGACGAAAGCTGCTCCTGCTCGGCGTGCCGGCGCTTCACCCGCGCGTATCTCCGGCATCTCATCAACCAACAGGAGCTGCTCGGCTTGATACTTTTGTCCGAGCACAACGTCAGATTTCTGCTCGATTTGACCGCCGGGGCGCGGGCTTCCATCGAGCGCGGCGAGTTCGGTTCCTACAAGGCGGCCGCCCTCGAGCGTCTCGACTCGGCGGCCTTCGCGCCAGGCGAGGAGGTCTCTCGGTGAGTGGTGGTTTCTTAGTTCTTCTTCTTGCGATGTTCGGCTTCATGTACTTCCTGCTGATCAGGCCGCAGCGCCAGCAGCAGCGGAAGCACGCGGAGCTCCTCTCGGCGCTCAAGCCCGGAGACGAGGTCATCACCGCGGGCGGGATCTACGGCGAGGTCGTCCAGCTCGACGCCGAGCGCGTCATGCTCGAGATCGACGAGGACGTGCGGATCGCGGTCGCACGCCGCTCGATCACGACGGTCGTGCCGCCGGAGGAGCTCGAGCGCCTCGAATCGTCCGACGAGGGCGAGTCCGTTGACGCCGACTCGGCCGAGCCCGTCTCGGCCGACGAGCCCATGACCGCGGAGGAGCGGGACGCGGCCCGAAACTAGCCGCGAGAAGGTCGAAGAGTGCGCCGCTACCTGCTCATCCTCACCGCGATTCTGGCCGCCGTGGCCGGAGTCGTCGTGCTGGCGTTCTTCCGTTCGCCGACCCTGGGCCTGGATCTGCAGGGCGGGCTCGAGGTCATCCTCCAGGCGAAGGCGCCTCAGGGCAGGGAGATCACGCAGGACGATCTCGACCGCTCGATCGAGATCATGCGGCAGCGCATCGACAAGATCGGCGTCTCCGAGCCGGTCATCACGCGTCAGGGCACCGACCAGATCTCCGTCCAGCTCGCCGGCGTCCACGACGCGGGGCGCGCCGCCGAGATCATCGGCCAGACGGCCCAGCTCCAGTTCTTCGACCTCCAGGGAGACGCGCTGCCTCCGACGGCGGGCGCGAATGGTCAGATCAACGCCTCGCCGCAGCTCCTGCCGCTCCTCTCGGGCCAGCAGAAGGCGGCCGAGACCGGCACGCCGACCCAGTGGTACCTGTACTCGAAGGACAACAAGCGCCTCGGCGGACCGAGCGAGACGAAGGAGGACCTCCTCAAGCAGTTCGGGGGCGAGCAGCCCGAGGGCTCGAAGTTCTACGCGGTGCCGCAGGGCAAGATCATCCTTACGTGCACCGACACCGCCACGGTCTGTCCGGGGGTCGGCGTGCCCGCGCCCGGCGCGACCTACTACTACCTCTTCAAGTACCAGCCGAACAATCCGACGGACCCCGTCCCGGAGCTGACCGGAAACGACCTCAAGGCGGACCAGACGCGAGCCGACTTCGGCTCGGGGAACCAGCCGATCGTTCTTCTCGGCTTCACCAATGAGGGCGGGGACAAGTTCCACGAGATCACCCGCGAGCTCTCCCAGCGCGGCCTGACGCAGGCGAATCTCGCCGGCGCGTCCGGTGACCAGCGCGAAGCGTTCAAGCAGAGCTTCGCAATCGTCCTCGACGGCGAGATCCGCTCGTTCCCGTCCATCGACTTCGACGACCCGAGCCTGCGCGACGGAATCGCCGGTGGACAGGCCGAGATCACCGGTCTCGACTCCGTGCAGGAGGCGAAGGATCTGGCGCTCGTCCTCCAGACCGGCGCCCTGCCCGTCGAGTTCGTCCAAGTCCAGCGAGAGGACATCTCCGCAACCCTCGGCGAGGACTCCCTCCACCAGGCGCTGATCGCCGGCATCGGCGGTCTCCTCGCGGTCGCCTTCTTCCTGCTTCTCTTCTACCGCTTCCTGGGCGTCATCGCGATCATCGGGCTCGGGATCTACGGCGTGCTCCTGTACGGCGCGCTGCTCATCTTCAACGTGACGCTGACGCTTCCGGGCTTCGCCGGCCTCGTGCTCACGATCGGCGTCGCAGCCGACGCGAACGTCGTCATCTTCGAGCGGATCAAGGAAGAGGTTCGCGCGGGCAAATCGGTGCGCGCCGCGATCGGAAACGGCTACCGCAAGGGCTTCAACACGATTGTCGACGCGAACGTCGTCACGATCATCACCGCGTTCGTCCTCTTTGCGGTCGCGACCGGAGGCGTGAAGGGCTTCGCCCTCATGCTGATCATCGGAACGCTCATCTCGATGATCACCGCGGTCGCGGTGACGCGCGCGCTCCTGGGCGTCCTCGCCGGCTTCCGCTGGTTCAACAACCCGTCGTTCATGGGGGCGAGCGCGCAGAAGATCCCCGCCTGGCAGCGCGTCGACTTCGTCGGCCGCACGAAGTACTGGTTCGCCGTCTCGGGCGTCGTCGTCCTGATCGGAATCGGGTCGCTCGCGATCCAGGGACTGAACCTCGGGATCGACTTCAAGGGCGGCAGCCAGTTCTCGTTCAAGACGCCGCAGGCGCACCAGATCCAGGAGGTCCGCGCGCAGACGACGCGGCTCGGCGTCGGCGACGCGGTCATCCAGGGACGCGGCCAGGTCGAGAACGGCGCCTACAAGGAGTTCCAGATACGGACGCCCTCGCTCGGGCAGCAGGAGCAGACGGAGCTCACGGCGGCGCTGACGTCGAACCTCGACGCGAGCTCGGTGGGCGTGAAGAACGTCTCGGCGAGCTTCAGTCGGCAGATCCTCAAGGGCGCGATCCTGGCCATCTTCGTCTCGCTCGCGCTGATCGTCATCTACGTGACGCTCAGGTTCGAGTTCAAGTTCGCGATGCCGGTCCTGATCGCACTCGTCCACGACATCCTCATCACTCTCGGCATCTACTCGCTGACGCAGAGGGAGGTGACGAGCGCCACCGTTGCAGCGGTGCTGACCATCCTCGGCTACTCGATCTACGACACGATCATCATCTTCGACCGCGTGCGCGAGAACATTCCGCTCATGCGGCGGTCGAGCTTCGCCGCGATCGCGAACCAGTCGCTCTGGGAGACGATCCGCCGCTCCCTCGCGACGACGTTCATCACGCTGCTGCCGGTCACGTCGCTCTTCCTCTTCGGAGGCGACACGCTGAAGGACTTCGCCTTCGCCCTCCTCGTCGGCATCATCTCGGGCGCGTACTCGACGATCTTCATCGCGACGCCGGCTCTCGTCGTCCTCAAGGAGCGGGAGCCCGAGTACGCCAAGCGCAAGAGCGCCGGCCTGCGGGAGAAGATCGAGGAGGTCGACGTTCCCGCGGAGGCCGAGCCGGAGACCGCGCCCGTCGAGGAGGCGCCGGTCACCGCGGCGGTTCCGGTCGACGTCGACGGTCCGGCCGAGCCCGATGGCGGCACCGCGGCGAGCGCGGCAGCCAGGCGCGAGGCGAGGCGCAAGCGCAGGCGCACGAGGCCCCATGGACGAGCCCGGTAGCGGAAACCACGACGCGAAGTCGCTCCGCGGCCTCGCCGAGGAGGCGATCCTCGCCGGGGTCGGCGCGGTCGCGCTCACGAAGGACCGGGCGGATGAGCTCGTCCAGGAGCTCGTAGGCCGCGGGAAGATGACGGGCGACGATGCCCGTGACCTCGTCGACGAGGTCATGGGCCGCTGGCGCGGCGATGCGGTGCGGATGAGCGAGCGCGCGGGCTCCACGCTCTCCTCGCTCTTCCGCGAGCTCGGCCTCATCACCCGCCGCGAGTACGAGGAGCTCGAGCTCCGTCTCGCCCAGGTCGAGCACCGTCTCCGCCTCGTCGAGAAGAAGGACCCGTGAGCTCCCGGCCGGCTGTCCGCCAGCTCGGCCGCCTCTCTGAGATCTCGCAGGTCGCGGCCAAGCACGGCTTCGGCTACTTCTTCGACACGCACCGGCCGCACGGGCCTCGTTCCCGCCGCGCGCGCGAAGTGGACGTCGCGGGGGATGGCTCTAACCGCGGCCTCCGCGTCCGGCAGATGCTCGACGAGCTGGGGCCGACCTTCGTCAAGTTCGGCCAGCTCCTCTCGACGCGCCCGGACATCGTCCCGCCCGACATCGTCTTCGAGCTGAAGGCGCTTCAGGACGACGTCTCGCCGGTTCCGTACTCCGAAGTCGACCGCGTCATCCAGGAGGAGCTCGAGCTCACCGTCGAGCAGCTCTTCCTCGACTTCGAGGAGACGCCCGTCGCGGCCGCGTCGATCGGCCAGGTGCACAGGGCGACCCTTCCGAACGGCCGGCGCGTGGCGGTCAAGGTGCAGCGGCCCGACGCTCCGCGCCAGATCGAGGCCGACCTCGAGCTCATGTACCAGGCCGCGCGGCTCGTGCGCGACCGCGTGAAAGCGCTCGAGTTCATCGACACCGTCTCGCTCGTTGACGAGTTCGCGCGCACGATCCGCCAGGAGCTCGACTACCGGATGGAGGCGCGAAACGCCGAGCAGTTTCACCGCAACTTCGCCGGCCATCCCCACGTGCGCGTCCCGCGCGTGTACTGGAGCTACTCGCGCTCGCGGGTGCTCACGCTCGAGCTCCTCGAGGGCGTGCAGCTGCGCGACCTCGACCTGGACACGTACTCGATCGAGGAGCGGCGGCGGCTTTCCTACCTGTTCGCCGAGGCGTGGATGCACATGATCTTCCGGCACGGCTTCTTCCACGCCGATCCGCACCCGTCCAACATCATGGTGCTGGAGGCCACCGAGCAGATCGGGCTCATCGACTTCGGCATGGTCGGAAAGCTGACCGACGAGGACATGTCGCGCCTCACCGGGCTCTTCATCGATGCCGTCAACGAGCGGATCGAGGCGCTGCCGAAGCGGCTCGCCGCGCTCGGCGTTCGCTACCCGAGGGAGATGGAGGAGGAGTTCGTCGCCGAGCTCCGCGACGTCTACTACCGCTACTACGGCTCGAGCCTCTCCGAGATCGATCCGATCCAGCTCATCCGGGAGGCCTTCGCGCTCATCTACCGGATGCACCTGCAGCTGCCGACGCGGTTCGTCCTGCTCGACCGCGCGATCGCGACGCTCGGGTCGGTGGGCCTGGAGCTCTACCCGGACTTCAACGTCTTCGACGTGGCGAAGCCGTACGCGCGTGAGCTCCTCATCGAGCGCTTCACGCCCCAGCGGGTGGCGCGGCGGGCTGCGGGGGAAGCTCGCAACCTCGCCATGATCGCGCGGGAGCTCCCGTACCAGGTGCACGACACGCTCGAGCAGGTGCGCGACGGCCAGATCGAGGTCGGCTTCCGCCACGAAGGGCTCGAAGACTTCATCCATCGCATGGACCTCGTCGCCAACCGGATCGGGATCGCGGTGGTCGCGGTCGGCGGCGCGCTCACGTCGGCGATGCTCGCCCTCGTCTCGGACGGGCCGACGTCGTTCTTCGGCATCCTCTCGGTGATCGGCCTCACCCTCTCGGCGCTCCTCAGCATCTGGCTCGTCTGGGGCGTCATCCGCTCCGGTCGGCTTTAGCTTTCCCTCGTCGGGACCCTTTCGCGCCCGGCCGGCGTACTACCGGCATGCGCACTCGATTCCTCATCGCAACGCTTCTCGCTCTCGCCCTGGCGCCGATCGCCCGCGCCGACGGACTGCCGATCGCCGACGCCGGCGCCCCGGCCGTCATCGCCGGGAACGAGGTGAACGGCCGCCTGGTCGCCCTGCCCACCCACCGGGGAACCGTGATCGCCCGGATCGGAGACTCCGTCTTCGCGTCGCGGTCCCTCGAAGGGCGCTACACCGTGCCCGTCGTCGCCCTCGACCATACGGCCTCGGGCCTTTCGACCGATGGCTCGACGCTCGTGCTCATCAACCCGCGCCGGACCTTCCCGCGCGCGCAGACGAGCTTGGTCGTCCTCGACGCGAAGAACCTGCGCGTGCGCCGTCAGATCGTCCTCGACGGCGACTTCAGCTTCGACGCGCTCTCGCCCGACGGCACGCGCATGTTTCTCATCCACTACCTCTCGCGCCGGGACCCGACGCGCTACGAGGTGCGTGCGCTCGACGTGCCGAGCGGAAAGCTGCTCCCGACTCCGATCGTGGACAAGAGCGAGCCCGACGAGCGGATGGCCGGCTTTCCGATCACCCGGGAGACCACCGCGGACGGACGTTGGGCCTACACGCTCTACGACGGCGCGGGGGAGGAGCCGTTCGTCCATGCGCTCGACACGGTCGACGGGGACGCGCACTGCATCGACCTCGCCATGCTCTCCGGGCGGCAGGATCTCTACGACCTGCGGCTCGACCTCGGGCCTGGAGAAGATGGGCTGTCCGTGGTCGACGGTGCCGAGCGGCTGGCTGTCATCGACACGAGCGACTTCAAGCCAGTTGCGGCGACGAAGCGCGTCGGAGTGGACGCGGTCGAGCCGTCGAGCGGCGCTTGGCCCTACGTGCTGCTCGGTCTTTCCGGCGTGCTCGTCGTCGGCGCCGCCTACGTGGTGATTCGTCGGCGGAAGAGCTCAGCGCCCGAGGAGCAGGACGCTATGAACGGCGCTCCAACTCGCCCTGTGACCCGCGGACGTAGATCCTCACTTCGCGCCTAGGGGCGGGCGCCGGCTTGACGTAGACGATCTCGACTCGGTCCGAGGTCGGCTTCGGCTTCCGCCTCGGCTCGACCTTGCGGCGCGGCTCGCGCGGGCGCGGCGCCGGCTGCTCCGCCCCTTCCTCCTGCGGAGGCCCGGACGCGATCCGCTCGGCGAGCGCGCGTGCTCCCTCGGTGTCCATGGGCGAATTTTCGCTCCGCTTGCTGCCAGGCGTCGCCCCCCGTTTCGCGCGCCCATCCCCTCCTTGCGACTAGGTCTGCCTGGACGCATGTGCGTTCGTCTGTCGAGCCGTTGTTGCGCTTCTGAGGCAAAGGACATCTAGGCGCGCCGCTCGGCCTTGGGTAGCGTCCGCGCCCATGGTCGGGGGGATGGTTCTGGTGGTCGAGCACGAGACTCCCTTACGGGCGTACCTGGCGCAGCAGCTCGCGGACGACGGCTTCGAGGTGCTCGCGACCGACAGGGCCACGGCGGCGCTCGAGCTCGTTGAGCAGGCGAGGCCGAGCCTCGTGCTCCTCGACGCGGTGCTTCCGGATGGCTCCGGCTTCGAGGTCTGCAGCCGACTGCGCGAGGGCGAGCCCGGCCGGGCCTGGGACCGCGATGTGCCGGTGATCATGGTCAGCGCCCGCGGCGATCCGGTCGACCGCGTGCGCGGCTTCGCGCGCGGCTGCGACGACTACGTCGTGAGGCCGTTCGTCTACGACGAGCTCGTCGCCCGCATGCGCGCGGTGCTCCGCCGCTCCTCCGGGCCGCGCCACTCGCGGCTCAGCGTCCGGGACCTCGAGATCGACCTCGCGGCACGCCTCGTCACCGTCGGCGGCGAGCCCGTCCAGCTCTCGGCGAAGGAGTACGAGCTGCTCGTCGCCCTCGCGGAGGACCCCGAGCGGGTCTTCAAGAAGGAAGATCTTCTCCGCGACGTCTGGGGATTCCGCTCGCTCGGCCGCACGCGCACGCTGGACTCGCACGCGTCGCGTCTCCGCCGCAAGTTGAACCGCGGCGGAGACGCGGGCTACGTCCTGAACGTCTGGGGCGTCGGCTACCGCCTGACTGCCCTCAGCTGATCAGGTCCGGGTCTGGTTCTCCTCGACGTCGACGTCCGGGTCGAGCTCGTTCGCCCGCTGCGTGGTGAGCTCGGCCTCGCGCCTGTCGGCCTCGGCCCGCTGCGCCATCTGCTCGGCGGCCGCGCGCCGCTCGTCGGCCTCCTCCGCACGGGTGTCCGCCTGCTGGCGAAGCTCTCGCGCCTCGTCGCGCCGCTCGTCCAGACGGCGCGAGCGCCGCGCGCTCAACCAGATGAGCGCCAGCACGACGACGATCGCGACCGCTATGACAATCCAAACCCAGGTGTCCACGTGGACCTCCCGCTCGTTTTCGAGTGGCTACCCGCTCAGCGAGGCCGCGACACCAATCAGAGCGGCTCGGCCACCCAGTCGCGGGTGAGGTAGAGCCAGAACGCGAGCCCGGAGTAGCGGCCGTAGCGGCCGAAGCGCCGCTCGATCGCGCCGTCCTTCGCCTTCCTGCCGATCAGGCTCGCGTATTTCGGGCGCGTCCAGGAGTCGAGCACGAGCCTGGAGTAGCGGCCGATGAGCATCATGATGTGCGCCGCGGCATAGGGGCCGACGCCGGGGAGGGCCAGCAGGCGCGTAGCGACCTCGTCATCGGGGAGATCCGTGGGATCCGCGGTCGCGAGCTCCTCGAGGTCGATCTCGCCGGACGCGACCGAGTCTGCAAGCGAGCGCAGGTAGGCGCCGCGGTAGCCGGTCCTCGCCACGTCCCGGTAGAAGGACTCGGGCGCCGCGGCCATCGCGGCGGGGGAGGGGAAGGCGTGGCCGAACGGCCCTTCGGCCGGAGCCCCGGCCGCCGGCTCCCCGAGGTACTCGACGATCGCGCTGACCATGCGGACGGTTCCGCCCCACGCGGTGTTCGTCGTGCAGATCGTCTTGACGACTTCCTCGTAGACCGTCTGGCTCCGCATCAGCCGCCCGGCTCCGGTCGTCACCCAGGAGAGGTCAGGATCCTCCAGCGCCCCGGTGTAGAAGTCCGAGAGATCCTCGTCGAGGCGAAGGATGTGCCGGACGGCGTCGAGCGCGGTCTCGGACCGCTTCCCCGCGCGGCCGCTCACCGTCGCCTTGCCCTTGCCCGCTTCGCGCACGAGCACCGTCTGCGGCCGGCCGCGCGGGACCGCGACGGTCGTCTCGAGGACCCGCGCGTCCTCGTCGATTCGGTTCGGGGGAAGGTCTGCGACCCCGTGCGACATGATCGTCCGCCAGAGGTCGACCGGCTCGCCGCCGGCGCCCTT
>JBKPRJ010000099.1:0-11572 GCA_046734455.1 Actinomycetota bacterium | reverse complement strand
CAGATCGGGCCGCAGGACACGAGCGACCCGCACATGGCCGGCCTCCGGGTCCACCTGAACGCGGCCGGCGTCCATTTCTACTACGCGCACCTCTCGCGAATCGACGTCGTCGCCGGGCAGTACGTGCAGGCGGGACAGCAGCTCGGGCTCTCGGGCTCGGCCATGGGTGTCGCGCACCTGCACTTCGCGCAGGACGTCGGCAACCCGGCCGAGACCGTCGGCGCGCTAGGCGCCTGCCCGTTCTACCAGTCGTATAGCGAGCCCTGGGGCTAGTTCCAGTAGACGGCCGCGTAAGCCGTCTCCTGAAGAAACTGGGCGACGTCTGGGTCGAGTCCGGCGGTGTATCGGCTTTCAGACGGGTTTCGCCCGGTGAGCTTGGCGTAGAAGACGCACGCGGCGAGGTATGACCCCACCCGGTTCGGGTGTCGCCCGTCGGACGCGTAGAGATTCAGCGCGGGCCTCAGCTTTCGAACTGCGTACCACGCGTTTCCGACCGGGACCACGTCCATGCCGACTCTCGCGCCAAGCCTCTCGTACCCGTCTTCCAACCGGCCCTGCATCCAGTCGTAGGAATCACCCTTGGCGATCCCGTCGCGATAGCCCCACGTCTCGAAGAGGTATCCCGGATCGCGACCAGCTTCGATCTTTCGGCGGAGGTCGTCCACGTAGGGATAGGTCTCCTTCATCCACCACTCTTGGGACTCGGCCAGATACCAGCTCCGCTCTTGCAGAACGACCGCATCCCAATCGATGTCGTTCACCAGGGAGACGAAACCTTTGTCGTCCGTAGCTCCTTCCAGCGTCCAGCTTCCCCTGACGCGGGCGACCGCGAAGACAGGAGCCGCGCCGGGATCTTCCGCTGCCAGCTCGTGAAGCATGTGCGGCATGTCGTTGTAGAAGGTGAAGCTGTTGCCGAGGAAGAGCACTCGGACGCCGGGCTCTTCGGTGCGTGCGAGCTCGATGTCGCCTTCCGTCTGGACGAAGAGCGGGTTGTGAAACACGCCCGCTTTTGCAAATGCAACATAGAGCGCGATCCAAACGAGCGGTATTACCGAGAGTCGTGCAATTGCACGGCGCAGCCCGCGCCGAGAGAGTCCTCGTCTCCGCGTCTCCACGTTGCTTCATCGGCGGCGGTCGGGCCTGGCTTGATTACGATTTCGGCGTGCCCGAGCTGAGCGCCTCCGAAGTCGCCGTCGCGGCCGGCACGTCGGAGGAAGCGGTCGAGCAGCTCACAGAACTCGGCGTCGTCGCTCCTCAGGACGGCGGTTCGTTTCGTCCGAGCGACGTGCGCCGGGTGCGCCTCGTCCTCGCCCTCGAGACCTCCGGTGTTCCTTTCGAGGCTGTCGGCCAGGCAATCCGCGAGGGCCGCATCTCGTTCGACTTCATCGAAGAGCTCGCGCCGAATCCCATTCCGCTCCTCCCCGAGACGCAGACCGAGCTCGTCGCGCGGCTCGGCCTCTCGGACGAGCTCGCGCGGAGTCTCGGCACCATCCTCGGCACCTGCTCCCTTCCGCCGGATCAGCAGGTTCGCTCCGACCACGCCGAGCTCTTCGAGCTGGTCGACGCGGCAAAGGCTGCGGGCGCGCCGGACGATCTAATCGTGCGCGTCGTGAGGGCGACCTCCGAAGCTCTCCGGCACGTCATCGACGCGCAGCGCGATTTCGTCGATGTCACGCTCCTCGAGCCGGCGACGGCAGCCGGCGCCACCCCGTCGCAGATGCTCTCCTCCACAGCGCCCGCGCGGCGGCGCTATCGCGAGCTCGGGCGGAGGTCAGTCGAGCTTCTCTTCGACCGCTTCGTCGACGAGTCCACCTTCCAGCAGGTCGTGGAGATCATGGAGTCCGAGCTCGGCGAGCAGCGAGTCGCCCGGGGAGCCGAGCCGGCGATCGCCTTCATCGACCTCAGCGGCTACACGCGTCTCGCCGAAGAGGCCGGCGACGACGTCGCTGCAGCGCAGGCCGCCCGCTTCATCGCCGCCGTCGAGGCGGCTGCGAGCGAGACCGGAGGACGTCTCGTCAAGGTGCTCGGCGACGGCGTGATGATGCATTTCGGCGACTCGGACTCCGCGATCCGCGCGGCGATCAGCGTGCTGAGCCGAGTTCAGAGGCAGGGGCTCCCCGCCGCCCGCGCAGGTATCAACTCGGGCCCCATGGTTCGGCGAGACGGCGACTACTTCGGCTCCGTGGTCAACCTCGCCGCGCGCGCCGCCGACTACGCGCGCGCACACGAGATCCTCGTCACCCAGGAAGTGATGGACGCGTGGACGGGCGGCGACTCGATCTACTTCCGCGGGATCGGAGCGGTGTCGCTCAAGAACGTGAAGAGGCGCGTGGAGCTCTTCCAGGTCATGCCCGCCGAGAATTAGCCGGCCGGCGAGCCCACGCGAACCAGGTTTCCGCTTCGGTCGACGAGCGCGAACTCGCGCAGTCCGTAGTCGGTGTCACACGGCGGCATGAGCCGGCTGCCCGTCTTCGGGTCGGACGGAATCCCGACTGCAAGCCACTCCCCGTACAGCGCATCTGCGTCGGCCATGCGGATGTAGCAGGAGTGGTCGGTTGTGAGCGGGTCGACCTCCGGCGACTCCCAGAAGTGCAGCTCGATCTGGCCGCGTCCGAGGATCAGGTATCCGTACGTCTCGGGCGGCGCACCGCGCAGCTCGAACCCCAGCCGCTCGTAGAACTCGAGCGTCTCGCGCAGATTCCGGCTCGGCATGATCGGGATGGCGAGCTCGTCGATTCTTCGAGACTACGTGATCGCTACTCGCAATCAGGAGGCTGATACCGGGCAGGTGCACGAACGAAGCGCGCGCCTCCGCCCTTCGCGGCTTCGAATGAAGCCACGTCCTGCTGCTCCATGACCGATGTTAAGTCCTCGCCAGCGAGAGGACGTTGTTGCCCTAGCCGCGGACGCCTGCAATCCGCATGACGTCGAGGACGGAGGCCGAACCAGTCCCAGCTTCCGCGAACTGAGCGCCAAAGTTCTGAGGTAAGAGCAATGTAAGGGATGACCCCTACGCTCGGGTCATCAACGCTTCCATTGTAGAGTTCGGCGCCTGCGGACTTGAGTCACGAGAGGTGTTTGCACCGATGGAGAATCGCTACTACGAGTCTGCGCCAATGGTCCCTGGTTCGTGAGTCTCGACTATGTCGGGCTGGTAGTTGCCGCGATGGCTGTGCTACTTAGCTTGTTATTCGTCTTTCGCTACCAACTGCCCGCGGACAGACGAGCATTGGAGTCGCCCCCGGAAGCCTCAGCAGGTGCAGCCCCGGCTTCTCGACCAGAGATGATCGTCCCGGGACGAGTTCCTGACCCGCCGGCAAGTAGACCCATCGTCGTTCCGCTCCTCGTGCTGGGCGCGCTCGGTTTCGTCGTCTTCTCGTTGTTGAGACGACAGACACCCTGAGCGACAGGAGCTCCGTACTGTCGCTGGGAGGGTTTGGCGAAATAAACGCAGCGCTCGGTAGCGATGGAGCGCCACGGCCGTCCAGATCGCTTCGACCACTCCGAACGGCCACACACCAGACAGGGAGCCGTAAACGCTCGACAGCCCTCAGGCTCGGCTTCGACGCTGGCTCAGCGACTGAACGCGAGGAACGGTCTTGGCGCAGCAGGCTGGAGGAGCCTCGCCTGCCGCATCTCGATCGCCATCTGTCGTGTCTGCCAGGCGTAGTAGGCCGTTACGAGCACCAGGACGACGATCGCAACCCGTTGATCACAGCCAGTGCGGTCATCACGAGCCATCCTTCCGCGGCCGGGATCTGACTTCAAGGGAAAACGAGCGACGCGCCGATATTGAGGCATGACGCAGGTGCTCGCTCAGGTAGTCGCCCACGGCGGTAAGGAGCTTCGCGCTCTCCGAGAGCGGTCGAACCTGAGCCGAGCCGAGCTCAGCCGACGCACTCTCGTCGACGCAAGCACCATCGCGCGGGCCGAACGCGGCGAGCAGGTCTCGCCGATCACTAAGACCGAGGCGAGCTCCCGGCTTGTCCCCATGTTCCCGGCCGTCGAGTCGGCCCTGGCCGAGCTCCTCGCCGTGGGCTCACGGCCGGCCGTGGTCGCGACGGCGACCTCGTGTTCGTTACCCGGACCGGCGGCCCGGAGGTTCACCGGAACATCGCTCGAGCCGTCGAGGAGACCTGCGAGCGGGCCGGGATCAAACGCGCTACGCCGCAGAATCTCCGAGCGTCGTTCTGCTCGCTCGCCGGCCGGCGAGGCGTCGACCCGGTGGAGGCCGCGCAGATCACCGTGCACACGATCGGTGTATGGGCGCGGTCTTACGCGAGCTCGTTCGGGAAGGCTCAGCGCGACGAGGCTCGCCGGCGAATGCTTGAGCACGGGTTCGGCGCCGAGCCGGAGCCTGCACGGTGAGACCGGCGTCGGGCTACGGTGGGCATGTGCGTGTGGGGTTGGCCCTGGCAGTTATCGGAGCCGCGATTGGCATCGCCGGAATCATCTACGGCGTCTTGTGGCTTCTAGCTGCCCTGGAGTGACGACTCGATAGCGAGTTCGCTGATTTCTCGCCCTGGCCGGGCTCGCCGACGATAGACCCATCGTGCGCGTGATGCGATTTGCAGGGCAAACGTGAAGCTCCCCGGGTTGGACTCGAACCAACAACCCTCCGGTTAACAGCCGGATGCTCTGCCAATTGAGCTACCGGGGAACGGCCGAGGAATTTTAGCGGGCGGTGGACGAGGCCTCTTGCTGAGCCTCGCGGATCTTCGTCAAGAGCGTCTGCAGCTCCACGGTTCGCGCCAGATCCTCTCCCTCGAGACGCGCGAGCTCGCGGCGCACCATACGCTCCTCGAGGCGGAGGAAGAGCTCCTTCGCTGCGTCGGCGTCCAGATGCTCGGTCTCGGCGGTCGCGTCGAGCTCGGCGCGTGCCCGAAGAATCTCGTCGTCGGCCTCGATCTCGCCGCACAGATGAGCCCGGAGGCGCTGGTGGAGCGGATCGTCGAAGTGCCGGTCGTCGAGCGGCGCCAGGTAGTGCTCGACCAGCTCGGGGTCGGCGGCCACCGCGGCGAGGAGGCGCTTCTCGAGTCGGTCGCCTCCCTCGAGCGCGCGGTCCGAAACGGCGCCGGTCTTCCGCTGTGCCCGCGGGGCGAGTCCCGCCTGCATGTCGGCCGAGAGGCCGAGCTTGTCAGCCGCAAAGCGGACCGCCTCTTCGCGATCAGGAGAATCGGGCAACCCAGCCAAGGCGGTCTGTACGCGCAAGAACTGCTCCTGGCGAGAGCCTCCCCGCTCGATTTCAGCCTCGGCGCGGTGCCTCAAGTAGCCAACAGCCGCCTGCAGCCGCTCGTCGAAGGAATCCGCAGCGTCCGCCGGATCCACGCCAGGCGGAAGAGCCACGACCCGAACTTGGAAGCCGCGCGCCGCGGCGAGATCCATCCCGCGCAGGGTGGCCGCCTCGCCGGCCGCGTCGGCGTCGAAGCAGAGGAAGAGGCGCTTGGTCAGGTGGCCGAGCTCCTTCAGCTGTTCCTCGGTGAGCGCCGTCCCCATCGAGGCGACGACGGTGTGCCGACTGCGCTGGTGCAGAGCCAGGACGTCCGTGTAGCCCTCGACGACGACGGCCTCGTCCTGCTTGGCGATCGCAGCCCGCGCGCGATGAAGCCCGTAGACGATCCGGCTCTTGCGGAAGAGCTCGCCCTCCGGCGAGTTCACGTACTTGGCCTTGATCGGGTCGTCGTCGTGCAGACGGCGCGCGCCGAAGCCGAGCACCCGGCCGCGCGCATTCGAGAGCGGGAAGACCAGGCGGCCGGCGAAGTAGTCGTTCCCCCGGCGGTTGACCAGGCCGGCCGCGAGGAGCTCGTCCTGCGAATAGCCCTTCTCGCGCGCCTTCACCGCGAGGCGATCGCCGCCGGGCGAGAGACCGAGACGGAAGTCGCGGCAGACCTCCTCCGTCAAGCCGCGCTCGGTCAGATATGCGCGCGCGAACTCGCCCGCCGCCGTGTCCCAGAGATAGCGGCTGTAGAAGCTCGCCGCGTCCTCGAGGAGCGACTCGAGCCGGTCGCGCCGCTTGCGCCTGGCTTCCTGCGCGGGTGACGTCTCCTCGTACTCGAGTTGCGTGCCCGTGCGGTCGGCGAGCCATTCGACCGCCTGCGCGAAGTCAAGGCCCTCCGTCTCGCGGATGAAAGTGATGAGGTCGCCGCCCTTGTGGCAGCCGTGGCAGTAGAAGAGCTTTTCGACCGGGTTGATGCCGAAGCTCGGCGTCTTCTCGGAATGGAACGGGCAGAGGCCGACCCAGCGCGCGCCGGACTTACGGAGCTGCGTCCGCCCTTGGACGACGTCGACCATGTCGGCCGCGGCGACGACCTCCTCGATCGACGTCTTCTTGATCAGTGCCATGCGAGCGCGAACCGGTCGGTCATGCCGGCGACGTAGTCCGTCACCTGCGCGGACACGTCCCCGGGGAGCCCTTCGGGCACATCCTCGGGGTGCTCGACCAGATGGAAGAAGATGCGGCGCACCGTCGCGGTCGCCGTGTCGCGCTGATCCTGCGCCGCGGGCCCCAGATACACGCGCTCGAACATGAACGCGCGCAGGTCCAGCATCGCGCGCCCGATCTCGTCCGACTGGACGATGTCTCCGGCGTCGGCCGAGCTCTCGACGATGTCGTGGACGAGCCGGTCGATACGCCGCGCTCCGGTCTCCCCGAGCAGCTCCAGCTCCTCCTGCGGGAGGTCGCCCGGTGAGAGGATTCCGGCCCGCAGCGCGTCGTCGATGTCGTGGTTGATGTACGCGACGCGGTCGACCAGGCGCACGACCTTGCCCTCGAGCGTCGCGGGGTCGCCGGCACCTGTGTGCCGGAGGATGCCGTCGCGCACCTCTTCGGTGAGATTGAGACCGCACCCGTCCTTCTCGAGCACGTCGACGACGCGCAGCGACTGCTCGTTGTGGCGGAACCGGCGTCCGTAGCGCTCGAACACAACCTCGTCGAGCACCTCCTCGCCCGTGTGGCCGAAGGGCGGGTGGCCCAGGTCGTGGCCGAGGGCAATCGCCTCGGTCAGGTCCTCGTTGAGACGCAGCGCGCGCGCCACCGTGCGCGAGATGCCTGCGGTCTCCAACGTGTGGGTGAGCCGGGTGCGATAGTGGTCACCTTTCGGGTCGATGAAGACCTGCGTCTTGTGCTTGAGCCTGCGGAAGGACTTCGAGTGGACGATGCGATCGCGGTCGCGCTGAAACGGGGTGCGGAGGCCGCACTCGTCCTCCTCGACGGCCCGGCCCCGGGTCTCGTACGAGCGCACGGCGAGCGGCGAGAGCCAGGTTTCCTCCTGCTCCCGGATGCGCGCTTCGAACGCGTCCGCGATCCTCCCGGCAAGTTCGGGCATACCGCTAACGCTAGATGATGATGGGGACAGTTCCGCCGTCCGCGCTCCAGGCCGATCCGGTCACATAGCTGGCACGGTCCGAGCACAGGAAGACGATCACCGCGGCGATCTCCTCGGGCTCGGCGAGGCGCCCGAGCGGCCGGCCCTTCCCCACGCCTTCGAGAACTTCCTCACGGCTCTTCCCGCTGCGCTCGGCGCTCTGGTCCGCCAGACCGCCCGCTGCCAGCCAGGCCGGCGAGGCCGTGGGCCCGGGCGCGACCGCATTGCAGAGGATCCCGTCCTCGGCGTAGACGTCTGCGACGAGCCGCGAGAGCGAGAGGACCGCCGCCTTGGTCACGGAGTAGTTCGGCATTCCGGTGGAAGGGCGCTTGCCTGCGGTCGAGCTCACGTTCACGATCCGGCCGGAGCCACGCTCGCGCATCCCGGGCAGGACCGCCTGGATGGCGCGCACGTAGCTCATCACGTTCAGCTCCCACATCGACGCCCAGTCCTCGTCGGTCAGCTCCTCGAAGCTCGTCTGGTACGCGACGCCCACGTTGTTCACGAGGCAGTCGACGCGCCCGAATGCCTGCTCCGCCGCGTCGACGAGCTCGCCGGGAGCCGACGGCTCGGAGAGGTCGAGGGCGACATGAAGCGCCTCGCCCACTCCGGGCGCCGACTCACGCCGCCCGCACGTGACGACGCGTGCGCCTTCCTCGGCGAGCATGCGCGCGGATTCCTGCCCGATCCCTTCGGTCGAGCCGGTGACGACGCAGACGCGCTGTTCGAGGCCGAGCTGCACGGGCGCCTACGATAACGGCCGTGGCTCACCGGCACGGCTCGATCGATGACATGGGCGACGGCGTCTTCCGCAAGATCCGCCGGGAGCTCGACGTGAGCGCCTTCGGCGCGAACGCGCTCGTCCTCCCACCGGGGACCGAATGGTTCAACCATTTCCACGACGAGCAGGACGAGCTCTACTTCGTCCACCGCGGGAGGGCCGGATTCGCCGTGGACGGCGAGGAGTTCGAGCTTGGGCCCGGCGGTTGCTGCCACGTCGAGTCGTCGACGGCACGGCAATTCTGGAACGCGGGTGACGAGGACCTCGTCCTCCTCGCGATCGGTGGGAAGGACGGCTACGTGGAGCGCGACGGCCACATGGTCGACCCGGCCGACGTGGAACGACGGCGCGCGGTTGCCGCCGGGGATCTCTCCGTCATCCGCAGACGATGACGACGGTGTACCTCGCCCGTCACGGCGAGAGCGACTGGAACATCGAGCAGCGCTGGCAGGGTCACGCCGACCGGCCGCTCACCGATCGCGGGCGGGAGCAGGCCCGCCTCTTGGCCGAGCGGCTCAGGGAGGTCAAGCTCGAAGCCGTGTACGCGAGCGACCTGCGGCGTGCCTGGGAGACAGCAGAGGCCGTCGCGGCTCCCCGTGGGCTCGAGGTGCGGAAGCTGCACGAGCTCAGAGAGGTCGACGTCGGCTCGTGGAGCGGCTACACGAGGGACGAGTGCGCCGAGAGATTCCCCGAAGCGTTCGCCCGTTGGCAGGAGGGCGGGTCGGGCTGGGACGACGGCGAGTCCTACGAGGAGATGGGTGAGCGCATCGTCGCTGCGATCCGGACGATCGCCGCCGAGCATCCGGACGGCGCGGTGCTCGTCGTCTCCCACGGCGGGCCGATCCGCGCGGTGCACGCCCACGCGCTCGGTGTCGACATCGCGACGCACCGCCGCACCGGCCCGGTCGAGCCGAACGCCCGGCTCTCGGCGGTCTCCGTCGAGAAGGGGCGAATCTTCCGCAGCGAGTGAGGCAGGGCCCGCCGCGGTCGGCACGACGGACCCCACCCTCGGACTCAGCGGCTCTCGACGCTGACCACGTCGAACTGCTTGTCGATGTAGACGGTCGCGGGCGTCCCGTCCGCCTCGAGAACATGCGCCTCGTAGGCGGCATTGCCGTCTCCATCGGTCTCGACGCGAACGATCGTCGCGTTCGGAACCTCTGCCAGCGCGGTCGCCCTGACCTTCGCCAGCGCGTCGCCGGTCAGCCGCTTCTCGTCGCTCCTTTGGCCACCCCAGGGGTTCTGAGGATCGGGAGCTGTGGGAGCCGACCGCGCCGACGTGCCGTCCGTCGAGGACGAGCCGTTCCCGGTCGCCCCGGCCGCGACGCCGTAGCTCCCGGCCACCGGGCCGAGAACGACAGCGCCGGCAGGAGCGCGCGTCTTGTCCGATTGCGGTTGTCCATGCTCTCCTTCCGGTTGCGTGCGGGTCGCGTTCGAACGTGACCCGAACCGTGGCGGCCAGCTCTAAGAGCGGGCTGAGAGCTGCCTAAGAAGTGCCTGAGGATTCATCGTCAGCGCTGTCACGCGCTCAGCTGATGGACCTTGAGATCGGCCACGCAATTCGGGCAGATACCGTGCGTCACGCTCGTCCCGTCGTCCCGCAGGAATTCCGCGACGTCTTCCTTGGGCAGCCATTGTCCGCCCGCCTCGTAGCGATCACACCAGGCGCAACGGGTGATAAGGACGTCCGGAAGCATTTCCAAAGGTCACCTTATGCCATTGGCTCCGCGGTGAATATGGGCGCCGGCGGCTTTCCGCGCTTCGGCCGTGTTCGCAAGCTCAACCTACAGAGAAGATTGCCTCGATGCGGTTGAAGCCGTCCGCTCCGACGATGACCGCCGAGGTCTCGTCCTGATGGTCCAGTGTCCATGCCCAGCCACCGTAGGTCCATTTCATTCCGATTCTGCCGAACCTTCGCGAGCGTCGTTTGATCGAGGAGTTGGCGGGCCTCAAAGCAATTAGCGCCCGCGACAGTCGGACATGTCCCGATTTCTCTATCGGGGCCATCCCACGAGTGCCAGAGCGCCGACGATTGATGCGATGACTCCGATGCGAGGCAAGACGCCGAGACCAGCGAGTGGTTCGGGTGGCCCGGTTCCCGAAGACTCGTTTCTCGTACGCGATAACGGCAGGGACGTTTCCTGGGCTTCCGCTACGCTCCGACCGGTGGAGGACTACACGCACAAGTACAAGGGCGAGCAGGTCGAAGTCGAGCTATTCGGCGGCGAGTACCAGGACGGCACCCTCACCGCTTATTGCGGAATCGAAGGCGTCCCGCACATCGAGCTCAACGGCCACATCCTCATCCCGCTCCAGAACATCGCCTCACTCCACTGCTCGAGCCGGTGCGACGCGCCGGAGCCTGACTGGCCTCCGCGAGGTCTGACGGGGGCCGACGGCGACGAGCCGTAGCGCTCCGTGTTCATCGCGGCGCGGAACATTCTCAAGGCCTGGCTTCTTCTCGGCGGCTTCGTGGCCGCGTTCAGCGCTCTCGGGTGGTGGCTGGGAGGTTGGCGGCTCGCGAGCGTGTTCTTCGTCGTCTGCCTGCTCATGGCCGCGACGGTGTTCTGGTACGGGCCGAGGATCGTGCTCGCTTCGCTCGGCGCGCGCGAGCTGACGCTTGCCGAGGCGACGCTCCTGCACACGACCGTCGAGCGGCTCGCGGCGAGAGCGGGCGTCGGACGACCTCGGCTCTACGTTCTGCCGAGCGGGCATCCACACGCGGTCTCGGTCGGACGCGGGGTGTCGGGCGCGTCCATCGGGCTGAGCCAGGGTCTGACCGCGGCGCTGCCGCCGGCGGAGCTCGAAGGCGTGATCGCTCACGAGCTCGCGAAGATCCGGCAGCGGGACGTCCTCGTCCAGACGCCTGTCGTCGTCCTCGCCGGCTGGCTCGTCGAGGCGAGCCGGATCGGAGGCTGGCTTCAGCGCGCGCTCCTTTTCGTGCTCGCGCCGCTCGCAGCGAGCCTCGTGCAGATCCTGCTGTCGCCGCGGCGAGAGTTCGCGGCCGATGCGCGCGCGGCAAACATCTGCGAGTCGCCGCACGGGCTCGCGGGCGCGCTGATCCGGCTCGAGCAGGTCAACGAGCTCGTCGAGTTCAGCGGCAGCCCGGTGACGGAGCCCGTCTACACCGTGAACCCCTTCGAGCCCGTCGGGATCGCGGCGATGTTCAACACGCATCCGCAGATCGGGGAGCGCGTCGCCCGCCTCCGCGCCCTCGACGCCGAGTGGCGCGAGAGGCTGCGCGCGGCTTAACGCGAAAGAGCCGCTCGGGGCGGCCCTTTCGACAGAAAAACCGGCGGCGTCCTACTCTCCCGGGAGGTTGCCCTCCGAGTACCATCGGCGCTGGCGGGCTTAACTTCTCTGTTCGGAATGGGAAGAGGTGTTTCCCCGCCGCTATGACCGCCGGAAACTGTGAGGTTGTGTGCGC